>QYPG01000006.1 GCA_007279945.1 Streptomycetaceae bacterium | reverse complement strand
ATTATGGAGTTATGCCAAGAGCGCCGTGGAATCTTGCTGGGAATGGATTACATCTCAGAAGATCGAGTAGAGATTCGCTATGACCTACCTCTTGCCGAAATCGTCTTTGACTTCTTCGACCAACTTAAGTCTCGAACAAAGGGATATGCGTCTCTTGACTATGAAGAAAAGGGCGATGCCGAAGGCAACCTAGTAAAGGTCGATATTTTGTTGTAAGGTGAAGCCGTTGATGCATTCAGTGCAATCGTGCACCGTGACAAGGCTTATGCCTATGGCGTTATGATGACTGGCAAGCTGCGCCAACTGATACCTCGTCAACAGTTTGAAGTTCCGATTCAAGCAGCTATCGGATCACGAATCATTGCGCGCGAAAGCATCAGCGCAATTCGTAAAGATGTTTTAGCTAAGTGTTATGGCGGAGATATCTCGCGTAAGCGCAAGCTGCTTGAGAAGCAAAAAGAGGGTAAGAAGCGAATGAAGATGGTGGGTCGCGTTGAAGTTCCTCAGGAGGCCTTCGTGGCAGCCCTTGCAACCGATGCTGACATTGAAAAGGTGAAAGCCGCTCGAAAGCTCTAACTATGTCGCTCTCGTTCTATGTGCATATTCCATACTGCATCAAACGCTGTGGCTACTGTGATTTTAATACGTATACGCCTTCAGAGCTTCAAGTTGGTGCAACGTTAGAGATAGTCAGTAATGACTACATCGATGCCGTATTAAAAGAGCTCGATGCCGCGCCTCTTGGTCTTGTACCAACAATATTCTTTGGGGGAGGAACGCCTTCCCTGCTTCCAGCCGATGATTTAGGTCGCGTTATTGCAGCGATCAAGGAGCGTAATGGTTTGGCTGATGGATGTGAAATCACTTTAGAGGCCAATCCAGATTCAGTAACTGCTGAAAAACTTAAGCGATACATAGAGGTTGGTTTTAATCGAATCTCTTTTGGAATGCAGTCTGCGAAAGCTCATGTATTGGCCGTCCTAGACCGTACGCATAACCCTGAGAATGTTAAGAAGTCAGTTGATATGGCACGAGCTGCAGGTTTTAAAAGCATAAGTGTTGATTTAATTTATGGGACTCCCGGAGAATCAATCGATGATTGGTGCGATACGGTAACAAAAGCGCTAGAGCTCGATATAGATCACATCAGTGCCTATGCGCTTATTGTTGAGACTGGAACAAAGTTAGCTGCCCAGATCAAGCGCGGTGACTTAACAATGCCTAATGATGATCTGATGGCTGATATGTATCTATTAGTCGATCAATTATGTGAGGCACACGGATTTACTTGGTACGAACTATCTAACTGGTCAAAGCCCCAGCATGAGTGTGCTCATAACATTGCATATTGGCGCAATAAAGAGTGGTGGGGTCTTGGACCGGGAGCACATTCACATATAGATGGAAAGCGTTTTTGGAATGTTAAGCACCCTACGGCCTATAAACAACGCCTGTTTTCGGGAGAATCGGTAGTTGCAGATAGTGAAACGCTTACTCAGATAGAAATTGATGTTGAGCGAATCATGTTAGGCATAAGAATGCGTGAAGGACTAGAGATTTCAACATTTTCAACTCAACAGATGGAGCTTCTTGGTGGCTATCAAGACGATTCATATCTGGAGCTATTGAACGGTCGAGTTGTTTTGACCCCAACTGGGCGCTTAATTGCAGATCGAATCGTCCGAGAAATAACTATCTAGTATCCTTGCCACCATCATGTCATCGCGCCGCCTAGAAATCCTCCGTGCAATTGTCGACGAATACGTCGCGACGCAGGAGCCCGTGGGCTCAAAATCAATCGCTGACCGACATGGTCTGGGCATTTCACCAGCAACGATTCGCAATGAGATGGCAGTTCTTGAAGAAGAGGGCTTGATTACTCAGCCACATACAAGTGCTGGACGAATTCCAACCGATCAGGGTTATCGAGTTTTCGTCGATAAGTTAGCAACCGTTAAACCTTTGTCTTCGGCTGAACGACGTGCAATCGAAACCTTTTTAGAGGGCGCACTCGACCTAGACGATGTTGTTATGCGTACCGTACGTTTATTAGCCGATGTGACTAAGCAGGTCGCCGTTGTTCAATATCCTTCAATGGTTAAATCACGGGTACGGCATATCGAATTAGTATCACTAGCACCATCGCGCCTGATGATGGTTTTAATTACCGATGCCGGACGAATCGAGCAACGCGTGATTGAACTTACTCAAGATGTATCTGAACAGTTCTTGCACACACTTCGTACAGCTTTAAATAATGCGATGATGGGCCACAGACTTCCTGAAGTTGCCGATCGGATTAGCGGAGTTCTAGAGAGTTATAGCGTCCATGAACGACGTGATGTTGCAATCGTTATGTCGGCAGTCATTGAAATGGCTATGGAGCGACCAGAAGAGAAGATTGTTTTAGCTGGCACTGCGAATCTGGCGCGTTTTCAAGAGGATTTCTCTACAACCATGCACCCAGTACTTGAAGCCTTAGAAGAACAAGTAGTCCTTCTTCGTTTATTGGGAGATACAAATCAGACCGTTAAAGTGCGGATTGGCCATGAGCAAAAAGATGCAAACTTGAGAACAACATCGTTAGTAGCTGTCGGTTATGGAACCGACGAAAACGCTTTAGGGGCACTTGGAATTATCGGGCCAACCCGCATGGATTACGCGGGATCGATGGCAGCAGTCTCTGCGGTAGCTCGTTATGTTGGCCGTTTTATTAATGAGGGTGCATAAGTGGCTGATCATTACCAAACGCTAGGTGTTTCTCGTGATTCATCGGCCGATGAGATCAAGCGTGCGTATCGAAAGTTAGCGCGCGAACTTCATCCCGATGTGAATCCCGATCCAGAGGTTCAAGATAAGTTTAAAGAGATTACTGCCGCCTATGAAACGTTGAGTGATTCTAAGAAGCGTCAGAACTATGACATGGGTGGCAGCGGTTTCGGTGGTGGTGCTAACTTTGGCGGCGGCTTTAGCGACATCATGGATGCATTTTTCGGCGGTGGCGGATCGCGTGGGCCTCGACCACGTATGCGCGCCGGGCAAGATTCGCTGATTCGCATTCACGTTGATTTACATGAAGCCTGCTTTGGAGTAGAGCGTGAGATCAGCGTAGAAAGCGCAATTGTTTGCCCTAAGTGCACCGGAACAGGTTGCTTTGACGGCGGCGAACCAGTGATCTGCCAGGTATGTAAAGGCCGTGGTGAAACACAGCAAGTTGTTCGCTCGGTTATTGGACAAGTAATGACATCGCGTCCATGTGCACCATGCTCTGGTTACGGAAGCATTATTCAAAACCCTTGCCGTGAATGTGCCGGCGAAGGCCGTGTTCGTTCTCGTCAAAGTATCACAGTCAAAATTCCTGCAGGTGTTGAAACCGGTAATCGGATTCAATTATCAGGCCGTGGTGAAGTAGGTCATGGTGGCGGTCCAGCAGGTGATTTATATGTAGAAATAGTGGAGTCTGAACATGATTATCTGATCCGCGAGCACGACACTTTACATATGTCGCTCTCGGTATCAATGTCAGCGGCAGCCATTGGAACCACCGTCACAGTTGAATCACTCGATGGCCCAGTTGAGGTTCAAGTGAAATCTGGCACTCAGAGTGGCACACCAATTGCAATTAAGGGCAAGGGAATGACTCGGCTTCGCCATGGAGGCCGTGGTGATCTGGTTGTCCATGTTGAAGTACAGACACCTACAAAATTGAACCGTGAAGAAGAAGAGTTAATGAAGAAATTTGCCGATTTACGGGGAGAAAAATCGGGAGATGCGCACGTGAAGAGCCAGGATGGCAGCATCTTTTCTAAGATCAAAGGCGCGTTTACCAAGTAATGCTCACATTATTTTTTGTTGATAATTTACCAACTCAAATCGGTTCTTTATATGAATTCGATAATGAAGATGCTCAACATGCCGTTCGAGTTTTGCGCATGGCTGCAGGAGAAACATTTATGCTGGCCGATGGAACTGGTGCTTGGAGCCAAGTAAAAGCCTTTGCAGTAAAGAAGAAGTCACTAGAAGTAGAAGTTATTGCGAGCGGTTTTCAAGAGGCGTTACCAACCACAATCACAGTAGTGCAAGCTTTACCTAAAAGTGATCGGGCTAAAGAGGCCATAGAGCTATTAACCGAAGCTGGCGTGGATCGAATTGTCCCTTGGGCAGCTGCACGCAGTATTGGGAAGGCCTCAGAAAAGTTCTCTGTTACCGCTCGTGAAGCCAGTAAACAATCACGCCGTTTACGAATTCCTGAAGTCACCGATATCGCAACCACATCACAGATTTGTGAAGCTATTGCTGTGAGCGATCTTGCAATTGTTTTTCATGAAAGTACAGAGATGAAACTCAGCGATTGTGTCTCATCACATAACGTTGCGCATCTACTCATTATTATTGGCCCAGAAGGTGGAATTACTCCAACGGAGATTGAGGAGTTCAAAGCAGCTGGCGCTAAAGTCGCCTTAATGGGGCGACCAATCCTGCGTTCGGCACATGCTGGAATCGCGGCAGTCGCGGCAGTTTCAGCGCTGCTCAAGGTATGGTGATTACGTGAGTCAGGATGCCAACTGTTTGTTTTGCAGAATAGTTACTGGAGATATTCCTGCAGATATTGTGGCTAGAACCCAGACCGTTCTCGCATTTAACGATATTGATCCGCAAGCCCCCACTCATGTTTTGCTTGTGCCAATTCGCCACTGCGCCAATGCCGCCGAACTTGCCGCACAATCGCCAGAGGTTTTAGCCGAGCTCTTTAGTGTTGCCAGTGACATCGCCGCCTCGCGAGGCATTACTGGCTACCGAACCGTCTTTAACACCGGCGCTGAAGCTGGGCAGAGCGTTTTTCACGTTCATCTTCACCTCATTGGCGGCCGTTCGCTGGCATGGCCACCCGGTTAAAGATAGATTTATCCTCAATGGAGCGCACACTATTAACGGTACCTATTGCCATACCCATGGTTGCACTCATCGGTCCACATGATGACAACTTACGTGCAGTTGAAGCGGCATTTCCTTCAGTCAATATCACCGTTCGCGGAAATGAAATCACTTTGCGCGGGCCACATGCGGATTGCCAAAGCCTTGAAAATTTATTTGCCGAGTTAATGGTTGTGATTCGATCTGGAAATACTCTTAACGTGGAAACAGTAAAACGATCTATTGCGATGTTAGAGACTAAACCCATTGATCACCCAGCTGAGGTTTTATCGCTCAATATTGTCAGTAATCGCGGCCGAACGATTCGCCCAAAGACTGCAAATCAAAAGAGATATGTGGATGCAATTGAAGATCACACAATCACCTTTGGAATTGGTCCTGCTGGTACAGGAAAGACTTATTTGGCAATGGCGAAGGCCGTAGCAGCTTTGCAGAGCAAGCAAGTGAATCGAATTATATTGACACGCCCAGCAGTGGAGGCTGGGGAGCACCTAGGTTTCTTACCTGGTACTTTGAGTGAAAAGATCGATCCATACTTGCGCCCATTATTTGATGCACTTCACGACATGATCGATATCGATACAGTCCCGCGTTTAATGCAGTCTGGAGTTATTGAAGTTGCACCCCTTGCATATATGCGTGGGCGAACATTAAACGATGCTTTTATTATTCTCGACGAGGCACAAAATACGACTCCAGAACAGATGAAAATGTTTTTAACCCGTCTAGGTTTTGGATCAAAAATGGTGGTCACTGGTGATGTTACCCAGATAGATCTACCCAATGGCCAACACTCAGGTTTACGTGTTGTGCGCGATATTTTGAAAGACATTGACGACATTGCTTTCTTAGAGCTCACTTCTGAAGATGTTGTCCGCCATCGATTAATTGGTGACATTGTGAAGGCCTACGACCGCTTTGATGAACATCGCCAATCTCTGCGTCCGATTCGACAGTAAATGACCATTGAAGTTACAAATACTTCTGGGCAGCTAGTTCCAAGCGCAGAAATAACATCTCTTATGCAGTTTGCTATGAAAACCTTGAAGTTGAACCCTGAGTGTGATCTTGCAATCGGTTTTATCGAGGACGATGCAATGACTGAGCTTCACATTAAATGGATGGATGAACCCGGAAGCACAGACGTGCTTTCTTTTCCAATGGATATGCCTGAGTTTGAGGGTGAGATTGTTACCTTGGGAGACATTGTTATTAGTCCCACTTTTGCCGCCGCCCAAGCAAAAACTGCGGGACATTCGAGCGAACATGAGATTTATATTTTAGCGACGCATGGATTACTGCACATTATTGGACACGACCATGCCGAACCAGAGGAAGAACGTGTGATGTTTGCACTTCAAGAAGAGATAGTAAAGAACTGGAAGAAAACACAATGAGTCCGATAGCAATTGCCAGCATCATTGCACTCTTAGCATTGGCTGGCTTTCTTGCCGCCAGCGAATCTGCGCTGACATCTATCTCACGTATTGTGGTTGAAGAGCTTGAAGGTAAGCGCGGGGGAGCCTTACTCCGTAAATATAGCGCTCAACCTGCACGCTATCTCAACGTTATTTTGCTAGTACGAAAGCTCTGCGAGTTAACCGCAACTGTTCTGCTTGCATCGATTTTGCTTCGTAACTATCCATCGGCCCAGGCTATGGCTTTGACTGTGGCAATTATGGTGGTGCTCTCTTACGTTGTAGTTGGCGTTGGCCCACGCACGCTAGGCAAACAGCAGCCTCACAAATATGCCCGCTATGGAATCATCGTTGCCTACGGTTTAGCTTTTCTATTAGGACCAGTCACGAAACTTTTGATCACAGTTGGTAATGCAATTACTCCCGGGAAAGGCTTTAGATCCGGGCCATTTACATCAGAGGCTGAGCTTCGAGATTTAGTAGACCAAGCTCATGAGCGCGGTCTAGTCGAATCCGATGAACACGAGATGATTCACTCTGTATTTGAATTAGGCGACACGTTAGTGCGTGAACTCATGGTTCCTCGCACTGACATGGTTTGGATTGAAAAAGACAAGACGTTGCGCCAAGGTCTGTCCCTTGCACTGCGCTCAGGTTTTTCTAGAATTCCTGTTGTTGGTACTGGTCCCGACAACATCATAGGAATTGTTTATGTGAAGGATTTAGCCAAGCGTGCTCTAGATCACCATGAGGCCGAACAGGCTGAAAATATTGAACAACATATGCGTCCTGCAACTTTTGTTCCAGAGATAAAAATGGCCGATGAACTATTGAAAGAGATGCAGCGTAATCAAATCCATTTAGCGGTGGTCGTTGATGAATACGGTGGTACAGCCGGAATTATTACTATTGAAGATATTATTGAAGAAATCGTTGGAGAAATCGAAGATGAGTTCGATGATGGTGAAGATAATTTCACCTGGCTATCGGCCGATAAAGCCCGAGCTAATGCAACGCTTCATATTGAAGATTTAGCCGATGAGTTAAAGATTGAAATCAACGAATCTGATTTTGAGAATGTTGACACGATTGGCGGACTAATGGCTCAAAAGTTAGGCCGAGTACCTATTGCTGGAAGCACAATCTCATTAGAAGGTTGGTCGATAACATCTGAACGCCCACTGGGACGCCGTCGCCGAATAAGTAGTGTTTTGATTGAGCGTTTAGAGGATGAGATTGAAGACCACGAGTAAGCGATAGAATCACTCAATGCGCATAGTCCGATTTTCTCCTGGTCCGGATTCAGGTTTAGGGAGCGATCCTCTCTTTGGAGTTTTAGAGGATGACTCAACGATTTCGATTATCACGGGAGATCCAATTTATTCTGGCATCACTAAAACCGCTGCCTCAATTGAATTAAGTAAGGTGCGCCTGCTTGCACCCGTCATTCCTCGTTCCAAAGTTGTCTGCATCGGTAAGAACTATGCCGACCATGCAGCTGAAATGGGAGGGGTTGTGCCTGAAGAGCCCATCATCTTTTTAAAGCCAAATACATCGGTTATCGGACCCAATGACACTATCGTTTGGCCCGAAATGTCTGAACGGATAGACCATGAATCTGAATTAGCAATTGTGATTGGTCGTTTGTGTAAAGATGTTCCGATTGAACGGGTCAGTGATGTGATCTTTGGTTACACAATCGCTAACGATGTCACCGCAAGAGATTTACAAAAGAAAGATGGACAGTGGACGCGCGGAAAAAGCTTTGATACTTTCTGCCCGATCGGTCCCTGGATTGAGACTGATTTCATCCCCGGTACACAGAAAATTACGGCAACAGTTAACAGTGAAATGAAACAATCAGCACAATTAAGCGACATGATTTTTAAAGTTCCAGAGATCATTAACTTTGTTTCTAGAGTTATGACGCTTTTACCTGGAGATATTATTCTGACCGGCACACCTGCAGGTATTGGCCCAATGGTCGCTGGTGGGACGGCAACAATGGCAATTGAGGGTCTGGGAGAATTAACTAATAAGGTGAGTAGGAATTGAGTAAAAAAGTAAAGGTCCGTTTTGCGCCATCTCCAACTGGTGATCTTCACGTTGGCAATATTCGCACGGCCCTATTTGATTGGGCATATGCCCGCCACACGGGGGGAACATTTTTATTTAGAATTGAAGATACCGACACAACGCGCGTAACCGATGAATACATCAACGCAGCGATCGATACTTTGAAATGGTTGGGTCTGGATTGGGATGAGGGTCCAGAAGTAGGTGGAGAAAATGGCCCGTATTTACAATCTAAGCGTTTAGAAATTTATGCGCATTGGGCCGCAAAGTTCATCGAACAAAAAGATGCTTATTTCTGTTACTGCTCACCTGAAGAGCTTGAAGCCGTGCGTGAAGCACAGCGGGCTGCCAATGTTGCGCCTGGATACAACGGCCACTGCCGCGAATTAAGCTCTGATCAGGTGTCGGCATTTAAGTCAGAGGGCCGTGCTGGAGTTGTACGTATGCGCATGCCCGAGGGAGGTACAACCTTTACCGACTTAATTCGTGGAGAGATGGCCTTTGATCATAAGTTCGTGCCCGACTTTGTTTTGGCTCGCGCCGATGGTTCACCGCTCTATACCTTGGCCGTTGCCGTTGACGATATTTTAATGAAAGTTACCCACGTTTTGCGTGGAGAAGACCTACTCTCATCTACTCCACGACAGATTCGTGTGTACCAAGCAATGGGTGTTGCAATTGAAGATTACCCAGTCTTTGCCCACTTACCTTTTGTTATGGGCGCAGACAATGCCAAACTATCTAAGCGCAACGGCGAAGTATCGATTGCCTGGTATCGCGAAAAAGGATTTTTGCCTGAAGCGATTTGTAACTACTTAGCTTTGTTAGGTTGGTCGCCAGGGGATGACCGTGAAAATGTTACGATGAAAGAGCTGTGTGAGCTTTTCACAGTTGAGAAAGTTAATAGTTCACCTGCGCGCTTTGACATGAAAAAGTTGGAAGCTATTAATGGTGACAAGATTCGCGCGCTTACCATTGATGAGTTCCTAAAGTGGACGCTTCCATTTTTGATTAAAGCTAAAGTCATTACAGGTACTGCCGAAGAGATCGACCTAGTGAAGCGAGCATTACCAATCATTCAAGAGCGAATTGTTATGTTTAGCGAAGTCCCCGCAATGCTGAAATTCCTCTTTGTTAAGGATTTTGTGATTGAAGCCGACAGCCTGGCTAAAGTGACAGATTCAGCTGCTAAAGATGTATTGAAGCGATCCCTGAAAGAGTTAGAGCCACTTGTTGATTGGACACATGAGACAATCGAAGCTGCACTGCGTTCATCGCTCATTGAAGATATGGGATTAAAGCCTCGTATCGCTTTTGGCGCCGTCCGTATTGCAACCACCGGAAGTACGATCTCTCCACCACTCTTTGAATCCATGGAATTACTCGGTAAAGAGGCCTCTTTGAGCCGAATTTCGGCGGCGTTAGCACTCTGATTGCGCTGGTATTCTTTGCCACTGCAGTACAAGTATAAAAAACTTGGGGTATGGGGTAATTGGCAGCCCTGCTGATTCTGGTTCAGTAAGTCTAGGTTCGAGTCCTGGTACCCCAGCGAACTACAACTTAATATGTTTTGTCCTAGTAATACAAAGATTTAAGGCACGGCCCCGTCGTCTAGCGGCCTAGGACTCTGGCTTCTCAAGTCAGCTACGAGGGTTCGAATCCCTTCGGGGCTACGTATGGTTTCTTTATTGAAGGTTCTTCCGGCATTCATCGCCACTGCCTTTTTATTGGCGATTGTTCCAGGTCAAACTGTTGCGATGATGTTGCGTCAAGCAATAGTTGGCGGATCTAGAGTTGCATTCACAACTCTTTTGGGCACAAGCGGCGCATTAGTTATATGGGGTGCTGCCTCCGCCATTGGTCTTTCTCAAATCTTTGCCCGCTCACACACGGCCTATACCGCTCTTAAATATGCTGGCGTTGCATTCTTAACTATCTTAGCTTTGCAAACTTTATGGTCCTTGCGCAAAGAGTATGGAAAGTTTGATTATGACGGTAATGCCAAAGTTGGTCTAGGTCCGGCATTTCGTTTAGGTTTGATTACTAATTTAACAAATGTAAAGGCTGCGGTCTTTGCCGTTGCTTTTATCCCACAATTCGTTCCATCTGATTTTAATTTAGGATGGGGAATTTTCATTCTCTCCATTTTCTGGGCACTCACATCAGCATCGTGGTATTCATTTCTGATTAGTGTAATTGGCAGAGCAACCGCTACTTTGGCAAAGCCACGTGTCCGGCGTATTCTTACTGGTTTATCAGCTGTAGGAATTCTCTTTCTCGCCGCAACCTTGTTGCTCACATCGCCACGCTAGAACTATCGCTCGTGAGTATGCTCTAATTTAACCTGCTAGTTCAAGGGGCCAAGCATCAAGAGGCGACGAACTCAGCGGTAAATTCTTTCCATCCTTAGTTTTCAGCGAAATAAAAGTCAGCACATCCTTTTTAGTTAGATTCTTCACTTTACTTAGCTCAATCTCCACATCAGCGTAGTAAATCTTTCCATCTGCACAGTTGGGTGAACAATCATTAATTTGATATTTACCTGTTCCACTTGCTCCCTTTGCGCTCCACGATTCCCATTCGATGGCTGCAATAGCGACTCCACCGTCGGCGCAGAATTTCAGAATCGCAGTCGGCTTATAGTCGATGATCCCGCAGTTAGTCACATAGACTTGAGTTGAGAATGCACGATTAACAAAAGTGTAACCACCAATACCAAGACCTATCAGAGTGGCTAGTAGAGCTATCCAGCCCTTTGCGAATCTAGCTTCTTTAAATGACATGGGCCCACCTCAAAAGCGGTGGCGAATCATTGAGCATATTTTCGCCAATCCATGTTGCACCATCTAAATTATCGCCAAGCGCATTTACGAATATGGCATTAGGTAATGCTTGAGCAACGTGGCCTTGAATCAGTGTTACATAGCTTTGGTTACTAGATGGACCACCATGAATTGCAATTTGTGGTGAATCACTTAATGACCCCTGAGCTCCTACCCACGTTGCTATGACGGTATCGGCAAGTAATCGAGCGCCTTCATCTCTTATCTTTTTTGCAGATGCGATATTTGCATCTGCTGCATCTAATAATCTCTTGGCAGAGTTAATGGCAAGAGTTGCCGCATCAGCGGTATTTTTAACGACAAGTTGGTCAAAAGTACTTACTTGACTCTGAAATATATCTAATAAACCATCATCTTTTCCACGGCCTTGGCGAAAAGCTAAAGCACGTGTGATTGCTAACTTACCTAACCAAAAACCTCCACCTTCATCACCGAAAGTACTTCCAAGACCATCTCTGTGTGCGAAAGTTCCATCCTTACCACCCACCGCTACGACTCCACCGCCAATTGTTAAGACAACTCCATTTTGTCCATGCAGTGCACCGATGAATCCAGCTAAGCCATCATCGATGACGGCTACTTTTGCAGAGCCAAAAAATTCATGGCACAAAGCTGCATATGCCGAAACTTCGGGGATGACGCCGTAGAAGCCAGTGCAGGAAAGGGCAGCTGTACCGGCTGAGATCTTTTCGATTGATTCAAAGACTGTTCGCAACGCAAAGAGCGGATCTTCTCCTACTAATTTTCCACGAGTAGACGTGATGTTCTTTTCACCCAAGCGAATACGGGTTCCAGATTGTCCTAAGTCGACGCTAAGAACCATAGGGTGAAGAATAGTTCAAAGACATGTGGGAAGATAGGCACATGAAGCAATTAGGTGTTGTTATGTCTTCGGAGATTGCCGAAACTCCTTCGGTTTTCTCAGCAATCTTGGGTGATTTATCAGCCTTTGAAAGTGTGAAAAATCTCTTAAAAGATGAGAAGATTCAATCGGTCTTGATTTTGGCGCGCGGGACATCAGATAACGCCGCACATTACCTAAAGTATTTGATTGAAACTCAGATCGGTTTGCCCGTTGGTCTCACATCTCCTTCATCTGTGACGGTCTATAACGCAGATCTCAAGTATTTAAACACCCTTGTGATTGCAATCAGTCAAAGCGGGCAATCACCAGATTTAGTTCATTTTGCTACAGCGGCGCGCCAAGCTAGCGCCTATCTCATAGCTATGACTAATGATTCAGAGTCACCACTAGCCAAGATTGCGCATCACCACTTTTCATTACTAGCTGGCCCAGAGCTTGCGGTTGCGGCAACTAAGTCTTATAACGCACAACTATTGATTTCCTATCTCTTGGTCTGCATGTGGTCAGGCAAGAAAGTCAATGCCGTCCAAATAATTAGTGAGGCAGCTCGAATTGCAGCAATGCCAGATTTGGTTTCTCTGGCAGTTGCTCATACACGCCGTGACAAGGAGATCGTCTTATTAGGTCGCGGCTTTGCCTATCCAAATGCACGTGAAGCGGCACTGAAGATACAAGAGACATGCAAAGTCTCCGTGCAGGGCCTATCAACGGCTGATTATTTACATGGACCTATCTCTGCACTGACAGAAGATACTCAAGTATTTATAGTCGCCCCAAAACACCTTCCGGCCGAATCAATCCTTGAAGCTACTACCAGGATTCGAAAAATTGCACAGCGCATTTTTTGGATAGGTAATGGTGGAACACCTGCAGGAGAAGATATTGTTATGGCCGGCTCGAACTGCGATGATGAGATTACTTCTACCCTCGTTGATGCCATAGTTTTGCAACGTTTTGCCTTCGAGTTTGCTGTCGCATCAGGCTTTGATCCAGATGCACCAGAAGGATTATCTAAAGTAACGCTCACGCACTAACTAGGGGGAGACGATGGCTACAGTCAAGAAGGCAGTTGCGAAAAAAACCGCATCACCAGTTCAAGTGCGACCAGGAGTTGACTGGCAATCACTGTATCTCTACGCGGTCTGCCTAATCACTCTATTAATAGTTTTATTCTCGGTTGTCTCATTTGTACATGGAATATTAAACGCAGTTTTTCCAGATCCTGGATACATAGATATGAACACGCCTACAACGGCATCGTCAAAATTGGCGCAAGCTCAGCAAGAGACTAATAATCAACGCCAAGCTTTTAAGGGTATGTTCACATCGCTGACAACAGCCTGTGTTGCGGCACCTTTATACATATATCACTGGAAGCAGACAAAAAAAGTTTAGTTAACCAATCAGTTCGCGGTTGCGCTTAATCTCGCGATCATGCTTGCAGGGGCGATTTAAGTGCGAGTCATAACAAGCATCGCACAATAGAACCAACTGATGGCACTCGGCCTTTTGACAGTTTCTAAACTCTTTTGTGGGGCCGCTGCAGTGGGCGCATTCACCGATTAACTTAGTATGGTCGCTAAAATCGATAGTTAAGCGATCGTCAAATGTATAAAGAGAGCCCTCCCACAGACCATCGTCGCCAAAAGTATTTCCATAGCGGACAATGCCGCCTTTAACTTGGTACACCTCTTTAAATCCACGGTTTTTCATTACGACTGAGAGGATTTCACAGCGGATTCCGCCGGTGCAGTATGTAACTACTGGCTTTTCTTTCATATGATCGTACTTGCCGCTCTCAATCTCTTTAACGAAATCATTGGAAGTAGTTACATCAGGAACAACTGCATTCTTAAACTTACCGATTTTTGCTTCAAAAGCATTACGGCCATCGAAGAAGAAGACATCATCACCGCGCTCTTCTACTAATTTATTGACTTCTTCTGGACGCAGATGAACTCCGCCACCAATCACTCCATTGACATCGACTTGAATTTCACCTGGATTACCAAATGCAACCAATTCAGACCTGACTTTGATCTTAAGCTTTGGAAAATCGTTGCCGGTGCCTTCAGACCACTTGAAATCTATCTTCTTAAACCCAGGGTATTGGCGCGTGTTTTTAATGTATTTCTTAATATCATCCATGTTTCCACCGAGTGTGCCATTAATGCCATGCGGTGAAATAAGAATGCGGCCCTTAATATTCAGTGATTCGCATAGTGTTTTTTGCCATAACTTAACGGCCTCAGGGTCTGAAATCGGCGCAAAGCCGTAGTAAAGAATGACTTTATTGAAGTTCATCTTTACTACGCCCTTTCTGCTAATAACAACGGAGTTAAATCATGGGCTTGCACATCTGTAGCCCATGCAGGATTTGATCTGCCAAACCCTTGTGCCATCACAAATGAAGCTCGCTCTTGTGGAGAGTCTCCACCATGCCCACCTTCATCGATATGGCCATGATCGGTAGTAATAACTACTAACCACGGTTCATCAGCCGAGGCCCGGGCCTGTACCGCTGTAAGGAGATTGTCCACGTAAGTATCGATTCTTGCAATTGCACCCTTGTACTCATCACCTAGAGCCCCGCATGCATGGGCAGCTTCGTCGGCTCCACAGAAATATACAAATGAAATATCAGGTGCATGATGCGTGATTGCGTATAAAGCCGCAGCTGCGATTTCAGCATCGGCTACCGTATATCCGTAAGTTTCACCATCTCTGACAATGACGCGATGGCGCAGAGCTTTAGCTTGCTCTCGGCGCTCATGGATTATTGGGCCTAGTCCTGAAGGATCTACGAGTGGTGGCCAACCAGCTGCAGCAAAAGTAGTTGTACTTTGATCTTGATAATAAGCGCGGCTTAATAAATCTGAATTATGTAAAAGTTTATGTCCTGTAAAAGAATTATCTATTACAGCATGGCTATCAATTGTCGTACCTGTAAGAATCGTTGACCAACTTGGGCCAGACCACGTGGGTGGATCAATAGTCATAGTAGTAAAGAAACCTTCTGCTTTAACCTTGGCTAAAACAGGAGAAACTTCCAGTGCGGTATAAAGATTAATTCCATCGATACCTAACAGAAGTATTTTGCTTTTCATTTATGAAATCGCACCAGCAATGGCTGCTGTGTGTGCAGGTGAAGAGCCACAACATGAGCCAACAATATTGACACCCATGGCCTTCATCTCCGCTGCATACTTTGCCATTTCTTCAGGTGTTCCATCATAAATAAACTCATCGCCATGCAGCTTTGGTAGCCCCGCATTTGATTGTGTGATGATGTAAACACCCTCAGGACGCGCGTTCACCATCTCTTGCGCAATTACGGCCATTTCATCGGTTCCTCGACCACAGTTAGCACCGATAATTCGAACACCAAGTGCGGCCAGATGTGTAACTGCCATACCTGGCTTAACACCCATCATCGTGCGAAGATTTGTGTCAAAACTCATCGTTGCAATTATCGGTAAGCCCGGAGCAACTTGCTTAGCTGCATTCACGGCCGCTTCGACTTCTCCTAGATCTGACATAGTTTCAATCAGAATTGCATCTATGCCGCCAGCAACTAAACCTTTGATTTGGTCAGCAAATAAAGCTTGTCCGCTTTCTAGCGTCATAGTTCCCATGGGCTCCATCAAATCACCGGATGGACCAATATCTCCCATGACAAAACAGCCAGGGTGGCGATCAGCAACTGTGCGTGCAATCTTCGCGCCCGCTTCATTGAGTTCAAAAATACGATCTTCTAAACCATGCATGGCAAGACGACCATGAGTTCCACCAAAAGTATTTGTTGTAATAAATCGAGCACCCGATGCTGCATAGGCTTCAAGTACAGCTTCAATCTCTTCAGGCTTGTCAACGTTCCATAACTCTGGAGCCCCGCCATCGGTTAAACCACGATCTTGCAACATGGTGCCCATTGCACCATCGGATGCAAGCGTGGCTTGGTCAAGGGCTTCATAGATTGCAGACATTATTTTTCTCCTAAGGTGTTAATCAGTTCTTCTAATTTCTCTTCACTTAGTTCAGCCTCTAACTCAGTTGCAATACGCGCCGCAAGTAGGTCAGGGGTCTCACTCGCCTGAACCCAGGGATCGCGATTCCAACCCGCTGTATAAGCATCGGCATCGATGTCGCCTAAGCGCATCGCCGCCTCATCAATAGCCTCTTGAAAGCGTGACGCGAGCATGACTTTAATTGTTGTCTCCGCCTGACGAGCAATAACCATTGAGGGGATTTCACGCCAGCGCATGATCTGATATTCGCTCATTGGGCAATTCTATAGGGTGGCTACGCTCTCTTTATTCGAAGTACAACGTTTCTATCTTCTGGTCTGCCACTTAACCACATCACATCGTGGGTAGCTCCAAGTTCTGCGCGCTTTTGCCAGACATTGGCGCTCACCGCACGTGAAAGGGCGGCGATATCAACTGGGTCCGTGGCATTTTTATAGTCGCTGCCACCAGCATGATCGATAACGCTTAAGCCGAAATAAATATCGCCGACAGCATCTTTCACGATTTCAATAGTTCGAGATTGCTGTGGCCAATCTGCGTGCGATGCGGTTTCAATCTGCCAGAAACCACGGACTTCTTCTTGTGGACCGATCCATTGAATGTGATGGCGGTGCTCATGTCCGGCAAACCACGCGATTACTTGCGGATATTTCAAGAGCATGGCTTGAATCTCTTCAACGCACACTCGACGTCCGGTAGGGGCGTAACTATTGAACATTTTGCTCAATGGATGGTGGGATGCAAGAACAACAAGTTTTTCTGAACTTGCCACTTCATTTTCTAGCCACTCAAACTGTTCTTCATCGAGGGAACCTTGCCATCCACCAAATTGGTTCACACTATCGATTACAACAAGTTTAACGCCACCAATATTTGTAGCGTAATACATATGTTTATTTTCTACATGTGTTTGATTAAATCCATGTCCGACCGGAAGTCCAGATGATGCTAAATGCATTGCCGCAAACTCACCACGTTGCACAGCACGTCGCTCAATGTCGGCGCTCACTTCTACATACGGCGCATCAAATGATTCTGGGTAACCTGCCGGACCTATTTCCTGGAAACTGGATAGCACTTCTGCAAGCGACACATGTGAGGGTAAGCCGGTATATCTTTTACCAGCGATCATCGCAGCATTAATTGTTGACTCAGGTGCCACTGTTCCTTGTAATAGTGCATCGTGATTTCCATGTACGGCATACCAAGGAAAATTTAATCCAGTAGCTTTAAAGGCTGCTCGACATGAGTTCAACAGATTCGGAACAATGGGGAATCCATATTTTGAGCGAGCATCATCATCTTCTTTTCCGGCAGGAGTTCCATGTGGATGCCAATAGCGAGTGTCATAATGAACTTCTCCATCATCAATAACACCTTCGTATCGGGTGGAGTCGCCAGAATCAGGACGAAACTCTTGTCCATCTAGAAGCGCTAAATACCAGTTCACTTCATTGAGTTGAGCATTATCTGTTGTGTCTCCAGTAATAATTGCTCCATCAATAGTGTGGCCTGAAAGTGGTCCGACCGTGATTTTATTTAAGGCCTGCACCATGGCTTCAACAACATGTGGTGAGAGCATTGAATGGGGCCGATAGGTGCCGATAGTTCCGACTTTTTCACGAATGGGGCTATCGGGATCTGCCCAACGATCTAAGTACTCGGGACGTGTGGGGGATTGGGCATCACAGACGTGCAGGTCAGATAGGTGGTGCATCAGCAGCAAAGGCGTACTGGATATCGGAAATGCGTGGCCAATGTGTTCTTCATCAGGGCCTTCAACTATGTCACGCCAACCTAGCGCATTAGCTTGACCACGCACATATGCCATAGTCAGTATCCTAGCGAAATGGATTTGAAAAGCACGAGCATCATCGTGTTAACCGGCGGCGCCAGTACTCGTTTTGGTAGCGACAAATCTGCAGCGTTAATTGCAGGGCAATCTCTCATCGCGCGAATCCTCACGTCGATTCCAGATGAGATTGATGTAATTATTGTTGGGCCAGATCCGGTAGTTGCTGGTCGAAAGTATGAATGCGTGCAGGAGCAGCCAGTTGGCGGAGGTCCTGTTGCAGGCTTTGCCGCGGGGCTCGCAATATGTACCAGCGAAATCGTTGCTCTCATCGCCACCGATATGCCTTTTGCGGTCACCCAAGTTATTAATCTTATTAATTCGATGAAAGCCCATGATGATGCGGCGATGTATGTTGATGATGATGGATTCAAACAGCCACTTGCCGCGATATATCGAGTTCAAGCAGTTGAGATGGCGCTCAAATCTCTTGATAACAGTGCGGGCAAATCCATGCGCGAACTTATTTCACACCTAACAGTATGTGAAGTTGGGATGAGTAAAGAGGTAGCAGATTCGCTGAGGGATATAGACACCCCTGCCGATCTTGACGTTGCGATCGCTTTTGAGGCCACGCTATCGGATAATTCGAAATTATGAGCGCACTTGTTGAAGGCAGTTGGGATGATGCCAGGTCGATTGCCGCACAATCATTTACCGCACTGAGCAGTCAATCTATCGAGGTCAGCAAATCTCTAGGTCGAACCCTTGCTCACGATGCACAGGCGCTCTGTGATTTACCAACATATGCCACATCGGCCATGGATGGATATGCAGTCTGTGGAGATGGACCATGGAGAATTATCGGTGAAGTAAAAGCTGGTTTGCCAATGAAAGAGGCACTCGAGATTGGAACTGCAGTTGGAATTGCAACTGGGGCGGTGATCCCAACTAATACTTTTGGTGTCATTCGATGGGAGCATGCAAAAGTTAATGGAGAAATTCTCACTGGCGAAGTCGTTGCTAATCAAGAGGTTCGTCCGCCTGCGCATGAATGCAGCACGGGAGACACACTTATAGCTGCCGGAACTATTGTGAATCCAGCGATGATTGGCCTGTTAGCGGCGGCAGGTTTAGATCATGTAGATGTTGTTAGAAAACCTACAGTTGCTCTTGTCTTGCTTGGTGATGAAATACAACTAACTGGAGTACCCAGTGATGGATTAGTTCGCGATGCTCTTGGCCCACAACTTCCTGGTTGGTTGGAGAAAATGGGCTGCGAAATAGTGAGCACTCAATATATTTCTGATGAGCTCCCACTGGTCGTTAAGGCAATTAATGAAGCCCAACAAGTTGCCGACATTATTATTACAACTGGAGGAACTGCACAAGGTCCTCGTGATTACTTACATGCCGCTCTAGAACAAGCTGGCGCTGATATTTTGGTTGACACAGTTGCAGTACGTCCGGGGCACCCAATGTTGTTGGCCCGCATTAAAAAGTGTGCGGTATTTGGTTTACCCGGTAATCCGCAGTCGGCAATTGTCGCACTTATTTCACTTGGGCAACCTGTAATTAATTCTTTGTTAGGTCAACCAGTAAATGAATTAGAAACGGTAGTAACTCGCGATGAGTTAACTGCACCAGCCGACTTCACGCGGTTGATTATTGGAAACGTGGTAGATGGCGCATTTGAAGTTGCGCCTTATCTGGGTTCAGCGATGTTACGAGGGCTGGCGCACTCAGCTGGCTTTGCCGTTGTTACAACAAGGCTTACAGCCCCGGGAGAAAACGTGCGTTGGCTATCCCTGCCATAGGCAATTAGAATCCACAGCATGAGTGATGGATTAACGCATCTGAACAACCAAGGACAGGCCAATATGGTCGATGTGTCGGGTCGCGAAGTCACAGTTAGAACCGCTCATACTTCGGCTCACGTTAATCTATCGGCCCATGTTGTCGCCTTATTACGTGATGGCACAACACCCAAAGGTGACGTTTTATCAACAGCGCGCATTGCAGGAATTATGGCCGCTAAGAAAACAAGTGAGTTAATTCCGCTATGCCATCCGATTGCAATAAATAAGATCTCAATTGACTTGCAGATTACCGATTCAGGTGTTGCTATTGCTGCTGAAGTAATTACTTCTGATCGCACTGGGGTAGAGATGGAAGCGCTCACTGCAGTCAGCGTTGCTGGTTTAACTATTATCGATATGATCAAAGCCCTTGATCCACATGCTGCAATCACCGATATTCGCGTGGATTCAAAGTCTGGCGGAAAGAATGGCGATTGGAAGCGCGCGTGAATCAACGCAGCGCAGTAGTTATCACGGCAAGCAACCGGGCATCACAAGGTGTGTATTCAGATCTCAGCGGGGCTGCGTTGCGCGATGGACTAACAACTCTGGGTTACAACACAAGTGGACCAATAATTGTTGCCGATGATGTCGATGCGATTAGTCAAGAACTAATTAAAGCTCTTGCTCAGAAAGTTAGACTAATAGTTACAACTGGCGGCACTGGAATTTCACCAACCGATATCACACCAGAGGCGACTGCCCCCTTTATCGAAAAAGCGATTCCTGGTTTCTCCGAAGCTCTTCGTGCGTATTCGCGAGATAAGGTGCCAACAAGTGATTTAACCCGAGGTTTAGCAGGCACATGTGGTCAGAGCTTGATTATTAATCTTCCGGGATCTCAAGGCGCAGTTAAAGATGGGCTTGTCATTATTGAACGCTTAGCTGGACATATTTTAGATCAATTAGATGGCCGGGATCACTGATGGCACAGGTAGTAAGTGCAGTTGTCACCAGCGAAGTAGTAAATATCACCGACTTAGCTGCCCTCGTAAAAGATGATAGCTGTGGCGCGGTTGTTACATTTATAGGTGATGTTAGAAATCATGATGGCGGAAAAGACGTCCACGTTTTGACCTATGAGATTCATCCATCAGCTGGGCAAGAGATCATACGAATTGCGCAGGAGGCAAGTAATACATTCGATGTAGTCAAGGTTGCGGTAGCACATCGTTATGGACAGATTCCAATAGGCCAAACCGCCTTTGCAGTGGCCGTTTCAGCCCATCATCGCGAGAGCGCCTTTGAGGCTTGCCAAGCTTTAGTGAATACAGTTAAGGCAGAACTTCCAATTTGGAAGCATCAAGTTTTTACTGATGGCAGCGATGAGTGGGTGAATACTGCATGAGCACCCTTATTGATACGTACGGTCGCACACATCGCAATTTACGAGTCTCCCTCACAGATCGCTGTTCATTACGATGCACGTATTGTATGCCGCATGATTTCGCTGCATGGTTACCTTCAGAGAATCTACTCACTACTGACGAGCTCTTATTAATTATCGAAGTTGCAGTTAGTCACGGCATTGATGAAGTTCGCTTAACTGGGGGCGAACCATTACTTCGCCCGGATATTGTAGAAATCGTTGAACGCATAGCTAGCCTACCTAAAGCTCCTCGCTTAACTCTAACCACCAATGGAATTCGTTTACCGGAGTTAGCCGGGCCGTTGGCTAAGGCTGGATTGAGTCGAATTAATGTCAGTTTAGATACGTTGAGCCGTGAAAGATTTAAAAAGTTAACCTATCGAGATCGCTTCGATGATGTAATCAAAGGATTAGAAGCGGCCAATGCGGCTGGATTATTTCCAATTAAAGTTAACTCAGTCTTATTAAAAGATATGAATGATGATGAGGCCCCGGCACTTTTACATTGGGCACTAGAGAAGAATTATTCACTACGATTTATTGAACAGATGCCCTTAGATGCCGGTGGAATCTGGGATCGAGCAACACTTATTACTGCCGATGAAATCTATGCTTCGCTATCGCAACACTATGCACTTACACCCGTTGATGGCCGTGGCTCAGCACCTGCCGAAGAGTTCTATATCAACGGCACCAAAGCTACGGTTGGAATCATTGGAAGCGTCACGCGACCTTTTTGTGGTGCTTGTGATCGAATTCGATTGACTTCAGATGGCCAACTTCGCTCATGTCTATTTTCAATTACTGAAACCGATGTGCGTATGGTTATTAGAGATCAATCAAAGTCGCTGTCAGAAAAACGAGAAGAGATAGCGGCCCGCTTTACAAAGACGGTTTTCGAGAAACTACCTGGTCATGGAATAAATGATCCAAGTTTTATTGCACCACTTCGTCCAATGTCAGCAATAGGTGGTTAGCCACCAGCAAATCGAGGCAATACGTCTATAACGCTGCCATCTGCAATAGTGATGTTTTCATCATGTATCACTACTGAATCCACTAGAAAGCTGCACTGAGATACAACATGGGCAAGCGCAGGATTAGCGCTACAGGCTTGATCAAGAATCTGGCGTAATGTTGCGGCTTTATACGTAGCTCTATCTGTACCAGCGGCGGCGCGGGCAGCAGCAAAGTATCTGATCTGGACCCCATTCTTCATGTGTGCATTGTATGGTTAAGCCATGCTTGAGTACATCGTCATCTTCCTTGTCGGAATCCTTGTCGGTGCCATCAACGGATTAGCAGGAGGCGGATCGGTAATCTCTTACCCGGTTTTGCTAGCAACTGGGATATCGCCAGTGAGTGCAGCCATCTCAAATGCATTAGGTGTGACTCCAGCAAATTTCTTTGCTTTAATCTCAGTCCGCCATCAACTACGTGAGTTTTTTCATGAGTATAAAAAACTCATTTATATTTCTATTGTCGGTTCAGTTACCGGCGCATTTCTCTTATTAAATGTACCCCCAGGTGTCTTTGAAAAGATGGTGCCATTTTTACTTCTTTTTGCCAGCTTTTCCTTTCTGATAAAGGCCAAACCTATTCGCGGTGCTCGCTATGATTTATGGGAAAAGATTGGTATTGCAGCAAGTGGCTTGTACTGCGGATACTTTGGTCCGGGCCAAGGAGTAATGGTGTTGGCAGTTTTGGCACGTGATGCTCGTAGAGATCCAAAGAGACTTAATACGGCCAAGAACTTTGTTGTCGGCTGCACCTCTTTACTCTCAAACATCGTCTATCTCTTTAGTGGCCGAGCTGTCTGGCCAGCCGTGATCTCGCTCTTAGTAGGTGCCAGTATCGGGGGAACCTATGGGGGACGTCATGCGGCCAGGATGCCGGCGGCCCTCTATCGCGCCCTTATCACCACGGTCGGATTTGGCGCCTCACTATGGCTATTTTGGAAGTACTACCTGGCCTAGGAGCGCCTATATTAATCGATATACGACTGATATATCATCGTCCACGTGAGCCAAGCCATCCACATCCTGAGCAGGGAGTCGACCTCGTTGTCGGAGGAGGCCTATAGCCGCATCCGCTCGATGATCATCACTCTGGAGCTAGTCCCAGGTTCTCTGATCAGCGAAAGTGTTTTAATGTCAAAGCTTGGTTTTGGACGTACTCCAATTCGTGAAGCTCTGCGCTCGCTAGCTAATGAAAAATTAGTTGAGGTCTATCCACGCAGAGGAATGTTTGTGTCAAGCGTGGATGTGCAAAATCTTTCAGCTTTATCTGAGATTCGTGCAGTCTTAGAAATCAAAGCCGCCGAGTTAGCCGCTGAACGCTCTACGCTGGCAGATCATCTGGTTACAAAGGCGTTGATTGCCGAGATCAAAGGAATCAAAGGTGATGTCGACATGGCTACCTTGATCGGTTTAGACCAGCGAATCCATCACCATATTTATCAATGCACTCATAATGAGTTTTTAGCAGCAGCTTTAGATAACTATTACGCACATGCGCTTCGAATCTGGTTTCTAGCACTTGATCGAGTCGCTGGATTAACTGAAGCAATCATAGAACACCGCGCACTACTAGAGGCAATCTCTAGTAGTGATTCGAAAGCAGCAGGCAAAGCAATGCGAGATCACGTTGAGGGTTTTGAAACATCAATACGTAAGTCTTTATAACCACCACTAAAGAACGAGGATAAAAGATATGAGCAAGTTACCGGTAAAGGCAAAGTGCGTTGTAATTGGCGCAGGTATCGTCGGCAATGGCATGGTGTATCACCTTGCTAAGTTGGGCTGGAGGGATATCGTTCAGATCGATAAAGGACCGCTACCTAATCCTGGCGGATCTACCGGACATGCATCCAACTTTATCTTTCCAGTAGATCACTCAAAAGAGATGACTGCAATTACCGCAGAGAGTATGCGGCAATATAAAGAGTGGGGAACTTTTACTGAAACTGGTGGTATCGAAGTTGCACGCTCGCAAGAACGTATGCAGGAACTCGCACGGCGTATTACATCGGCAAAGTCGTGGGGTATCGAAGGTGGTCGCATCCTCACACCTGCAGAAGTTAAAGAGTTAGTGCCCTATATCGATGAAACCGTCATCGTTGGGGGCTATTACCAGCCAACAGTAGGGGTTGTGGACTCACTTCGTACTGGAACCCTCATGCGCGAAGCCGCCGCTGAAATGGGTGCGGCCACATCTTTTGCCAATATTGAAGTTCTAGATATCACTGTTGCTAATGGTCGAGTAACAAGTGTTGTTACTGATCAAGGCACCATAGAGGCCGACTATGTTGTCATTGCAACTGGTTGCTGGTCACCAAAACTTGCTGCAATGGCGGGTGCTCACATTCCGCTGACGCCAGCAGTTCACCAGATGAAAGACATTGGCCCGGTCCCATTCTTTGCCGGTACTAAAGGCGATATCGAATGGCCAATCGTTCGCGACATGGATGTTTTCATGTACGAGCGCCAACACGGCACAGGTTTAGAAATCGGATCATATGCTCACCGCCCAATTCTTTATACACCAGAAGATTTACCATCAAATGCAACTGCTGCTCTATCACCAACTGAGTTTGCTTTTACACAAGCAGATTTTGATATTCAAGATGAGCATGCGTATGAGTTAATGCCATCGATTGTTGGCGATGAAAATGTTCGCGAAAAATACGCTATCAATGGAATTCTCTCTTACACCCCTGATGGAATGCCAATTCTTGGAGAAACCCCTGAAGTTAAGGGCTTGTGGTCTGTTGCTGCGGTGTGGATTAAAGAAGGTCCTGGAACGTCAAAGTCAGTTGCCGAATGGATGGTGCTTGGAGATTCAGAGATTGATCTGCACTCGTCAAATATCGCACGTTTTCACGAACATCAAAAAGCGCAGTTCCATATTAAGTCACGCGTGGATGAGAGCTTTAATAAGACTTACGGAATTGTCCATCCTCTTGAGCAGTATGCATCTAATAGAAATGTCCGTCTTTCACCGTTTTATCAAGCCGAGAAAGAGTTAGGCGCAGTTTTCTATGAGACCGCTGGATGGGAGCGCCCATTTTGGTATGAGTGCAACAAAGCTTTAGTTGAGAAGTTTGGCGACAAAGTAATGCCTCGAGCCGCTGAATGGGAAGCTCGTTGGTGGTCACCAATTATCAATGCAGAGCACTTACAAATGCGTGAGAGTGCTGGAATCGTTGATCTATCGGCATTTACCCTCTTTGACATCACTGGGCCATCGGCTTTAGCTGTTGTACAAAAGGCGGCGCTACGTCAGATGGATGTAGCAATTGGTCGTGTGGTTTACACGCCGATACTTGGTCCCAACGGTGGCTTTAAATCCGATTTAACTATTATGCGTCTAGGCACTGATCACTTCCGTGTTGTCACAGGTGGTGCACATGGAATGGCCGATAAGAAATGGTTTAGTGATCTACTGCCTGCCGATGGATCGGCACAGATTGCTGACCTAACATCTAGCTATACAACTATTGGCGTCTGGGGCCCAAAATCTCGCGAGATCATTCAAGCAATAACAAGTACCGATATGGGCAAAGATGCTTTCAAGTTCAGTACGTGCAAAGTAATTGAAGTTGGCCCACTTCGCGTACTTGCCTCACGAATCTCCTATGTAGGAGATCTTGGATGGGAGTTCTATATCCCGATCGAACAAGGCGCCAAGTTATGGCAGATGCTGTGGGAGTCAGGTAAGAAGCACGAGATGATTCCAGTTGGAATCGGCGTGTATGGAACTACTGGCCGACTAGAAAAGTGTTACCGAGCATATGGACCAGAGTTAGAGACCGAGTACAACGTAGTTGAAGCGGGCATGCAGTCACCGAAGTTAAAGGATGCTGACTTCATCGGTAAAGCTGAACACGTAAAGCATCGTAGCGAAACTCCAGTAACTTTATTATGCACACTGTATGTAGATGATCACACTTCATCTACTGGAGTGAAGCGTTACATGATGGGTAACGAGCCAATTTTGACACTAGATAAACAACCCATTGTTGACTCACATGGCCGCCGCTCTTATGTAACAAGTGCTGGTTCGGCACCTTCAGTGGGTAAGCACATTCTGATGACGTACTTACCGACAGAGCTAGCCGTTGCTGGCAATAAATTTATTGTTGAGTATCTCGGCGAGCACTATCCATGTTCAGTTGCCCAAGTAGGTGCAACACCAGTATTTGACGCTACTAACGAACGGATTCTTGCATAATGGATGTATTGGTCTGTTTAAAGCGCGTTCCACTTGCTGGCGGAACTCTTATTCTCACGCCTGATTCTCGGGATATTGAGACCAAACATCTGGGTTTTGGTATTAGCCCACATGAAGAAAACGCTGTTGAAGCTGGCGTGCAGTTAGTTGAGCAAATGGGTGGAACGCTTACATTGCTAACGCTGGGACCAAGTGATGCTGAAGAACAACTTCGTTCTCAGTTAGCAATTGGTGCAACGCGAGCAGTACTGATAGAGACCGATGGACAAGAGTGGGATCCGCAAGGAACCGCGGCAGCACTGGTTGATGCCATCACTGCCGAAGAGACTAAGTTCGATTTGATTATCTTTGGCGCCGAATCTGCAGATAGCGCTGGTTACCAGATTCATATTCGTGTGGCTCATGCCCTTGGTCGTCCAATAGTCACCAATGTTAAATCCATGAAAATTGAAAATGGAATTGCTAACTGTGAGCGAGTGGTGTCAACGGGTCGTGAACATTATGAGGCTCCACTTCCTGCAATCGTTACGGTTCGAGATGGGTTAAATATTCCCCGTTATCCATCGGTACCTGGACGTATGCAAGCGCGAAAAAAGATTGTTGATATGAAGAAAGCCGAGCCGCGAGTACCTAAACTTGAAAAAGTTACTCTGGCTCTTGCTCCATCTAAAGATAAAGGCGCTGAGATTCTTGGTAAGGGCGCCGATGCAGTTCCTGCTTTAGTCGATGTCTTAAAGCAGATTGGAGCTTTCTAATGATTTTGGTTCTTATCGATCACGATCGTGGAGTAATTGATCCACTCTCTTTACGTGCCCTCACTGCAGCTAGAAAGCTTGGCCACGATATTGAGGCAGCTGTTATTGGCAGTGATGGGGCATCCTTAGCCGCCATCACTGGTGAATACGGCGCGAAGGTTTTACACGTTGCAGCCCATGCTGCGCTGACCGATTACACGCCTATGGCATCGGGTCGCGCACTGAAAGATTTAGTTGAAAAATTAAAGCCGGCTGCAGTATTGGCCGCTGGTAGTCCCCGTGGAAATGAGCAGTTAGCTCACTTAGCGGCCTTCTTAGATATTCCTATGGCCGCTGAGTGTTCAGAGATTACACTCGGAGCTCCTCACCATGTATTACGAGCCAGATGGGCAGGAAATCTTATTGAATCTGCCAATGTTCATTCCGACTTACTGGTTGCCACAATCGTAAGTTTTTCTATCGAGCCAGAGGCAGTACAAGGTGCAGCTGCATCTATTGCTCAGTTCGAACCAGACTTGCAACCTGCCGATACGGTAGTGAAAATATTAAGCCGTGACTCTGGAGAAACCAAAGGCGGAGTAACTCTTAATGATGCCAAAGTTATTGTCTCTGGGGGCCGTGGAGTAGGCGGGCCAGAGGGCTTTGGTAATTTAGAGGAGCTTGCTGCACTTTTAGGTGGCACAGTGGGCTGTTCGCGAGTGGTGACAAGTTCAGGGTGGCGTCCGCATGCTGAGCAAGTAGGACAGACTGGAACAAAGGTTGCACCAGATTTATACATCGCCGCCGGAATATCTGGAGCGATGCAACATATTGCAGGTATGAAAAATAGTAAGACTATCGTCGTCATTAATACCGATCCAGAAGCACCTATTTTGCGTTATGCCGATTATGCAATTATCGGTGATTTACACCAAGTGATACCTGCGCTCACAAGCGCCATACGTCAGGCAAAGGGATAAAAATGTCAGATATCGAAATCGCACAAGCTGCAACTATGAAGCCAGTTAATGAGATCGGCGCATCCCTCGGTATTGAAGTTAAACATTTAGAGGCCTACGGTAAGTACAAAGCAAAGGTGAATTTAAAGTTTCTGACGGCGCTACCTGAGCGCAAAGGCTCTAAATTGATTTTAGTAACTGCGATTAGTCCAACGCCTGCCGGTGAAGGTAAAACTACGACAACCGTTGGTTTAGGTGATGCACTTCGCCATATCGGAAAGAACGCAATGATCGCACTGCGCGAACCATCCCTTGGTCCAGTCTTTGGAATGAAGGGCGGAGCTGCCGGAGGTGGTTATGCCCAGGTTGTACCCATGGAGGATATAAACCTGCACTTTACGGGGGATTTCAACGCTATAGCTCTAGCTAACAACTTACTAGCAGCCCTTGTCGACAACCATATTCATCATGGCAACGAGTTAGCGATTGATATTCGACGAGTCACTTGGAAGCGCGTAATAGATATGAACGACCGTGCACTGCGCGAGATAATTCAATCTATCGGTGGAGTGGGAAATGGATATCCACGCAGTGATGGCTTTGACATTGTCGTAGCCTCGGAGATTATGGCGATTTTTTGCCTTGCAACGTCGATTGAAGATCTGAAAGAGAAGATTGGCAAGATTGTTGTGGGCCATAAGCGAGACAAGACTCCCGTTCTTGCTAGTGAATTAAATGCGCAAGGGGCAATGACTGTAATTCTAAAGGATGCATTTCAACCGAACTTAGTACAGACCCTTGAAAATACCCCAGCATTTATTCACGGTGGTCCATTTGCCAATATTGCACATGGATGTAATTCAGTCGTAGCAACTACATCGGCTATGAAATTAGCTGACTATGTTGTCACTGAGGCTGGCTTTGGCGCCGATCTTGGAGCTGAGAAGTTTATTGACATTAAGTGCCGTAAATCAGGGTTACGCCCATCTGCCTGTGTTCTTGTTGCAACGATTCGTGCAATTAAATATCACGGCGGCGCGGAGTTAAAAACTATTACTGACGAGAATCTACCTGCACTTGAAGCTGGATTAGTAAATCTTGAACGTCATATTCATAACATTAAAAATGTTTACAACCTGCCATTAGTAGTCTCTATTAATAACTTCACGAGCGATACTGCCGCTGAGGTTGAGCTATTACGTTCACGAGTGGAAGCACTAGGTGTAAAGATTGTGCTAGCAACCCACTGGGCCGATGGAGGTAAAGGTGCGGCAGATTTAGCACATGCCGTGGTCGAGCTATGTGAGCAACCACAGAAGATGACCTTCGTCTATGAAGATGAACAAAGTTTGTGGGAGAAAATCACAGCCGTTGCGACAAAGGTTTACGGTGCCAAAGAGGTTACTGCCGATGCGAAGGTGCGTCTGAAGCTCAAAGAGCTAGAAGCCGCTGGTTATGGCCATTTTCCAATCTGTGTAGCAAAAACTCAGTACTCTTTTAGCACCGACGCGGCACTTCGCGGAGCTCCCAGTGGGCACTCGCTGAATATTCGTGAAGTAAAACTCTCGGCTGGCGCAGAGTTTATTGTCATGATCTGCGGTGAGATTATGACGATGCCTGGCCTACCTAAAGTTCCAGCTGCCGAACGCATTGATTACATCGATGGAAAGGTCGTAGGTCTTTTCTAATGAAGTATTCGCCATGGTCACAAGATGCAGCTCGTGTGCTTCTTGCGACGCTGCGCGATGAAAAAGGGCCAGTGTTAATGGCGCTCCAGTTGATGCAAAAAGAGTTTGGCTATGTCAATCCAGAGTGTGTTCCATTGATAGCAAACTATTTTAACAAATCACGTGCCGACGTCCATGGAGTTTTAACTTTTTACCATGATCTGCGTACAACCCCACCTGGTGAGCATCAGATTTCACTATGTGTTGCCGAAGCCTGCCAAGCCGTAGGTGCACGCGATTTAGAGAAGAAAGTAAAGGCGAAGTTTCCTGATGAGACGGCCGATAGTTATTGTTTTGGTAACTGTGCACTTGGCCCAGCGGTCATGGTAGATGGAAAATTAATTGGACGAGCTACGTTAGCTAAAATTGAAGAGGCGCGTCGATGAGAGTCTTTGTACCGGGTGATAGCGCAGCAGTATCAATTGGTGCCAATGATGTAGCGGCAGCAATCACACGCATCGATCCATCCTTAACGATTGTTCGCAATGGTTCACGCGGAGCTCTATGGCTAGAGGTTTTAGTAGAAGTTGAAACTGCCAATGGACGTATTGCTTACGGTCCCGTGATGCCTGCTGATGTGCAGTCACTCTTTGATGCCGATTTCCTCAATGGTGGGGCGCATCCACTTGCACGTGGAAAGACTGATGAGATTCCATGGCTAGCTTCGCAGGAACGAATAACATTTGCCCGCGTTGGAATCATCGACCCACTCTCACTTGAAGAGTACGGACAGCATGGTGGCTTAGTTGGTTTAAGAAATGCACTTAAGTCAACAAGTGAGATCATCATTAACGAAGTAACCGAATCTGGCCTACGTGGCCGCGGCGGGGCAGGCTTTCCTGCAGGTATTAAGTGGAAGACCGTTGCCCAGACAACCTCAGATCAAAAATATATCTGCTGTAATGCAGATGAGGGAGATAGCGGAACTTTTGCTGATCGCATGCTGATTGAGGGAGACCCATTTACTCTCATTGAAGGTATGACGATTGCAGGTATAGCAGTTGGTGCTACTGAGGGAATTGTCTATCTACGCTCAGAATACCCATATGCAATTTCGATTTTACAAAAAGCAATTGAGTTAGCAAGAGTGTTCGGCTGGCTTGGCACAAGTGTTTTAGGAAGTACGCATGCTTTCGACATTCAAATCCGAATAGGTGCAGGCTCCTATGTATGTGGTGAAGAAACGGCGATGCTAGAGAGCATTGAGGGCAAGCGCGGTGTAGTACGCGCTAAACCACCTTTGCCAGCTATCGAAGGTCTTTTTGGGCAACCAACTGTTATTAACAATGTTCTTACGTTATCAACGGTACCAATGGTGCTAGCACAAGGTGCAGATGCATATAAGGCTCGCGGAGTCGGCAGATCACTTGGAACACAGGTTTTTCAATTAGGCGGCAATATCGCACGCGGTGGAATAGTCGAAAAGGCCTTTGGCATAACTCTTAACGAGCTACTTGAAACCTATGGTGGGGGCACATTAAGTGGCAATCCATTTCGGGCAGTACAAATCGGGGGACCGCTCGGTGCATATTTTTCAACTGAACAGTTAGAAACATCGATGGATTATGAATCCCTCATTGCCGCCGGTGGAATGCTTGGACATGGCGGATTGGTTGTCTTTGATGACATAGTTGATTTAGCAGTTCAAGCCAAGTTTGCCATGGAGTTTTGTGCCATCGAATCCTGCGGAAAGTGCACTCCATGTCGTATTGGGTCAACGCGAGGTGCTGAGACCATAGATTTAATTATTCAAGGTGTAAAAGTCGAAGAAAATAAGAAGTTGTTGTTGGATCTTTGCGAAGTAATGACCGATGGCTCTTTGTGTGCCATGGGTGGATTAACACCAATGCCAGTTAAAAGCGCGATGGTTAATTTCCCATCGGATTTCTTAGGAGCTGCGAGATGACCATGATCTTCGAACCTGATTTTGGTACCCCGGCTAGCGAAAAGAGCCAACTGGTTAGCCTTGAGATTGATGGCAAGGCCATAACCGTCGCCGCAGATACCTCCATCATGCGCGCAGCACTTGTTGCAGGGATAGATATTCCAAAGCTATGTTCAACTGATCGACTCAAGGCTTTTGGATCTTGTCGTCTCTGTGTGATTCAGGTTGATGGACGCAATGGAACCCCTTCCTCGTGTACTACTCCGGTTGTCGAAGGTATGAAGGTCTCTACACATTCAGAGAAACTCGACCGAATTCGTAGAGGCGTTATGGAGCTGTATTTATCTGATCACCCAGCAGAGTGTGCAACGGGGGATGAGTGCGAAGTTCACGGAGTTGCCAAGAAGATCGGAATCACAACTACTCGGTATGTAAAAGGTGAGACCCATTTAGATTTAAAGAAAGATGAAACTAATCCTTACTTCACTTTTGATTCTACTGAGTGCATTGTTTGCAATAGATGCGTTCGTGCATGCGATGAAGTGCAAGGAACTTTTGCTTTAACTATCGAGAACCGAGGATTTGAGGCACGGGTCTCAGCATCCGGAACTTCATTTATGGAGAGTGAATGTGTTTCCTGTGGTGCATGTGTGCAAGCATGTCCTACCGGTGCTTTGACTGAAAAAACCCTACTCACTATCGGTGCACCTACTTCATCAGTTATCACTACCTGTGCTTACTGCGGAGTTGGCTGCTCCTTCAAAGCCGAAATGCGTGGGGATCAATTAGTGCGAATGGTGCCATTGAAAGAGGGTGGCGCCAACGAAGGTCACTCATGTGTCAAGGGCCGTTTTGCTTACGGCTATGCAACACACAGTGATCGCATCACTAAGCCGATGATTCGTAGCACCATTACAGATTCATGGAAAGAGGTTTCTTGGGAGGAGGCAATAACTTTCGCTGCCGATGGCTTAAAGAAGATTCAAGCCGAGTCCGGACGAAATGCGATTGGTGGAATTACTTCTTCTCGTTGTACGAATGAAGAAGTCTATGTAGTTCAAAAAATGGTGCGTGCAGCTTTTGCAAATAACAATGTCGATACATGTGCGCGCGTATGTCATTCACCTACTGGCTATGGCCTAGGACAGACTTTTGGAACCTCTGCTGGAACCCAGGACTTTGAATCAGTTGAACACAGTGATGTCATCATGTTAATTGGCGCTAATCCAACGTCGGCGCACCCTGTTTTTGCATCTCGAATGAAGAAGGCAATTCGTAAAGGTGCTCAGCTCATTGTCGTAGATCCTCGTGTAATTGCCTTAGTGAGAACTCCAGGAGTAGAGGCTGCCCATCACTTGCAGTTAATGCCAGGTACAAATGTTGCAGTTATTAATGCCTTGGCACATGTAATCGTTACTGAAGGCTTAGTAAAGCGTGATTTTGTTGATGCGCGGTGTGAAGAGAAGTCCTTCAAAGATTGGGAAGCATTTATTTCATTGCCTGAGAACTCACCTGAAGTATTAGAGGCATCTTCGCGCGTACCAGCCGATGAGATTCGCAAAGCCGCCCGTTTATTTGCTTCAGTTCCTAACGCTTCTATTTATTATGGCCTTGGTGTAACCGAACATAGTCAAGGTTCAACCATGGTGATGGGAATCGCTAATTTGGCCATGGTCACCGGAAACATTGGCCGCAAAGGAGTAGGAGTAAACCCTCTACGCGGACAAAACAATGTGCAGGGCTCCTGCGATATGGGCTCATTCCCTCATGAATTACCGGGCTACCGACATATTTCAAATCCAGATACCCGCAAAATTTATAACGATATGTGGGGAGTCACTTTAGATGCAGAGCCTGGAATGCGAATTCCCAATATGTTTGATGCCGCATTAGCTGGGGAATATCGTGGGCTCTATGTACAGGGCGAAGATATAGCTCAGTCGGATCCAAACACTTCTCACGTGCACGCCGCCTTGCGCGCGATGGATATGGTCATTGTTCAGGATTTGTTCCTTAATGAAACCGCAAAGTTCGCACACGTTTTCTTTCCAGGAACGTCGTTCTTGGAAAAAGATGGCACTTTTACTAATGCTGAACGCCGCATTAACCGTGTCCGTCCTGTTATGAAATCACCCACGGGTAAAAGTGAGTATGAAGTGACGTGTGATTTAGCAACCGCCATGGGATATCCAATGGCTTATGAAAATGGTGCGGCGATTATGGATGAGATTGCCGCCACTACTCCTACATTTTCTGGCGTTTCATTTAAGAAATTAGATGAGGTAGGCAGCGTGCAGTGGCCATGCAATGAGGCCAATCCTGAAGGAACGCCAACGATGCATTTAGAGAGTTTCATGCGTGGCCTTGGTCAATTTATGCGTACGCCTTACGTTGCAACCGACGAAAAAGCTAACCGCAAATTTCCTCTACTTCTTACTACTGGTCGCGTATTGAGTCAGTACAACGTAGGTGCTCAAACACGTCGCACCGCCAATAATATCTGGCACACCGAAGATATTTTAGATCTGCATGAGTCAGATGCCCAGCTGCGCGGAATCGCCGATGGTTCTTGGGTCAAACTCGCAAGTCGTGTTGGTGAAACAATCATGCGAGCACGAATTACAGATGAAGTTCCGGCTGGTGTTGTGTACACAACTTTCCACTTCCCAGAAAGTGGCGCTAACGTCATCACCACTGATTTATCAGATTGGGCAACTAACTGCCCTGAATATAAAGTTACAGCAGTAGAAATTACCCCAAGTATTAAAGGACCAGGGGAGATGGTTGAGACACACATTAGCGGTGATTCGCAGTTAAACTCTATTGTGCGAATGGCCAATCAAATTGCCGCCAATATCCCAGCAAGTGATGCACCGGAAATCAAAGTCGCACACCACATCGTTCAATTCTGGACTAAGACCATGATTGAGCGACTTCATAAAGACGTGGATAGATCTCAACTTTCACCTACTGTAATAAAAGCGATCGAAGTACTTCTAGTTACCCAGTAACTCGAGTACTTGCTCATTTAATTTCCCATAGCCTACGTTATCGATTTCAAGCGGTAGACCGATTTCTTGTGCGGCTTGGTGAGCTAATTCTTTCAATTCATCTGTGGGCTGTTGCGCCAACCAGATAACGCGCGAATAATTTTTGAAATAGTCATCGCGTAATTCAGGTCGCTTATCTAGTCCGAGTTCAACGATGACGCTTCGGTGAAAGGATTTAACAAGAAAGTCAGTAAGAAAATAAGTACCAGCATCGGACTCCATTATTGCTGCAATCTTTTTAGTACCTGCGAAAATGTCATAACAATGGTTACCGCCTAATCGTTCGACGCCGTGTTCTGCAATTACGGTATCGAGTGCCCCATACGTTCCGCAATCGGCATAGGCAACTGCGCACTTGGAGTGTTTGTCCTTAATCTCTTTCAGCAGGGCATCAACCTCACCAGCGATTTTCTCGGGGCGGTTATGAAGCAGTGGCGGAAGTGGATAAATAACCACATCCAGGGCATTCTCGGTAACTATGTCGCTGATATGCGTAGCCAATGCACCGCACGCTACGATGCCAATACTCATACTGGGAAAGCTAGTCGATCTACAAACTTGTCATTAAAATCTGTGCGATCAGAGAGTTCTACGTAATCAATCTCTTCAAGAAGCGCGTTAGCTCCATGTCGCTCTTGAGCAGATAACAAAACCATCTTTGCGCCTTCACCTGCGACGTTACCGGCAGACATAATGCGCATGACCGAGAGCTTTGGCACTAAGCCAATCTTTATTGCCGATGCAGGGGATAAGTAGGAACCAAATGAGCCCGCTAGTAAAACCTGTTGGATTTCAGACTCTGCAACACCAAACTCTTCAAGTAGTAAGGCCCAACCTGTAGCAATGGCAGCTTTAGCAAATTGAAGTTCACGGACATCTCGCTGTGTTAAAAATACACAGTCACTCAAGTCACCCACTTCTTTGCTCCACGTCAGAACAAATACTCGTTCGCCTTCGCGCTCTAATAAGCGATCGGCCAAAGTTGGTGCAACGTCTCGCGCAATCTCATCAGTAACAAATCGCCCTGAGTGATCGAGCAAACCAACACCTACAAGTGATGCGCAGGCATCTACTAAGCCAGAACCACAGATTCCAACTGCAGGGGCATCATCAATTGTTCCAATAATTATTTGACCATCGGTAATTTTAATTGTTTCAATGGCACCCGATGCCGCCCGAACACCACACTTAATACTCGCAGCTTCAAAAGCAGGACCAGCCGGTGCGGCAGTAGCTAGAATCTTTTCACCATCGCCCAAGACGATTTCACAGTTTGTACCCACATCAATGAATAAGCGCAGACGTTTGTCACGATCCATACCCGATGCAAGGGCTCCAGCGATAATGTCTCCTCCAACATAGGCGCCAAGTGAGGGCAGGATGACTGCTTTAGCTCGTGGGTGAATTTCGATACCAATCTCGGCGGCATTGACATCAGGAAAATCAGCAGAGGACATGATGAAGGGTGCAACACCTAAGGCCTCTGGATCGATACCTAATAACAAATGATTCATCGTTGCATTTCCTGCGATTGCGATTTCATACACGTGAAGTGGGCTTATTCCAGCCTCAATGCAGACCTCTTGAGTCAATTGATTCAAGGTTTCCTGAGCCAACGAGCTCAGTTTCTCAAGGGCATTGGGATCTAACATAGTTGCACTAATACGAGTGATTACATCAGCGCCAAATGGCTGCTGCTTATTGAGCATCGATTTAACGGCTAAAGGTGTACCGGTATTTAAATCTAGCAACGTTGCAACAACTGTAGTTGTTCCTAAGTCGTAAGCGATTCCATGACGAAACCCGGTGGTGTCACCGGCTTCGATATCAATGAATTCTTGATCTACAAAGACTGCAGTCACTTTAAAGTTAGCCGCTCGCATAACTCGTGGAATATTGCGCATGGCTGCAAGTGAAGCCGTACCCTCGATGTCATCGATTGCATCAAATAAACGAACGATATCGGTGCGTTGATCGTGCAGCGTAGGCTCTTCAAGCTCCACATATCGCTTTTGAACGGCAGGTCGCAAAATAACTTGGCGACCAACGCCGACGGTCGCTGCTTTGGGGCGTGTAGTTAATGGTGGAACATCAACTGAGATATCAGTACTTGTGCGAACCAAACAGGCCAGACGCCATCCCTGTTTTATTTCCGTTTCGGTAAAAGCTCTAAAATCTAACTTTGATGGCTCAACGTTGCCATCGGTAATTTTCACTTTACATTTCTTGCATGTTCCGTATCCGCCACATGTTGAATCAATGGCAATGCCATTCCATGAGGCAGCATCAAATGCGCTGACTCCAGTAGGTACCGTAATCGTTTTTTCAGATGCAACCGAGTTATCTTTTTCTAAAGATCTAAAGGCAAGCTTGACTCGTCCAGTGCCATCGTGTGCAGGTACGAGTGAAGGGTCAAGCTCTTTTTTGCTAATTTTTATGCACCAGTACCTTCCGCAGCTTTTGCAGCTTCAAGTGCTCTAAAACGTGTGATCCAATTTGATCCCCATGGATCTAAGCCGAGCAACAAGTCCGCTGCACGTACAGATTCAACGATAAGCGGAGTACGTGAATCCATAACCGCACTTGTTAAACCATGTGACATCGCAGCTGGTAAGAATGCGGCATTGATTGCATGGCGATAAGGCAGACCAAAGGAGATATTTGAAGCTCCTAATGTCATATTCAGGCCCCATTTTTCGCGGATTAAGTAGATAGTTTCCAGCGTAATTTTTACGGCCTCAGGGTCAGCTCCGACAGTCATCGCAAGTGGATCAATCACTAAATCTTCAAGTGGGATTCCATGTTTTTCTACTGCACGAACAATCTTCTCAGTAATGATCATTCGCTCTGCTGCCGTTGCAGGAATACCAGTCTCATCGTTAGGTAGCGCGATGATGGCAGCACCATGCTTTTTGATAAGTGGCAAAACTAAGTCCATGCGATCATCTTCGCCTGTAACACTGTTTACTAACGCTTTACCTTGATACGTCTCAAGCCCGACTTGTAACGCCTCGATAATTGATGAGTCGATGCAGATAGGGATATCTGAGATGCTTTGAATCAGAGTGATTGCTTTTCCTAAAAGGGCAGGCTCATCAGTAAGCGGTACGCCCATGTTGACGTCTAGAACATTAGCTCCACCGGCGATTTGATCAACTACATCTTTTTCAATGGCAGATAAATCACCCTCACGAAGCTGTAGTTGAAACTTTTTGCGACCCGTTGGGTTAATGCGCTCACCGATAATACAAAATGGCTGATCATGACCGATGGTTACGGTCTGACCCGGTGAAGTGAGAACGGTGTGCACTGTGTTACCCCTGTCGTTTCGGTGTTTGGCCTAAGTCGTTCATGAAAAGATCGAGCGTTTCATCATGTCTAAAGTCAGTCACATGAAGCCCGCGCACACCCGGTAATGACAAGGCATGCTGGGCGAGCTCTAGAGTTAAGTTATAAACCTCTTGAGCAGGATCACTCGCACCACTTGCTCGAGCTAAAACGTCGGTAGGTACGTCAATGCCAGGGACCTTGTCATTCATAAAGGCCAACCCTTTGGCGCCTTTCATCAAAACGATGGTCGGTATAAGTTTTAAATCAGGTGCAACTTCTGCAACGCCTTTACAGAAGGCTTCAAGGCGTTCAGGGTGATAACAGATTTGTAGTTGCAAGAACTGGGCACCTGCACGGTGCTTCTTCAGGGCGCGCTGAATTCGGTAATCAAATGGGGGAGCGGCGGAATTTTCAACTGCACCTATATAAAAATCTGGAGCCGGATTGATTTTTCGACCCGATAAGTAGGTGCCGTTAGCCATAATTCGCGCCATGTTGATGGCTTGGGCACTATCAACGTCAAAGACTCGACGCGCCTCTGGTTCATCTCCAGCCGTTACATCGTCTCCGGTCAATAACGAGAGGTTAGTAATTCCATGTAGAGATGCACCGATCATGTCGGCTTGAATCGCAATACGATTTTTGTCACGGCAGACAATTTGCATGATGGGCTCTAAGCCATGCATCTTCATGGCAATTGCGGTTGTTGTATTAGATGTATGCGCATGAGCTGCAGGATTATCTGTGGCATTAACCGCATCGAACCAAGGCGCGAGTCGTGCGGCGTTTTTAATAACGGAATCCATTCCACCGCCATCGATAGATGGAAATTCAGCGGTGAAAACACGCTCAGAAGTATTCTCTAATTTTTCGCGCAAGATTGACATTAGTGCTTACCGACTGACCAACCAGCAGGAACCTGCTGATCACGTTTTGTCACTAAATTTATCCACGACGATGTTCCTTGTAGCTGCATGTCTACAGGTGGTCGAAGCTCGTTGTAGTGCTCTTTCCAGACTTTTGGTAAAGGCAATGAAACAGTTCGATCGTAGGCTTTTACCCAGATGCATTGCATCTCAGGAATTACTTCGCAGTTACCATTTTCACGAACTCCGCCACAAGGACCGTTTCGCAGAGTCTTGGGACACGTCATAGGACAGGTCATACCTGTTGAATGCAGAACACACTGTCCACACATGCGACAGTCCCATACAGGCTTCTTTACTGCATGCTCAACAAGGGGCAGAAGTTTCTTTAACATGATGGAGTTTAAGCAGAGACCGATGCGCGTTTTTTAGATATTAAATCTTTAGCAATACGCACAGCAGTAGATGCATCAGCGGCAAATCCATCGGCACCCACAACATCGGCATATTCCTGTGTTACAGGTGCCCCGCCCACCATGATTATTACTTGGTCGCGAAGTCCGGCCTTAGTAATTTCGTGAATATTGACTTTAAACATCGGCATCGTTGTTGTTAAAAATGCTGACATACCGACGATATCTGGCTTATGTTCAATAATTGCAGCCACAAACTTCTCTGGAGCAACTTGTACTCCTAGATCAATCACCTCGAAACCAGCGCCTTCAAGCATGATATTCACGAGGTTTTTGCCGATATCGTGAACATCGCCTTTAACAGTACCCATTAAGTACGTTCCAACGGTCTCAGCTCCAGTCTCTGCAAGTAATGGTCGCAAAACATTGAGTGCACCCGACATCGCTTTACCAGAGATAAGCATCTCTGGTACAAAGAAATCTCCGCGCTCAAAACGTGCGCCAACTTCTTCAAGAGCTGGGATTAAGGCGTCAAAGAGGATAGCGCTAGGTGTCATGCCGTCGGCGATGCCCTGATTGGTGAGCTCTAATACGGCTGGAGCATTTCCAACTAAGGTCTCGTCAAAGAGCGCCTTGAGGATGTCGTCATGAGTCATGCTGCACCTATCTTTCCTTCATTATTTGACTGGAGTGTGTGGATCTCTTCGATGATGAGGTCACCGATCTTTGCTAAATCTTTCTGGGTCAATCGAGGTGACGGACCAGAGATTGAAATTGCACCGACAACGCGCCCATCATTCTCGCGAATAGGTGCGGCTACAGCGACTAAACCATCCTCTAGCTCGTCAATAATTATTGCGTAACCCTTTTTACGGACAACTTCGAGTTCAACGAGCAAACGCGGTCTGGATGTAATTGTTTTAGAAGCTAGTTTTTCAAGTCGACCCATAGGTATTGTTGCGACACCGTAAGCTAAGAGTATTTTACCAAGTGCAGATGCATGAAATGGAATTCGCTTTCCTACCCAATTTGTTGCACCCAATAAGTAATGTCCATCTGCTTGATCAATAAGCTTCATCTCGCCATTACTTGATACAGCCAGGTTTGCCGTTTCACCAGTCGTGTGAGCCAACTTTTCCAAAACTGTGTGCATACGTGCAACTAATACAGAGTCGTGATTTTGCGAACGCGCAAAGGTTGATAAAACATCACCAGCAATATATGCACCATTGCGATCTCGGCGAATTAAACCTTGGCGCTCTAGCGCGCTTAACATGCGCGATGTTGTGCTCTTGGGAATCTCATGCGAGCGTGAGAGCTCTGATAAAAGTGGCGGGGTAGAGCATTCCAAAATATGAATAAGAAGTGCGCTGGCGCGATCAATTGCCTGCGTGCCAGTAACTAACTCACTCATCACCGACCCCTTCCAGAGTGTTCCATAATATGGAACCACTGTTCCACTATCTAAGGGTATTCTCGTACGTGTCCAAAGGTCAATAGGCGCAAGGAGTGTCACATGTTTGAAAATCGGATGCCTCGTTATGAAATCCTCAGTGAAGAGTCGATGGCAACACTCACACTTGGGTGGCGTCGTATCGTCTCTGAAATCGGCATTGAGTTCATGAGCCCGTGGGCCATCGATGTACTACGTGATGCCGGACAGACGGTAGAAGGCGACAACGTTAAGTTTGATCCAGATTGGATCCTTAAGCAGGTTGCCCTTGCCCCTAGTGAATTTAATCTTCGCGCAAGAAATCCTAAGAACAATGTTCATATCGGTGGCAACTCAATGGTCTTTGGTGGCGTCTATGGTCCACCCTTTGTTCGCGAAGGCGATGTTCGCCGCGATGCCACATTTAAGGATTATGAAAACTTTTGTAAGTTAGCACAGTCTTATGACGCTCTCGATAGCGTTGGTGGAGTCGTCTGCGAACCAAATGATTTGTCTCTAGATTCACGACATTTAGATATGGCATATGCGGCGGCTACCCTGACCGATAAGTTCTTTATGGGCAACGTTGTAACTGCCGATAATGCTAAAGATGTCATCAAGATGTCTGAGATAATTTTCGGTGGGCGTGCAGCTATTGAAGAAACACCAGCACTCATCTCGCTGATCAACTGCAACTCTCCTTTGCGCTGGGATGATCGCATGCTTGACTCTCTTCGCGAATATGTTCTGGCAGGCCAACCAGTTGTAGTCACTCCATTCTTACTCATGGGCGCAATGAGTCCAGTGACAATTCCCGCAACGCTGGCACAACAAATCGCTGAAGCCTTATCTGGAATTGCGCTCGCACAAACGCTCAACCCAGGATGCCCAATTGTCTTTGGATCATTTCTATCCAATATCGATATGCAATCTGGATCACCACAGTTTGGTACACCTGAATCAGGGATTGGCCTGTTGTGTACTGGTCAAATTGCGCGCAGTTTTAACCTGCCATTTCGTGGCGGCGGCGGCTTAAACTCATCACAAACCGTTGATGCACAGTCTGCTTACCAGACGATGATGACCATGATGCCAACGTTTTTATCTGGCACTAACTGGGTGATGCACACTGCCGGTTGGTTAGAGGGCGGTCTGGTTTCCTGTTATGAAAAATTTATTCTCGATATCGAAATCCTGCAATCGCTGATGACAGAGTTCACGCCCCTTGAATTCAACGTGGAATCTCTAGCCTTTGATGCTCACCTAGAAGTTGGCCATGGCGGTCACTTCTTAGGCGCGGCCCACACTATGGAGCGCTTCCGTGACTGTTTCTACCGACCATTTTTAACAAATAGCGATAATTACGAGCGTTGGATGCGTTTGGGAGCGCGAGATACAAAGGATCGTGCAGCTGAGATTTATAAGAAGAAGTTAGAGGATTACGT
>QYPG01000005.1 GCA_007279945.1 Streptomycetaceae bacterium | reverse complement strand
TGCATCGAGCTTTCCGCCAGCCTTTGATAGCTGCTGTTCGAAAATAACTCCACCCTTTGCGTTATCCCAATCTGGGACAGCTGTGTCATCGACAAGTGTGTAGTTCTTTGAATCGATCAAAGGACGTAGCACTGAGTCATAACCAGCCTTGAACAAAGTTGCGTTGTTGTCAGTAGGTGAACCGTTCAAGTACACGATACGTGCATTTGTCTTTCCTGCTGCATCAAGGCAAGCCTTAATGCCTTCACCTTGAAGACGACCAACTGCTTCGTTATCAAATGAAACGTAGTATGAAGCTGAACCGTTAAGAGTTAGACGGTCATAGTCGATTGTCTTAACACCCTGTGCTGCAGCCTTATCCTGAACAGCCTTAGCTGAATCTGAATCTAGGTTTACAAGAATAAGAACCTTTGCGCCAGCTGTAAGCATCTGGTCAGCAATAGTTGCAAATGCGGCCTTGTCACCGTTTGCATTTTGAATATCTACTTTAACTCCAGCTGCATCAAATGCTGCCTGTAGGAATCCGCGGTCAGCAGTTTCCCAACGGTTTGATGATGCTGCATCTGGAAGAATTACACCGACGAAGCCATCTGCAGCTTTGTCAGCCTTTGAGCAACCTGTTAGTGCGATTGCAATTGCAGCAAATGCTGCAGTAATCGCGAGGCGGCGTTTTGTCATATATGTAACACCTTTCGAAAGGGTTTACACCCCAGGGCAAGACTGTTCCGCCCAGATGAGGAGGGTGCAAATGTGGTGCTGACGCTAGTCTGAATCCACGAAACCGTCACTATCAAATCTGATGAATCTTTTGATTTTACCTAACGATTAGGTAACGCCGCAGGAGCGCTAACGGTAACCTTGCACAATGCCCACGCAACTAGAGCTACTGCAGTCTGCAGTATTGGCTGCAGTTGATCGCCTTATCTCACATGGCAAGATAGCCGGGGAAGTTCCTGAGTCCATTGTTTTGGATCGGCCAAAGAATCGCGACCATGGCGACTATGCAACTTCTATAGCGCTGCAACTAGCTAAAGCCGCCGGGCGCAGTCCGCGTGAGATCGCAGATTTAATCGCACGTGAACTGACAGGGATTGAATCAATTTCGAGCGTGAATATTGCAGGTCCTGGTTTTATAAACATTACATTGAATCGCGCAACCCAGGCCCAGTTAGTTGAAGTAATTCTAAAATCAGCGGGAACATATGGCCACGGAGATGCGCTCGCAGGTGTTCGAATAAATCTAGAGTTTATTAGCGCAAACCCAACTGGACCTTTGCACTTAGGTCATACGCGCTGGGCAGCAGTTGGTGATGCACTTGGTCGTGTACTCAGCGCAGCAGGGGCCGATGTAACTCGCGAATTTTATATTAATGACCGTGGAAACCAGATGGAGCTCTTCGGTGCATCGGTTGAAGCAGCCGCTCTTGGAAAAGCGATTCCAGAAGATGGGTATCAAGGCGCATATATCTCTGATTTAGCTAAAGAAGTTATCAGTGCTAACTCTGCTATTACGCAACTTCCAGAGGGAACACGCCACGAAGCATTTCGCGAAGCTGCATATGTAGTGCAGTTAAAAGATCAACAGCGGGTACTTGATACTTTCGGTACACATTTTGATGTCTGGTTTTCAGAGCGTTCTTTACACGAACAAGGCGCCGTAGAACATGGGTTAGAAATTCTACGCAAGCAGGGACATGTCTTTGAAGAAGAAGGCGCGGTGTGGCTGCGCACGACTGATTTTGGTGATGATAAAGATCGAGTACTCACTAAATCTGATGGCTCACTTACTTATTTCTCTTCCGACACCGCGTACTACATAAACAAGCGCGAGCGTGGATTTGATATTTGTATCTATATGTTAGGCGCTGATCATCATGGTTATGTGGGCCGCCTTAAGGCAATTGCCGCATGCGCTGGCGATAACCCTGAGTACAACATTCACATACTGATTGGGCAGTTAGTGAAAATTATGGAGGGCGGGGAAGAAGTCAAACTCTCTAAGCGCGCCGGAACGATTATTACTTTGGAAGAGTTGGTAGAAAAAGTTGGAGTTGACGCTGCTAGATACACATTAATTAGATATCCCGTAGATACTCCCATGGTGATGGACATCGATGTTCTCAAACGCAACACCAATGAAAATCCGGTCTATTACGTTCAGTATGCCCATGCCCGTATTGCAGCGGTCTTACGTAATGCACACGAGCTCAAAATTTCGACAGATCTTAAAGATTTCGATTCTTCGCAGTTAACCCATGACCGCGAGAACGAGCTCTTAGGTGTCCTAGCCCAGTTCCCTCGAGTTATAGCGACGGCAGCAGAACTGCGTCACCCTCATCGAGTCGCCCGATATTTAGAGGAGCTAGCCGGCGTCTATCACGGCTTTTATGCCGACTGCCGCGTGCTTCCAATGGGGGATGAAAATCCATCGTCACTACACACGGCTCGACTATTACTGTGTGCATCTACTAAACAAGTTATTGCAAATGGCCTCGCACTTTTGGGTGTCAGTGCACCAGAGAGGATGTAGATATGTGGTCAGCTAATGTTTCACGTGCGGATCAACTCACTATCTCATCGATTTCTGCAACTTCACTTGCGCAAGAATTTGGAACACCAGCTTTTATTATGGATGAAGTCGATTTCTATGACCGTGCAAAAAGTTGGGATCAAGCACTGGGTACAGCTTTCGGCTCACATGCCGGCAACGTCTATTACGCAGCAAAGGCCTTTATCTGTGTTGAAGTTGCGCGTTGGATTAAAGAGATAGGCATTGGAATCGATGTCTGCACAGGTGGTGAATTAGCTGTAGCTCTTGCTGGAGGTATCGATCCATCAAAGATTGAAGTACACGGTAATAATAAGTCGGTCGCCGAAATCGAGAAAGCAGTCAGCGCTGGCGTAGGCACCATTGTTATTGACTCTCTTTTTGAAATCGATCGAGTCGCTGCAGCTGCACAAAAATTTGGTGTAGTTCAAGATGTTCTCTTGCGCTTAACCCCTGGAATCGAAGCTCACACGCACGAATCAATTGCTACAGCGCATGAAGATGTAAAGTTTGGTTTTTCAATTGCAAGTGGTTCGGCGTGGCAGGCTATCGAAGCCACGCGTACACATGCCTCAATTGCATTACGTGGTTTTCACGCACATATCGGCTCACAAATCTTGGATACCGATTCCTTTGAAATTAGTGCTGAACGCCTGATCGCACTGTTGGCAAAGTACCGTGATACTTTTAAAGAAGAGCTACCCGAATTAGATTTAGGGGGAGGTTATGGAATCGCTTACTTACCGGGCGATGAAGAACTATTACCAACTGTAGTTATGAACGCATTAGCGCAGGCAGTTAAAGAAAACTGTGCTAAATATAAATTAGCTCACCCGCGAATTTCGATTGAACCAGGGCGGGCAATAGTTGGTCCAACCATGTTTACGCTCTATGAAGTTGGAACCATAAAAGATGTAACGTTAGAAAACGGCAATAATCGTCGATATATTTCTATTGACGGTGGAATGAGTGAGAATATTCGCCCTGCTCTCTATAGCGCCGAATACACAGCAGTACTTGCAAATCGCACAAGCAATGCTCCTATGCTTTCCACGCGCCTGGTTGGAAAGCACTGTGAAACTGGCGATATCGTTATTCGCGAGATATCACTAGCCAGTGATATTGCACCAGGAGATTTGTTAGCAACCCCAGCCACTGGTGCATATGGTCGTAGCATGGCGAGTAATTACAACCACATGCCGCGTCCGCCAGTTATTGCAGTAAAAGATGGGAAAGCACGTGTAATTCTGCGTCGTGAGACCGAAGCCGATCTGTTGAGGCTCGACATTTAACGCCGATACAGGCATCTGTGAAAGAATAAGCGCATGGACGCAGGTTTGAAGACAATATCTATAGGCATGCTTGGCGCTGGAGTTGTGGGCAGCCAAGTAGCTCGCCTGCTGCAATCAGATGAACAAGAGTTATCAGAGCGCTCTGGAGCATTACTTGTTTTGAAAAAAGTTGGCGTGCGTAGCAGCACCCCGCGCGAAGGCATTGATTCTTCCATGATTACTACAGATTTGCACTCAATCGTGAGCGACCCTGAGATTAATATTGTTATAGAAGTTATGGGTGGAATCGAACCTGCACGCACGTTGATTTTAGAAGCAATTAAGAATAAGAAATCAGTGATCACTGCAAATAAAGCCTTACTTGCAACTCATGGTCATGAATTATTCAATGCAGCAGATGCGGCAAAAGTAGATTTATATTATGAGGCTGCTGTAGCTGGAGCGATTCCCATTATTCGATCGATGCGCGAATCTTTAGCAGGAGATCAGATCACTCGAGTTTTGGGAATTGTAAATGGAACGACAAATTATATTTTGACAAAGATGCATGAAGAAGGCCGTGATTTTGCCGAAGTTCTTAAAGAGGCACAGGCCCTTGGCTTTGCAGAGGCTGATCCAACTGCAGATATTGAAGGTCATGATGCTGCCGCTAAAGCTGCACTTCTGGCCAGCTTGGCATTTCACAGCACAGTGACAATCGATGAAGTGTATTGCGAAGGTATTACAGGTATATCTATCGATGATGTCAACGCGGCAAAGGCTATGGATTGTGTCATTAAGTTATTAGCGATAGCAGAGTTAACATTGAAGGATGAAATCTCCGTGCGAGTGCACCCGGTCATTTTGCCAAACTCGCATCCGCTGGCCTCAGTTCGTAACGCTTTTAACGCCGTATACGTAGAGTCTGAGTCTGCTGGCCAACTCATGTTTTACGGGCGCGGAGCGGGAGGCGCACCAACAGCATCTGCAATTTTGGGCGACCTAGTTGCTGTTACTCGCCATCGCGCATATTCAACTGTGGGTTATGGTGAGTCAGATTATGCAGATTTAGATATTGCGCCAGTTGGTGAAGTGAAGTCTCAGTACTACGTTCGCTTACATGTAGCTGATAAATCAGGTGTTTTAGCTGCCGTGGCACAAACTTTTGCAAGTGAAGATATTTCTATTCAGACAGTTCGTCAGGCTGGTTTAGGAAAAGATGCCGAACTCATTGTTATCACACACAGTGCGGCAGAGGCCTCGCTCAAGGCGTGTGTGAAGAAATTAACTGATATGTCAATTGTTAGCAAAGTTGAATCTGTAATTCGCGTTGAAGGCGCGGTCTCGTAAATGGGAATCTTCGGGAAAAGTAAAAAAGGCGCACATCAATGGCGTGGAGTAATTGAGGAATACCGCCATCGTTTGCCTGTGAATGCTAATACACCAATTATTTCACTTCGCGAAGGTGGCACTCCACTTATTTATGCATGCAACCTTTCAGAATTACTGGGTAACCATGTTTGGATTAAATACGAGGGCCTGAATCCAACAGGATCGTTTAAAGATCGCGGAATGACGATGGCGATTTCGAAAGCGGCCGAAGAAGGTGCTAAAGCCGTGATCTGCGCATCTACAGGCAACACATCGGCATCTGCTGCAGCATATGCAGTTAAAGCTGGCATGACCCCAGCGGTATTAATTCCTAAAGGCAAGATTGCAATGGGCAAACTAGCCCAAGCCGTTATTCACGATTCAACTATTTTGCAAGTAAATGGAAACTTTGATGATTGTCTAACTCTTGCACGTGAACTTTCAGAGAACTATCCAGTCGCACTTGTGAACTCGGTGAATCCATTTAGGATCGAAGGCCAAAAGACTGCAGCATTTGAAGTTGTAGATATGTTGGGCAACGCCCCAGATATTCACGCACTACCAGTTGGAAATGCCGGAAATATCACGGCTTATTGGAAGGGCTATAAGGAGTATTACAACGATGGCATGGCCCAACGTCTGCCTGCAATGTATGGCTTTCAAGCTGCAGGAGCGGCGCCAATTGTTAAGGGCACAATAGTGAAAAATCCAGACACTATTGCTACAGCGATTCGTATTGGAAATCCCGCATCATGGGCGCAGGCAGTTGAAGCCCGGGACACATCCGGTGGAGTTATTGACTCAGTAACTGATCGAGAAATTCTGGCCGCTTATCGCTTAATCGCGGCTAAAGAAGGTATTTTCGTCGAGCCTTCTTCGGCCGCCGGTTTAGCTGGCCTCATTAAGTATAAGAAAGCCGGAAAGTTACCTAAAGATAAGACGATTGTTATTACAGTGACTGGACATGGGCTAAAAGATATTCCTTTTGCCCTTGAGACTGCCAAGAAACCTGTTGTAGTTCCAGTTAATGTTAAAGCTGCCGCAAAGGCGCTGGGCCTTAGTTAATATGAAGCCAACTTTTAAAGCGCAATCAATGCAGGTACAGGTTCCTGCAACGAGTGCCAATTTAGGCCCAGGCTTTGACAGTCTTGGCTTGGCTTTGGGTATGCACGATCGATACATCGCGCAGGTTTTAGATGAGCAGATAATCGACATCGATGTTACTGGTGAGGGTGCAGACAGTGTGCCACGTAATGAAAAGAACTTAGTAATTAAATCGATGCATAAAGGCTTTGAATTTTTAGGTGGTCAGCCTCGCGGAATTGCACTTCGTGCGTTGAATGTGATTCCTCATGGTCGTGGCCTAGGTTCGTCGGCTAGCGCAATCGTTGGTGGACTATCACTTGCGCGAGCATTAGTACTTGGTGGCAATGAACGCATGAGCAATGACGACATGTTGAATTTGGCAAATGAACTTGAAGGACATCCCGATAATGTCGCCGCTGCAATTTACGGTGGAGCAACTGTTGCTTGGCAAGAAGTTCAACACGGCCATAACGTTGCACTCTCTGTGCAACTTCAAGTTGATGCACGCATTGGTGCTATCGCATTTGTGCCAGCAACCTCAGTTGCAACACATAAAGCGCGAAAAATGCTGCCAGATTTAGTTACTCATTCGGATGCAGTTAAGAACTCGGCTAACACTGCATTGTTAGTGCATGCACTTCAACATCGCCCTGATTTATTGCACACGGCAACCCAAGATTTCCTGCATCAAAGCTATCGCGCCGATGCAATGCCAGGCTCCTATGTGCTTTTACAAAAGCTTCGTAAAGCCGGTGTTGCAGCCTTTATCTCCGGGGCAGGCCCAACTGTTTTAGTGCTCCACACTGGAGGATCTGGCGAGGTCGATGAACTAGCCCGTGCCGCGGGCGATAAGTTCCTTACGAGCGCGCTGAGCCTCTCTCGTACAGGTGCCAGCCTGGTGACAGGCTAGATTTTGCCCTGAGCTAGTCGCACTGCTAATATTTAGGCATCTGTTCGGCCCGCTTATTGTGGCCAGCAACACCTACAGATATTCAGAGAATAAAAAACCACCGTCATTGGGTATTTTTCAAAAAAACTCAAAGGCCAATAGCGAAAAGATACAGATGACAACAACAGATGAACCCGTACGTTCACAAAGTCCAGAGCTAGCTGCAATGACCTTGCCTAAGTTAAAGACTGTTGCAACACAGTTAGGTGTTGACGGCGCAGCAAAGATGAAGAAGGACGCACTTGTAGAAGCGATCGCCGATTTACAGGCTAAGAATCGCGAAGCTGCAAAAGCAGAACGTGAAGCCCGCCGTGAAGCGCGCAATAGCCGCAAGAAAGATAGTAAGCCAGCGGCAAGCACGGTTCAAGATTCAGACGAGGATTCAGGCGAGGATGCACCATCGAATGATCGTGGAAACCGCAACGATCGTTTCGACCGCAACGATCGCTCACGTGCTCGCAACCGTGATCGCAATAGCCGCGACCGTGCACCGCGCGAAGAGCGCGAACCAGTCATTGGTGAAGATGATGTTTTAGTGCCAGTGAGTGGACTGCTAGATATTCTCGATAGTTATGGCTTTATCCGGACGTCGGGATATTTGCCAGGCCCAAACGATGTTTATGTAACGCTGCAGCAAGTTCGCAAGAACGGACTGCGCAAAGGCGATGTTGTAACAGGTCAAGTTCGCCAACCACGTGAAGGCGAAACTAAGCAGAAGTTCAACGCACTAATCACTCTTGAAACCGTTAATGGAATGACGCCTGAGGAAGCACGTAACCGTGTTGAATTTGGCAAGTTAACTCCGCTGTACCCACAAGAGCGTTTGCGCCTTGAGACTGAGCCAAATATTTTGACAACTCGAGTTATCGATTTAATCGCACCGATTGGTAAGGGTCAGCGCGGACTTATTGTTTCACCACCTAAAGCTGGTAAGACAATGGTTCTGCAGTCAATTGCTAACGCGATTACAACTAATAATCCAGAGTGTCACTTGATGGTGGTCTTAGTTGACGAGCGTCCAGAAGAAGTGACAGATATGCAGCGCAGTGTTAAAGGTGAAGTTATTGCTTCAACTTTCGACCGCCCAGCAGATGACCACACAACAATTGCCGAGCTTGCTATTGAGCGCGCAAAGCGTCTTGTTGAACTTGGTCATGACGTCGTTGTTCTTCTTGATTCAATTACTCGCTTAGGTCGCGCGTACAACATCGCAGCACCAGCTTCAGGACGAATTTTATCTGGTGGTGTTGATTCAGCTGCGCTATACCCACCTAAGAAGTTCTTTGGTGCTGCTCGTAATATTGAAGATGGTGGATCACTAACGATTCTTGCAACGGCTCTTGTCGATACAGGTTCTCGCATGGATGAAGTTATCTTCGAAGAGTTCAAGGGAACTGGAAACATGGAGCTCATCCTTGACCGTCGACTTGCAGATAAGCGCATTTTCCCAGCAGTAAATGTTGTGGCATCTGGTACTCGTAAGGAAGAAATCCTGATGGGCTCTGAAGAGCTCAACATTGTCTGGAAGCTTCGTCGTGTACTTCATGCACTTGAGCCTCAGGCAGCTCTAGAACTTCTCCTTGAGAAGATGAAGGGCACTAAGTCGAATGTGGAGTTCTTGATGCAGATCCAGAAGACCACAGCTGGCCCTGATGACAGCAAGTAATCAGGCGCAAATTTCATAAAAGAAGGGCTTTGGCCTACTCTTATCCACGTTAACCGATCCGCTTGGTTCACTGAAGTGATTCAGACCCAGGCACGAAATTAGGGAAGTTCAATGAAGCCAGAGATCCATCCAGAGTACAAAGAGACCCAAGTAACGTGTGGTTGCGGTGAGAAGTTTGTTACCCGCTCAACAGTTGCAAGCGGTTCGATCTATGTTGAAGTCTGTTCTGTATGCCACCCGTTCTACACCGGCAAGCAGCGCATCCTTGATACTGGTGGACGTGTTGCTAAGTTCGAAGAGCGCTTTGGAAAAAAGACCACCGAAGCTAAGTAGCTTTCTAAAAAAACCGCATCGCAGCCTTAACGGTTGCGGTCGCGGTTTTTTTATTTCTCGTACCTTAGTTCTATTGATGGAAAGGAGAAGCCCATGACTAATGACCGCTTTGCATCAGCCCATGAAATGGTGCGCGAGTATGCCGAATTAGAAGCCAAGATGGCCGATCCTTCTATTCATGAAGATCAAAATAACGCGCGCAAACTTGGTCGTCGCTATGCCCAGCTAGGGCCAGTCGTTGCGGGCTTTAAGGCCTGGAAATCCGCCGAAGAAGATTTAGTTGCCGCTAAAGAGTTAGCTCAAGTTGATGCTGATTTTGCAAGCGAGATTCCAGCACTCGAAGTCAGCGCAGAGGCAGCAGCTGAAAAGCTAGAAGAGTTATTGTTACCGCGAGATCCCAATGATGATCGTGATGTCATTTTGGAAGTTAAAGCCGGCGCAGGTGGCGATGAATCTGCGATTTTTGCTGGAGATTTGCTACGTATGTATATGCGTTATGCCGAAAAACATAATTGGAAAGTTGAAGTTATCGATGCCACCGAGAGTGAAATGGGTGGCTACAAAGATATTTCAGTTGGAGTTAAATCTAAGGGCGTACCTGCTCCAGGTGAATCTCCGTATGCACGGTTGAAGTTTGAAGGCGGCGTGCACCGTGTACAACGTGTTCCAGAGACTGAAAGCCAAGGCCGTATCCATACATCGGCGGCAGGGGTTTTAATTTTGCCCGAGGCCGAAGAAGTCGATGTCGAGTTAAATATGAGCGATGTACGCGTAGATGTATTTCGCTCATCAGGACCTGGCGGACAGTCGGTTAATACAACCGACTCAGCAGTGCGTTTAACCCATGTACCAACTGGCATCGTCGTATCTTGTCAGAATGAAAAGAGCCAGCTGCAAAATAAAGAGTCAGCGCTTCGTATTCTTCGTGCACGTTTGCTAGCTGCCGCTCAAGAGGCTCAAGAGGCAGCAGCATCGGCCGAGCGCAAGAGTCAGGTTCGAACCGTTGATCGTTCAGAGCGAATTCGTACATATAACTATCCCGAAAATCGAATTAGTGATCACCGCGTGAACTATAAAGCCAATAATTTAGATGCGGTTTTAAATGGGGATCTCGATGACATGATTCAAGCTCTTCTTGATGCCGATAAAGCTGCGCGTTTAGCTAATACGAATTAATTTTCTTATGGATATCAAGGTGATTCTGAAAGTAGCTAAATCTCAATTGAGCGAATCTGGAATCTCTGAAGTCGATAGTGAAATTTTACTGGCACATATTTTAGGTCTTTCACGAATGGATCTACATAATTCGGTTTTAGTTCAGAACACAGTCAGCGCTTTGAATGATCCTGATGTAATTGAGGAGCAGTTTTTTACGCTTCTAGATCGCCGACTCAATCATGAACCAGTTCAATACTTAACTGGTTTCGCACCGTTTCGTTACTTAGCCCTTGAAGTTGGTCCGGGAGTTTTGGTACCTCGCCCGGAATCAGAGTTATTAGTTGATGCGGTGTTGGCGCATATCAAGAATCTTCCCCCTCCAGTTAGCGTGATTGATCTTGGTGCAGGCTCCGGTGCGCTTGCATTAGCGATTGCAACTGAGGCACCTGATGCTCGTGTCATTGCCGTTGAAAAATCGCCAGAAGCTATTTATTGGTTAAAGAAAAATGTCTCCGTGCATGCCGAAAATGTTCGGGTTGTTGAAGGCGATGTTGCCGATGTTCTGCCGGGAATCAAATGCGATGTCGTGATCGCCAACCCACCTTATATTCCAGATTCTGCGAGTTTGCCGCGCGATGTAGTTGGTTTTGAGCCTCACGTCGCATTATTTGGTGGCCCAACTGGCATGGAGATGCCCGCACTCTTTATCGCTGCAGCATCTCGATTGTTAAAAACCGGTGGAATTGTGGTTATTGAACATACTGAAGAACAAGGAATTGCCATTGCAGGTGAGTTAGCCCTAGATTTTGAAGATGTTGCGCTCCATAATGATCTCGTTGGTCGTCCTCGGTGGACTAGTGCGGTCAGAAAGTAAATCATGGGCAAAGAGATAGATTTAAAAAAAGGTGAACTTAATCGTCATGTGAACAAGGCGTTCAAAGCGATCTCTGATGGCTACATCATCGCAATTCCTTTAGAGCATAGCTATGCCTTTGCTTGTGATGCATTCAAACATGATGCAGTAAGGGCCATGCATGTATTGCGTGGTGATTCATTATTTACTGCAGCTCAAGTATTAGTAGGTAGTGCTAAAACCGCCCAAGGTGTAGTCCGAGAAGTGACTCCAGAGATTTCAGCGCTCATGAAAAAGTTTTGGCCGGGAATGCTGTCGATGAATCTTCGCCCGCAAACTGGTTTGAGTTGGGATTTAGGCGATGACAATCAATTAGACCGAGTCAGTATCCGCGTTCCAAAAAGTAAGTTCGCTAAAGCGCTAGTGGTAGAGAGCGGACCGTTAGCAGTGGCCAGTGCAGTGCGAGTCGGTCGACCTGTGCCAAAAGAGCTCAGTGACATATTTGTCCTTGACTCAGACTTAGCGTTTCAATTCAATAATGGGCTTCTTCGCAAAGGCCCTGCAACTACTGTCATAGAAGCCGATAACGAAGGCGTGAGAGTCCTTAGAGTTGGCGCAATCTCTCTAGAGGCGATTCAAGAAATCGCACCTGGAGCGACTGGACTATAGGATTGGGCTATGTCTACTTTCTATGGCCCAGATTTTGAACTCTTAACGCACCAAGATCCAGAGATTGCTGCAGTTCTTTTATCTGAGTTGAAGCGTCAACAGACAAATCTGCAGCTCATTGCTTCAGAGAACTTCACTTCTCGCGCAGTGCTAGCCACTATGGGCTCTACGTTGTCCAATAAGTATGCTGAGGGTTATCCAGGAAAGCGTTATTACGGCGGATGTGAAGAAGTAGATAAAGCAGAGTATCTAGCTATTGAACGGGCAAAGAGTTTGTTTGGTGCAGATCACGCAAATGTTCAGCCTCACTCTGGCGCAAGTGCCAATATCGCCGTTTATCAAGCCTTTACTAAGCCAGGGGACACGATTCTGGCTATGTCTTTGCCACATGGAGGTCACTTAACGCATGGGTCGGCCGTTAACTTTTCAGGTAAATGGTTTAACGTCGAGTCATACGGTGTTCGTGCCGATAATGAACTTATTGATTATGACGAGCTTCGCGATAAAGCTATTGCCACTCAACCAAAGATGATTTGTTCGGGTGCAACTGCATATCCATCACTGATTGATTTTGAAAAAATTCGCGCAATTTGCGATGAAGTTGGTGCAATCATGTGGGTAGATGCTGCCCACTTTATTGGTCTTGTCGCGGGTAAAGCGATTCCATCACCTGTGCCATTTGCCGATGTTGTCTCATTTACAACACACAAAGTTTTGCGTGGACCTCGTGGTGGAATGATTTTAGCTAAGGCTGAACATGCAGCTGCAATTGATAAGTCAGTCTTTCCAGGTATGCAAGGTGGACCGATTATGTCGGCGGTAGCAGGAAAAGCAGTTGCGTTGGCTGAGTGTGCAACGCCGGCTTATCAAAAGTATGCCAAAGATGTGATTATTAATGCCCAAGCCTTAGCTGCAGCACTTGAAGCCGAGGGAATGCGAGCAGTGTCAGGTGGAACTCAAACCCACCTTGCGCTAATGGATATTCGCAGTACAGGAGTAACTGGAAAAGTTGCCGATGAAAGATGTGGCGCCGCAGGAATTGTTATGAACAAGAATTCAATTCCCTATGATCCAGAAAAACCGGGAATAACTAGTGGTGTGCGTGTTGGTTCTCCAGCTACGACAACTCAAGGAATGGGAGTTCCTGAGATGAAGCAGATTGCTTCGCTAATCGCACGAGCTATCGCAAGTGAGGATTCTGCAGCCCATGCAGCGATCAAAACTGAGGTCCATGCTTTAACTGCACGCTTTCCTATCTATCAGGCATAAAACATGCGTGAATATTTAGTAACGCTTCTGATTTCGGCAGCGCTCTGTTATTTAATAACCCCATTTGTTCGTACTCAAGCAATTCGTTTTGGCGCAGTTGCCTATATCCGAGGTCGTGATATTCATACAACTCCAACTGCGCGTTGGGGTGGGGTAGCCATGTGGCTAGCAATGTCAGTAACTTTCATGATTGTTAATCACTTGCCTCTGGTTGGAAAATCTTTTGGTCATGAAGCTCAGGGCATTTTCTTAGCTTCAACAACCATAGTTTTGCTGGGAATGGCCGACGATCGTTTTCAATTAGATGCCTTGACTAAATTAACTGGCCAGGTATTTGTTGCCGGTATTTTATTGATGTATGGAATTCAAATTCTATGGCTACCAATTAATGGTGTTATTACATTGCCACCAAGTATCGGTCAACTAGTGACCGTCCTTATTGTAGTGATAACAATTAATGCCGTTAACTTCATTGATGGAATGGATGGCTTAGCTGCAGGCATCGTTGCTATAGCTGGTATTGCATTTTTTGCATTTGCTTATTTATTAGCCGTTGATTATGGATTTAGCCGGGCTGGTGCACCATCATTGATTACAGCGGTATTAGTCGGCATTTGCATTGGTTTCTTACCCCATAATGCATACCCTGCAAGGATATTTATGGGGGACAGCGGCTCTATGTTGCTGGGTCTTCTGCTTGCATCCGCTGCAATTACATTGACTGGCCAAGTCGATCCCAACGCGATTTCAGCTGAATCGTCGGGACCAACCTTGTTGCCGCTACTTCTGCCCTTCGCAGTTTTAGCTATCCCATTGGCTGATTTATTACTAGCCGTTGGGCGTCGAGTAAAGGCAGGGAGATCTCCATTTGCCCCAGATAATGAGCACCTACATCACCGAATAATGAGTGCGGGAAATTCTCAACTCAAAACTGCTTTTATTTTGTACATGTGGACTGCAACTATCGCATTTCCTGTGACAGTTTTAGCTTTTGCTAAATGGTGGGTAGCGTTTTTAAGCGCGCTATTTCTGATCTCAATTACATTACTGATGAGCCACAAGAGTAAGGTGGATGTATGAGCAAATCGAGCGAGTTTGAGATGTGGCGAGGCGCAGTAATTCCGGCGAGCCTTACAGGAATTCTCGTAACAATTGCAATGACAATTGCCCGCGGGAGCTCTTCAATTTTGGGCGGAGTATTAGCTGAATTTATTGTTTTAATATTTTTTGGAATTCATTTGGCTATTTCAAAGTTTTCTCGCAAGCTGGATCCGATGATGACGATGGTTCTTGTTTTAATCTCATACTTTGCGAAATTAATAATTCTTGGTGTTTTTCTACTTGTAGTCGTTAATATGGTTCCAGAGAAGAGTTTAGACCGCACGACTTTTGGGGTTGTGGCCGTAGCAATCACCTTTGCCTGGCTAGCAGGGGAAGTAAGGGCTTTTCTAAAACTACGTTTACACTTACCATTACCAGGTGATACCAGTCACAAGGCTTTTACCGAACAAGGAGATTAATAATGGCTATGAATGATGATGCCGCTTTTTGGTCTATTCTCGCCTACCTAATTTCTGGATTGGTTTTTTGGGGTGGTGCAGGGGCCTTGGCCGATCACTTCTTATCGACTCATTTCCTCCTTATCATCGGCTTGATTCTGGGAATGGGATCGAGCTTTTGGTTAATCTGGCTCCGCTTCCTCAAGAGCTAAACCAAGCTGTACGAGCCCTTTTCATCGGGCGGGCTGCACGTTGAGTCGTTTTGCATCTGTGCTGGGAAGCCTCTAAGTTTGGCCAATGCGCCCCCTTTGGGCCAATACGTGTGGGATATAAGGAGTATTGAATGCACACCTTGCTGAGCCAAGCCAATTCAGGCTTTGTTCCACCAAGTAGTGCAGATTTTGATTTTGCTCCAATTTTTGGAAATAGCATCCTGTTTACAAAACCGGTCCTTCTAGTCTTTTTCTCAGTAATTCTTGCAGGAAGCTTCTTCACTCTCTCGGCTCGTAAAGCCGCCATCGTGCCATCCAAACTCCAATTTGCTGGTGAGTCAATTTATACCTTCATCCGAAATGAACTTGGACGAGATGTTATCGGGCCTGAATTTATGCGCTTTGTACCCTTCCTTTTTTCACTTTTCGTCTTTATTTTAACTAACAATATTTTCGGCGTAGTACCACTTTTACAGTTTCCAACTATGTCTCATATTGGTTTTCCAATCGGAATCACAATTTTTTCTTACGTTACCTATCACTATGTGGCTATCAAGAAGCATGGACTGAAGAAGTACGTAACTGATATCTGCTTTATGCCAGGAATTCCAAAGCCAGTTTATTTAATTTTGACTCCAGTTGAACTACTTACTTATTTAGTTACTCGCCCGCTCACACTTTCGATGCGTTTATTTGCAAATATGTTTGCAGGACACCTTTTATTGCTAGTTTTCACTTTAGGTGGAGAGTATTTACTCACAAGTGGATTGATCTTAAAGTTTCTGAGTTTATTCTCATTTAGTTTTGCTATCGGCTTGAGCTTCTTCGAATTAGGAATTCAAGCACTTCAGGCATACATCTTTACCCTACTAACCGCTCTATATATCGCAGGTGCGCTCGCCGACGAGCACTAGCACCTCAGTAAATTTGACCAAACGACCGTTTGGCCAATATGTGAAAGGAAAGAGAAATGACAGGTACTCTCGCAATCGTAGGCTTCGGCCTTTCGACCATTGGACCCGGTACTGCTACCGGTTTGATTTTCGCGGCATACATCAGTGGTGTAGCTCGCCAGCCTGAGGCACGTAGCATCCTGCAGCCAATTGCATTCCTTGGCTTCGCACTTGCTGAAGCCTTGGCACTTTTCGGCCTCGTTCTTGCATTCGTTTTGAAGTAAGAATTAGCTAGAAACAACTAGGAGTTATACATGTTTAATCGATTTGGATTTCTTGCTTCTGCTGAAGCCGGAGCTAGTCCTGTCATTCCTAAACCTGCAGAAATCATTGTCGGTTTCGTTGCCTTCGGAATCCTTTTTATGCTGCTTCGAGCTCGCGCAGTTCCGCGTTTCGAAAAGGCATATAAGGACCGTACTGAAGCAATCGAAGGCGGATTAGCACGTGCCGAAGTCGCACAACGCGAGGCCTCAGAAGCTTTGCAGATGTATAAGGCGCAGTTAGCCGATGCTCGTGGTGAAGCCGCAAAGCTTCGCGAGGAGGCTCGTGCTGAAGGCTCAGTAATTCTCGAGCAGATGCGTGCAACTGCACAAGAAGAGGCAACTCGAATTACATCTGCAGCGCGCTCATCCATCGAAGCGGAACGGCAAGCAGCGTTCAACTCATTGCTTAATGAAGTTGGAGCTATTGCGACCGAACTTGCTTCCAAGATTGTTGGTGAATCACTCGATGACCAAGCTCGACAGTCGCGAGTTGTTGAGCGTTTTCTTGCAGAAGTGGAGAAATCTAAGTAACCATGTCACTTTCATTAAAAGGTTCAAGTCGATCCTCGTTGGTAACAACGCGTGCACAGTTAGAGAAATTAGTTTCTCAACTTGATGCACCTGCTGCTGCCCAGGTTTCGAGCGAGCTTTTATCGATAGTCACGGTTCTAGACTCTTCAATTGCTTTAAGACGGGCGCTTTCAGACTTCGCCCGTGATGAGGCGTCAAAAGTCGCTTTAAGTAAGCAGGTCTTTACTGCAATTAGTAATGGCCATGCATTCACAGTATTAGCGACAATGGTTGGGCTCCGTTGGTCTTCACCCAGAGATATAGGTGATGTTCTAGAGCTTCTAGGAGTTGAAACATTGTCAGTTGCAGTTGAAAAGGCGGCACAACTTGAGCAGCTTGAATCAGAGTTGTTTGCATTTGCCCAAATAGTCTCAAAGAATCCAGAGCTACGCGCAACATTTGCGCTTCGATCAGCCTCTGAGGTTAAAAAGAGTGATCTAGTGTCGGCCCTCCTGTCTGGAAAGGCACTGCAAGCATCAATCGATTTAATCTCATTCTTAGTTGATCATCCTCGTGGAAGAAATCTTGAGAGTGGACTCAACGAGTTTGCCGACATCATCTCTACAAGGAAAGCCAGAATGATCGCCCATGTAGTAAGCGCTAGTGCTTTATCACCGGATCAAGTGAGCCGATTAACTGGTGCGCTTACAAAGATGCTTGGTCATGAGATTCGCGTAAATGTAAGTATTGAAAAGGAAGTTGTAGGTGGTCTGTCAATTCGAATTGCAGATGAGCTCATCGACGGCACAGTAATTGCTCGCTTGGCACAGGCAGATCGCCTGCTTGCTGGTAAGAGCGCTTAAGTTTTTAACTAGAAAAAGGAAAAGGGAGAAAAAAATGGCGGAACTTACAATCCGGCCCGAGGAGATCCGTGATGCCTTAGCGACATTCGTTAAGTCATACGATCCAGGAACTGCGACTCGTGATGAAGTCGGTACTGTCAGTCAGGCGGGTGATGGAATTGCACGCGTCGAAGGTCTCCCATCGACTATGGCGAATGAACTCTTGCAGTTCGAGAACGGAACACTTGGTCTTGCACTCAACCTAGATGTGCGTGAAATCGGTGTGGTTATTCTTGGTGACACAACTGGAATCGAAGAAGGTTCATCAGTCCGTCGTACTGGTGAAATTCTCTCTGTTCCAGTCGGTGATGCCTTCCTTGGTCGCGTAGTTGATCCACTTGGCCGTCCAATCGATGGAAAAGGCGAGATCAAAGCCGATGCACGTCGCGCTTTAGAGCTACAGGCGCCATCAGTAGTTGAGCGCCAGCCAGTAAAGGAGCCGCTAGCAACTGGAATTAAAGCTATCGATGCGATGACTGCTATCGGCCGCGGACAGCGTCAGCTCATCATCGGTGATCGCCAGACTGGAAAGACTGCCGTTGCAGTTGACACAATTATTAACCAGAAGGAAAACTGGAAAACCGGAGATCCTAAGAAGCAAGTTAAATGTATCTATGTTGCTATCGGTCAAAAGGGTTCAACGATTGCATCAGTGAAGGCGGCTTTAGAAGAAGCCGGCGCGATGGAATACACAACAATCGTTGCATCCCCAGCATCTGATCCAGCGGGCTTTAAGTACTTAGCTCCATACACGGGCTCATCAATTGGCCAGCACTGGATGTATAAGGGCGAGCACGTTCTTATTGTTTTTGATGATCTCTCAAAGCAGGCCGAGGCATATCGTTCAGTCTCCTTACTACTTCGTCGCCCACCAGGTCGCGAAGCCTACCCGGGAGATGTTTTCTACTTACACTCACGTTTATTAGAGCGTTGCGCAAAGCTCTCCGATGAACTCGGTGGTGGTTCTATGACTGGTCTGCCAATTATTGAGACTAAGGGAAATGACGTTTCAGCGTTTATTCCGACAAACGTAATTTCGATTACCGATGGACAGTGCTTCTTAGAAACAGATCTATTTAACGCCGGTGTTCGCCCAGCGATCAACGTAGGTGTCTCTGTTTCTCGCGTGGGTGGCTCTGCACAGACTAAAGCGATGAAGAAGATCGCTGGCCGTCTGCGTCTTGACCTCGCACAGTTCCGTGAACTTGAAGCTTTTGCAGCTTTCGGCTCCGACCTAGATGCTGCATCAAAGGCACAGCTAGAGCGCGGTGCGCGCATGGTTGAGCTCTTGAAGCAAGGTCAGTACTCACCGTATTCACTTGAGCGTCAGATTGTTTCAATCTGGGCAGGTACCTCAGGTGCACTCGATGATGTTGCTGTTGCAGATATTCGCCGATTCGAAGCTGAGCTTTTGGATTACATTGGCCGCGAACGCAAAGCAATCTTCGACGTAATCTCTGAAACTAAGCAGCTTGAAGATGACACTGTGAAGTCAATGGAAGAAGCTGTTGCAACATTTAAGCAACGTTTCGTGCCAACGATTGCAGTTGCTGCAAAAGATGCGCCAGTTGAAGCACTAACTGGCGAAGAGTCAGAACAGATTACAAAGCATGTTCCTCCGGCGGTGAAGAAGTAACCTATGGGTGCCCAACTACGCATTTATCGCAGACGCATGCGATCCGTTAAAGCGACTAAAAAGATTACGAAGGCTATGGAGTTAATCTCTGCTTCTCGAATCGTTAAAGCGCAGCAACGGGTTACTGCATCGACTCCTTATGCCAATGAGTTAACTCGCGCGGTCAGTGCAGTTGCAACGTATTCATCGACCAATCACCCTTTGACAACGCCAAGTGAAAAACCAATACGTGCCGCTATTTTGATTATCTCGGCCGATCGAGGAATGGCTGGCGCGTACTCCAATAATGCGATTAAAGAGGGCGAGCAGTTAGCTACTTTGCTCAAAGAGCGCGGATTACAGACAACGTCCTACCTTGTTGGCCGCAAAGCTGTGAACTACTACCGCTTCCGTAATCGTGCAATTGCCGGCTCATGGAGTGGGTTTTCAGATAACCCCACCTATGAAAACGCTAAAGAAGTTGCGGATGCACTCATTGTTGCCTTCTTAGCTGATGCTCAGACAGATGTCGCTGGAGTCGATGAGATCCATATCGTCTTTACCGAATTTGAATCGATGATGACTCAGAACGCCCAAGCTAAACGAATGTTGCCGTTAGAAGTTGTTGAATCTACTGCCCCAGTTCCAAGCGGCTTACTTCCTATGTATGAATTCGAACCAAGTGGGGAAAAAGTGCTGAACGCACTTCTTCCGCGTTACATTGAGGCTCGAGTATTTAACGCGATGCTGCAATCAGCTGCTTCTGAGCATGCTGCACGCCGCCGTGCAATGAAATCTGCAACTGACAATGCCGATGAATTAATCAAGTCGCTCACACGACTTGCGAATGCGGCCCGTCAAGCCGAAATTACCCAAGAGATCAGTGAAATTGTTGGCGGCGCAGACGCGTTGGCCTCAGCTAGTGCAGGGAGTGAATGATGTCGACAGAGACAACCAATAAGGGTCGCGTAGCGCGAGTAATTGGACCGG
>QYPG01000034.1 GCA_007279945.1 Streptomycetaceae bacterium | reverse complement strand
GTTTGGTGGCTGTTGTTTGGTGGCTGTTGTTTGGTGGCTGTTGTTTGGTGGCTGTTGTTTGGTGGCTGTTGGAGTCTGCTCTTGGAATCAATCGTGAACTGATCCGCAATTTTTTATGTGTATATCAAGGTCGTCGAGCGTTGTTCATGTACCCGAGCGTTGTTCATTGCTCTCCCCCCACTGACATGTGCAGCTAGGGTGGCGCGAGAATCGATGAATGGTTGGTGCGTAAGGCTCCAAATAATTTAAATGAATCTGAGCCCCCATTAATGTTGACTCCCCTGTGTCGATAAATCTCAACACTGTATGTGCTGCAATTGCTGCTAGTTGATGTGCGATTGCAATTGGGAACTCTTCACATGTTCCCGATGCAGCGGAGAGGCGACTATGAAAACTGCCATAGCGCTCAGCCTCTCCCAACGTTAAACATCGCATGCATGGCGTTTTTTCTGGGCGAACTAACGGTCCACAGGTGGCAACTCCGCCAGCAAGTTTTCCAATCAAGAGATGGTCCTGTCCATCTTTGACTAAGTGATCGATGAGTTCTGGTTCGAAACTTCCAACAATCACTCTAATATTCCGTTCCGGAATTTTTACCTGCACCGGCTTATGAATAGAGCCAGGGTGAGATGCAACTGGAAAAAGTGACCATTCACGCGATAGCTCCTCAAGTCTGCTTTGAAAACTAAGGCCAATATCACTAGTTCTTAGTGCGCCTGAGCCTAGATCGCCATCACTAATGCTCTGATGTCCATGTGTTGCATTTAATGCAAAACGAGTATTAGTCACACCGCTTGCCAAAAGGATAGAAAAAAGAAGTGTCGCTGTTCGTGTACTTCCAAAGATCTCTACGCCAAAATCTTGGCGAGTAGAAAGTACTTCAACTCCTCCATCTGCAACTCCGTTCAACCACGTTGCCTGACTTAGCTCTGGAGCCAAGCGCCGCTGTAGCTGACTGTAGGCCGCATCTCGACTCTGATCCTCGGTGTGAAGTGCACGTGAAGGGATAGAGGATTGAAATCTATTGTGCAAAGTGATTTTATTTCTAACGGTGTCTAGGAAATTTGCAGCGTAGAGCTGCTCTAAGACTGCATCAATTACCTCTAGAGGGGCGCTTAATTGCGAACTAATATCTTCTGGAGTATTTACTCCATTCAGTGCTGTAATGATTGCTCGTGCGCCACCATGAAAAATCTCAATTGCGTGCGTTAGACCAGCGACACACATCGATCTCTCTTCGTGTGACATTGCTTGACTTATATAGACGCCATTTTTCAGGCGTGGATAAGTCGAATGAAATCGTGATACTGACGTCACTGATCTAGCGTCTGCACTTTCTGATCTAGCGTCTGTGCTCTCTAATCCGCTATCCTTGCTGACTGATGCACTATCGGTGGTATCCGATCTAATGATTCTGATTTTTGCTTCGGTTGTTGTTGTCATGTGGGTTAGGGTGCTGGCTCACTGACGTTTTACTCCGAGGTTAGGCAGAATATGTGGAGCGAGAGAGGTTTTCATCGCCCAACGTGACCTGAAGCTTGCGGTGTGTAGTCATCACATTACTGCCCAGGTAATGAAGGCTCCTGGAATTTTCGGTAGGAGAATTTCCGGGCAAGAGAAAACCCCACCATGCACAGCACGATGGGGTTTCCTTAACGCTAGAAGTTGACGAGTTGACCTCTTAAGAGGCCAAGGGTCAAGCTAAATTTAATTACTGAGCTTTGCCAAGGATGCGATTGACTTTGGTGCCACAGACTGGGCAGATGCCCTGTGCCATGCGACGTCCAGACTCGGAGACCTTTACAGTTCCCTCGAAATCACGCTTCTCTTTGCATTTCACGCAGTAAGCGTCACCTTTGTATGTCTCTGTCATTGTCTTCCTCCACTCCACGCTTGCGAACCCACAGGGCCGCTCCCCGTATGGGGCAGGCGTTGTTAAGTATGACGATACCCCCAGAATTGGGCATCTGTACCTAACTAATCACGATTATTTAGGAGTTTTTTCAGCGCCTCAGGTACGGCGAGCGCAGTTTCAGCGGCCTCATACCCATCTAGATAGGCAGATGCCAGTTGTGCCTTGGGAAATCTCGCCAAAAGCTCCTTGAACTCTGGGCCGTGATCTGAGTACTCCAGGTGGATGGCCTCATGGAATAAGACATAGTCAATGGCGAACTCTGGGGCAGCTTTGAGACGATCTGAGATGCGGATTGTTCGATCAACGCTTGTACAAGAGCCCCAGCGCTCTCGCATGGCCCTCCACGCAACATCTGCAGGGCGAATCCTGATCTCTGGAGCTAACTCCTGGAGCAACTCCCCGATTCGCTCGGCCAAGGCCGACTCACTCATGGTTTCTGCCGCCTCTTGGGCTCGAATCTTGGCGACCATCTCTGGCACCAGAGCCCTCTCATCGGCCTTGCTCATTCGCGCAGGGATTGAGACAACTATCCGACCCCCGGCTCGATAGGCCGACACATTCTTTTTGCGGCGATTGGAACGGATCACGACTATCTCACCCTCGGTGACTCCCGGCAGGGTGGCATCTCGATCTAAATCTAAGTCATCCACAGCCTCACGGTATCTCTCAGCTCAGCTTTTTATAGAAACCTCAACCACGTGTTCAGAGATTTTTACTCCACTGAGATTCTGTATTACACGAGAAAAAAGAGTTTTGTCAATGCGCAGTTCAGTTGATTCTCAGACAAATAAGAATTATGTTACAACCACGAACTCCTCGGATAACCGTTCTATATCAGCAAGGGGAAGGCTGATACAGAATGAGCGCCCGGGGAGTTCGCTTTTCATTTGCCATGGAGGTCTCTCATTAACGGGCCTTCGCTAGCTAAGAGTTGAGAGTGATGAAAGTTTGCTCACTAAGAGTTTAGAGTGATGAAAGATCATCTGGAATTACGATGCTTGCCAAATAAATCTCTGGAGTTAATAGATCTTGCGCCGATGGCAAAATTCCACTCCAAATCTGATCTCTTTTTTCCATGTCACGTGACTCACTCACGGCGTTCCAAAAACTAGTCGCTTCTCGCGCAAGCTTTGGAGAGACCTGTAAGCCGAATAGATTTGCAAAAAGCTGCTGAGTTGGTGCAGATGTTGCACGCCGACGGCGCAACGTCTCTTGCAGCGCTGCACAATGTGGAAGTCGATCTCCGGCAGCTCGCATTACTATCGCTTCATTCCATCCATCAACCAATGCCAACACGGTCTCTAGTTTTGTTAACGCCTCACGCTGGGAGGGAGTCTCCTCCGGCGTAAAAATCCCATTATTTATTGCAGCGGTAAAACTCTCTGGGTTTGTGGGATCAAAACCAGAATCTGATCCGGTAGCTGACTCAAAAGCCTCCTGTGCTTGGCGTTGAATTGCATCGATATCTATGCGGATACCTTTTCCGTACTCTGAAACTGCACCGCGAATGTATGCAACCAACCATGGGTTATTCGCAAATAAACGAGCCCCAGCACTTTCGCGTAAAGCGTGAAAGATTCGCACCTCATCGATTGGAATATCTAATTCGCTGCTCCACTCATCAATGTTTTGAGAAACTAGTGCTGGATAAGACTTATCCAGCAGCGGCAATCCCACATCATGAATACCTGTAGCGGTGCCTGCCAAACTTCCAACTGATTGTCCAAGTTGGGTAGCAAGAAGAGAGCCTATGAAAGAACTCAGTGCGACGGAAATCATCTCCATGGGCATGGGGAGCTCAATCTCTGGGTTTTCTGAATTTGTTTCAGTTGAGTTTTTAATAAGTTCAGATATCGCAGTTGATAATCCGAGAGCTAACGGTTCAACCAAACTCTGCCAACCATTAAGGGTGGTATCTACCCAATCGGTTCGTGCCAGAACTTTATTGCCCAGTTCATTTAATCGTGGAAAATACGTCGCCTCGTCAAGCCACAGCTCAGCGATTGAAAACGCTTCTTCACTACGTGCAACATCATTAGCACCGATTGGTGCTGAACCTTTTGCGGTAACAAATTTCTTAGCAGTATCTCGGACAATATTTTTAGGTAGTACTTCAGCATCAGATGCAAAGCCTGCAGGATTAATTCCCATAGTGGCAAACTGTGATTGAATCTGGGCTTGCATCGCTGCCATCTGCGCCATCATGGCTTTGAACTCGGCCGACTCTTCGCCGTTATTGCGCTCAGAATCGTCAGAGTCATCGGGCGTAAAACCAAATGGTGTCATGTATTAATCCTCCCAGTCTTGTAACCAGTTAGCGACCGGATTTCTTCCCGCATGTGTTCACAGATTAATAGTGGAACTCTCTGCCATGCAGGCAACTCTCTCCCACGATAGGCTGAGGCTATGTCAACTGCTGCAACAGCACTTATTTGGTGGGTTGTCCCTGCCATGGGATTAATCGGCGCCCTCGGTTATGTTTTGTGGATCTCTAAGTTTCAGGGAAAGTACCAGCAAGAGACTCAGCGTTCAGTGGGCCAGTTCCAACGATTCCAAGACTCTCTTCGAGACTCACAGGCTCGCGATGCCGAACATAATCCCCCAACCGCATTAACCACTGACATCAATCCCGAACTAGATTCCTAGAACTTTGCAAACGTGCGCTACTCACAGCTTCCCCGCGCAGTTGTACTAGTTCTTGTAGTTTTTTTTGGCATTGCGCTTGTAGCACCATTGCCCTTTGCAATTGTGATGCCAGGTAATGCCCAGAATATCTTTGACAAAATTCTTACTGTGAAGAATCAAAAATTTTATCCAGCTACCGGTCGCTTAGATCTTATGTCGATCAGAGTGACAAATCCGAATACATGGATTATTGGTCCAGAGATTCTTTACTCATGGATCAAAAATGATGAAGCCGTCTATCCACGTTCTGCAATTTATCCCCCTGGCACGACTGCGGCTAAAGAGAAAAAACAGGCCACCGTGGATATGACAAGTTCGCAAAGTAGAGCCATTGATGCATCCCTTACTTATCTTGCGATGCACCCTGAACTTGGAGTTTCGGCCCAACTATTAAATTCACACAATATTGCCTTTGATGTAAAGCGGACCGGAGGGCCAAGCGGTGGCATGATCTTCGCACTCGGCGTCATCGAACTGCTCACACCGTCAGATCTTCTTCACGGCCGCCACATTTCTGGCACTGGCACAATCGCAGCCGATGGAAGAGTTGGTCCTATCGGGGGAATTAACGAGAAGATTGTGGCTGCCCACCGTGCTGGAGCAGAGATTTTTCTGGCACCGGCTGGCAATGCCCGCGAAATTTCCAATCCACCAGCTGATTTAACAATTATCTTCGTCGCCAACCTTGCCGACGCCGTTAGGGCGATCCAAAAATAGCCCTAACTCCCCTTTTAGCAAGGCTGGTAGTCGAAAATCTCTCCCAGAATGAAGCCTGCTTCAGGGTGCGCTAGCGTATGAGCATGATGAGTAACGTAAACCCCCAGTTTAAATTCAAGCGTCCCCGTGGAGTGCTTTCTATAACAATTGGAATTCTCGTTGTTATCGCAACAGCCCTTATCTCTATGAGTGGCTTTTACGCCGATTGGCTCTGGTTCAAATCAGTTAATTTCACATCAGTCTGGTCCACTATTTTGATGACCAAGATCGAATTATTTCTTACGACGGGCTTACTAACGGCCGCGCTGGTCCTTATCAATATCAGAATCGCATACAAGCGTCGCCCTTTATACGTACCAATGACCATCGAAGCCGATAATTTAGAGCGATATCGCGCGCAGATTGAACCCATCAAGCGCTGGATAGTTCTGGCTTTGACTATCGGGCTTTTCTATTTTGCTGGTTCATCTGGATCGCTACTGTGGTCAACATGGTTGCAGTTTAAAAACTCAACTGACTTCGGTGTCAAAGATCCACAGTTCAATCTGGATATTTCATTCTTCGCCTTCAGACTACCTTTTTGGCAGACATTAATCTCGTGGGCAATCTCAACTGTTATTTTAGCAATTATCGCTACAGCAATCGTGCACTACCTCTATGGTGGAATTCGTCTTCAGGTGCAAGATGACCGCACTACAGTCACTGCGCGTGTTCAACTTTCTGTCTTGCTCGGCACCGTTGTCCTACTTAAGGCCGTTGCATACTGGTTTGATCGCTATCACTTAGCATTAAAGGAAAGTAAGTTAATTACTGGACTCACTTACACCGATGTGAATGCCGTTTTGCCAGCTAAGGCGATTCTTGCCGCAGTAGCAGTGCTTTGTGCGCTTCTATTCTTTGCAAATATTGTTCGCCGATCATGGGTTCTTCCTGCGGCTGGAACTGCGCTTCTCGTTATTTCATCGGTACTTATCGCTGGAATCTATCCAGGTGCAATTCAGACTTTCCAAGTCAAGCCAAGTGAGTCATCAAAGGAAGCTCCCTTTATTCAGCGCAATATCGACGCCACACGTACGGCCTATGGTTTAGACGATGTCGCAGTGACAGATTACCAAGCCACACTTACAACCTCTGCAGGTCAACTGTCAAAAGATGCTGCAACGATTTCCAATATTCGTTTAATGGATCCAAATGTTATTGCCGCGACTTTCCGCCAGCTGCAGCAAATTAAGCCTTATTACTCCTTCCCTGATTCACTTGATATCGATCGCTACACAGTTGATGGAGTTAAGCGCGACGCTGTCGTTGCAGTTCGCGAACTCAATATTGCCGGCAATCCATCGCGGAACTGGATTAACGATCATCTCGTTTACACTCATGGCTTTGGTTTCGTTGCCGCATTTGGTAACGCTCGTGATGCCGATGGAAAGCCATCATTTGCCGTGGGAGACTTGCCACCAACTAAAGGCTTAGGAAAATTTGAGCCTCGTGTTTATTTTGGTGAAAATGTTCCTGACTATTCAATTATCGGTGGTGTAAAGACAGATGCGCCGGTTGAGTTTGATTATCCTGACGACACTTCAACTAATGGTCAAAAGAATGTTACATACTCAGGAACTGGTGGTGTTCCAGTTGGTTCTTTAGTTAATAAGTTGGTCTTTGCTCTTAAGTACCAAGAGCAACGAATTCTATTATCATCATTGATCAATAAGGATTCAAAAATCCTCTTTGAGCGCAATCCTCGCGATCGAGTAGCCAAGGTTGCCCCGTGGCTCACTCTTGATGGAGATCCATACCCTGCACTAGTTGATGGAAAAATTCTTTGGATTATCGATGCTTATACAACGAGCGCAGGCTACCCATATTCAAAGCAGACCACGCTTTCAAGTGCAACCTCAGATGCTTTGACTTCAAACTCTTCGGCAGTTACTGCGCAAGGAAACGAGAGCATCAACTACATTCGTAACTCCGTGAAGGCTACGGTTGATGCTTACGATGGCACAGTCACTTTGTACCAGTGGGATACAAAAGATCCAGTCCTACAAACCTGGATTAAAGCCTTCCCTGGAACCGTAGAGGCCAAATCTAAAATCTCAAAAGATTTAATGGATCACATCCGATATCCAGAAGATATGTTCCGCGTTCAGCGTGAAATTCTCTCGGCTTATCACGTAAAGACTGCGGCAGCTTTTTATGGTGGCCAAGATTTCTGGCGCGTACCTCGAGATCCTTCAACATTTGGAGCTAATGCAAGTGCACAACCTCCATATTTCTTAACACTACAAATGCCTGGCGAAAGTAAGCCTGAGTTTGCATTAACAACACCATTTGTTCCACGCGGTGGCCGTGAGAACTTATCTGCCTTTGCTGTTGTGAACTCCGATGCAGGACCGAACTACGGAAAGATAACCGTGCTACAACTTCCACGTAGTACAAACGTTGCCGGACCATCACAGGTAGCTTCAAACTTTGAAGCAAAACCTGAGGTTGCAAACTCACTATCATTGTTGCGCCAAGGTGGCTCTGACGTAGTGTTAGGTAATTTGCTCACACTTCCTGTTGGTGGTGGTTTGTTATATGTACAACCCGTCTATGTAAAAGCAACAGCAAATAGCGCTGCATATCCATTGCTTCAAAAAGTTCTAGTATCCTTTGGAGATCAAATTGGATATGACGACACTTTAAAGGGTGCACTCGATCAAGTATTCGGTGGAAACTCTGGTACAACTTTGTCGAGTGGTACAAAGACATCGACCATAGGTACAACTAATACATCACTTGCATCTGCGCTTCAAAGTGCAAAGCAGGCACTCGCCGATGGACAAGCCGCACTTGCTAAAGGCGACTTCACTGCATATGGACGAGCACAAGATCGATTGAAATCTGCCATTGCTGCAGCTATCGCTGCTCAAAGTAAGAAATAACTATCGATTTGGTCTTTATCTAAGCACCACCTAAGATTGCGCTTACCGACGCGGGGTGGAGCAGCTCGGTAGCTCGCTGGGCTCATAACCCAGAGGTCGTAGGTTCAAATCCTGCCCCCGCTACTAGTACGACTGTATAAGGAATCTCGTTTGTGGCCAACCCACTAGCGAGATTTTTTATTTGATACGTAGAGAATTAGTTACGACAAATACCGATGACATTGCCATGGCTGCAGCTGCATAGATCGGTTGCAAAAGTCCAAGGGCGGCAATAGGAATTCCAATGACGTTGTAGACAAGCGCCCAACCCATATTGAGGCGGATTATTTTTAAGGTTTTCTTCGCAAGCTGCAATGCATCAATAACACTTGCTAGGCCTGAGTTCATTAAAGTTATATCGGCGCTAGAAATTGCTGTGTCCGTACCTGTGCCCATTGCCATTGATAAATCAGCGGCAGCTAGCGCTGCCGCATCATTGATTCCATCGCCAATCATCAGAACGCACTTACCTTCTGACTTCAACTTTTCGACAATTTGCAGCTTGGTCTCAGGCAGTGCTGCAGATACAACATATGCACTATCGATACCTACTGCCGCTGCAACCCCAGCAGCAACTTCGGCACTATCTCCTGTGACTAACCATGGCGTGATTCCCATTTGTGTGAGCACAGTTACGGTGTGCGCTGCATCATCCTTTAACTGATCTCCCACTGAGAAAACAGCAAGTGCAACTCCATCCCAAGCCAGAACTGACACCGTTGATCCGGCTTCTTGTCCATGTGCGATTGCTAATTTAATTTCAGGATGAAAATCAGTGCAACTGTGTGCAACCGCTGCAGGAGAGCCAATGAGAACGACCGGGGATTGTGTTCCAAGGTCAACTCGCCCTGCGGCCCCAGATCCTGGAGTCACGGCAAAATCAGAGACCTCATAACTTTTTGTGCCTTCGCTAAGTGCATAGCGAGTGATTGCTAGTGCAACTGGATGTGAATTAAGTGTTTCAATAGCCAGGGCTGAAGAGATAATCGTTGTCTGCGTTATAAGTGTTGTAAATGAAGCTCCAAGTACCTTGCCGGCGGCCACTGAAATGGTGGCTTCTTGAACTTTCATTACTCCATGAGTCAAAGTTCCAGTCTTATCAAATACAACTGTGTCAACGTTACGGGCAACTTCTAAGACGCGTGGTTCACGCAAAACAACTCCGCGTCGTGCGCCACGCCCTGATGCAACTAGCAGCGCCACCGGAGTTGCAAGTCCAAGCGCGCATGGACATGCGATGACTAAAACCGTGATTGCAATAGATATAGAACGTGTAAGCGTGTGGCCTGAGTAATACCAACCAGCAAAAGTTCCAATTGAAATAAGCGTAACTATCGGAACGAATATTGCACTAATGCGATCAGCTAAGCGCTGTATTGGCGCTTTTGTTCCTTGAGCACTAATAACCATGGCTGTTATTCGAGCAAGCTCTGTGTCTTTACCGATCCGCGTGGCACGCACGATTAGGCGACCGTTGTGATTAAGTGATGCGCCAACTACTTGCGAACCTGGTCGCACATCTACAGGTTTTGATTCACCAGTCAACATGGAGTTATCAACGGCGCTCTCACCTTTTACTACTATTCCATCGGTGGCGATTCGATCACCCGGTCGAACTTCAAACTCATCGCCAATTTGTAGCTGTTCAATCGGAACAATGAGTGGAAATCCACCTCGAACTATCGTTACCTCTTTACTGCCAAGGGCTAGAAGTGATGACAAAGCTTCACCCGCTGAAGATTTTGCGCGAACCTCTAAATATCGGCCAAGAATGACGAAGAAAATTACGCCCGCCGCAACTTCGGTATAGACATCGCCGGCACCAGTAGAGTTAGCATAAATCGACCACGTGAATGCAGCAATTGAACCCATTGAAATTAAATTATCCATCGTTGGATGTTTTAAGTTACGCAGAGCTGCACGGTGAATTGGCCAAGCAATAATTAAGACAACTGGTGTACTTAATGCGATTACTAACCATGCGGTCGCCGAATACAGTGGGTGAGCTATCGAATAAGAATCCAACTGGGCGATAATCCACATATCGATGTGATGATGCCAGCTCATAACCATTGAAATTGCAACGGCAGGTGCGGCAAAGATGAAGGCGAAGAACAATGCTTTAGCGGATTTCTTACTATGCAGAGTTACGGCTTGGCCATCGGCTAAAAACGCCGCCTTATAACCGGCTTTTTCAACGGCTTTTACTAACTCTTTCACATCAATGTCAGCAGGTGCCAAAATATGTGCGGTCTCGGTCGCAAAGTTGATAGTTGCACTTACCCCATCAACTGCATTTAAAGCCTTCTCAACGCTATTGACACATGAAGAACAGGTCATACCTTCGATAGAAAGTGTTGTTGGTTCTAGTACGGTGCTCATGGGTTTAATCCTTTAATTACAGCGGCATGTATTGCCGCATTTGTCGAGACTCCACTACCGCCAAATGCTCCGGCAACACCAGAAGTATTTGTAAAGACTCCACCTGCTTCGCGCACAATAATATCCAAGGCGGCCATATCCCAGATCGCAAGAGTGGGTTCAATCGCAACATCAACAGCACCTTCGGCTACCAACATGTGTGACCAAAAATCACCCATGCCGCGCGTGCGCCAAGCACCTTCTAGCATCTCTTGAAAAGGTTTTAGTCTGTCACCGAAGCCAGCAAAATCTGAGTAAGTGATTGAAGCATCGCTAAGGGATGCAACCTGGGAAACGGAAATTTTCTTAGTTGCTCCATTGAAAGTTACAAATGCGCCCTGGCAGCACGAGGCAAACCAGCGACGCGAAAGAGCAGGAGAACTTGCAATACCAACGACAACTTCCTGACTACCATCATCATGAACTTCGACTAGTGCGATTAAGCACGCCCACGTTGGAACTCCACGCATAAAATTCTTAGTTCCATCGATTGGATCAATTACCCAATAACGTCGTGCGCCTTTTAAATCTCTTCCAAACTCTTCACCTAGTAGCCCATCATCTGGACGGTGTTTTGAAAGTGCTTCACGAATTGCAGTCTCAACTGCGCGATCTGCATCTGTTACTGGAGTGTTATCTGGCTTAGTTGTAATAACTAAATCTAGAGATTGATATCTATCTAGTGCAATCTCATCGGCAATGTCGGCAAGCAGGTGCGCCAGTGCTAAATCTTCTGCATAGTCCTTGTTACTCATAAGGCTTTAATCCTAATCCTCAATCGCGCTAACAGCTTGATCTTTAACGGCTAGTAATGAACGCAGGCTAGCCAAACGGGCGGTGCGCTCTGGATTACTTATGCCGCCAGGTGCTGCCCAGGCATCTAGGGAACATGAACTCTCAGAGTGTGAGCAGTTAGACAAGCAATTGGCAGCGACTTCAGATAAATCTGTGAATGCATCAACGATGCGATTGGTATCAATGTGAGATAAACCAAATGCACGGATGCCTGGTGTATCAATAATCCATCCATCACTAGTTGCAAGTGGAAGCGCAATAGCGCTAGATGATGTGTGTCGACCGCGACCTGTTGCAACATTTACATCACCAGTCAAGCGATCAGCTTCAGGGACTAGTGCGTTAATCAGCGTTGACTTACCAACTCCAGAGTGGCCAACCAAAACAGAGATTTTTCCTTCAAGCATTTCATGCAGAGCCACTAAATCTCTTTCGCGAGCTGGACCTTTGATTGCGGTGTGCAGAATTTCAACATCTAACTTTGCATACTCAGCTAAGAAATCTGGAACTACTCCTAAATCTGTTTTGGTCACTATTAATTTCGGAGTAATGCCTTCGGTGAAGGCCGAGACTAAGAAGCGATCAATTAATCCTCGCCGTGGTTCTGGATTTGTTGCAGCAACAACGATGACCAGTTGGTCAATATTTGCAACAATTGTGCGTTCAACTTGTGCGACATCATCCACAGTCCTACTTAAAGAGTTTCGTCGCTCTTGCACGTGCACTATGCGTGCGAGGGTTCCCTCACCTCCGCTTACATCGCCGACTAAAGAGACAACATCACCTACCACTACCGATTTTGGACCAAGCTCACGTGCACGCATGGCTGTAATAATCACGCGATCATCGGTAATACACGTTTGACGTCCACGGTCTACCGTTGTAACTAATGCATTTATCGCATCGCTGTGGCTTGGGCGATCTTTACTGCGTGGTCGTGTACTTCTAGATGGTCGAACCCGCGCATCGGATTCATCGTATTCGCGTGGGCTCATATCTGGCACTTAAACAAGTAGGGAGCTCCATAAACCTGGGAAATCTGGCAGGGTCTTGCGAGTGGTTGCAATATTTTCAACCTCAATGCCTGGCACAACTAAACCAATAACCGCCCCTGCAGTTGCTAATCGATGATCGTCATATGTATGAAAAATACCGCCATGGAGTGGTAGAGGAATTATTTCGAGTGAGTGTTTATGCTCAATAACGTTTCCACCAAGTGAGTTAATTTCACGTGTAAGCGCGGCGAGACGGTCGGTCTCATGCAAGCGTAAATGTCCAATTCCGCGCAGGTGTGACGGTGAATCGGCAAGAGCAGCTAAGGCGGCAATTGATGGAGTTAATTCGCCAACATCATGCAAGTCGATATCGATTCCATGAATTGTTCCAGTACCTGTAAGAGTAAGGCCATGTTCGCTCATCGAAACGTGTGCGCCCATAGAGGTGAGTATCGAACGGAGTTGATCACCCGGTTGTGTCGTTTGAGTGGGCCAATCTGCAATCGTCACACTTCCGCTACAGAGCATTGCTATCGACAGAAATGGTGCAGCATTTGAAAGATCAGGTTCGATCATCAACTCGCGTCCATGCAAAGCCCCAGGCTTTACGCTCCAGCTTTGTCCTTCGTAATCAACATGTACATCGGCACCAAAATCTCGCAACATTGCAACGGTCATGTCGATATGTGGCATAGAAGGAAGTGCGCCGCCCTTATGAGTAACAACAACTCCATGGTCAAAACTTGGTGCAACTAATAAGAGTGCTGATAAAAATTGACTAGATGAACTTGCATCAATAGAGAGTGTCCCACCAGGGATTTTTCCCTTTCCATGCACAATCATTGGCAAGCTGTAACGACCCCCATGCTCAATTGAAACACCTAGCTCTTCAAGGGCTTTGATAACTGGTCCAAGTGGACGTTCATACGACCGAGGATCACCATCAAATGAGATTTCACCGTTGGCAAGAGCTGCAAGCGGAGGCAGGAAGCGCATAACAGTTCCAGCGTTACCAACATCAATACGGGCCGGACCAGACATTGGCGCAGGAGTAATAGTCAATTGATATTCAGGTTCACCCGCAACTTGCTTGTCTTGTTCGACAATTCCAATACCAAGCTCTTGTAGTCCTTGCACCATTAACTCGCTATCTCGAGACACAAGCGGACGGCGAAGGGTCGTAGGTGAATCGGCTTGCGCCGCCAAAATTAGCGCACGGTTTGTTACAGATTTTGATCCAGGAATTACGACGGAAATATCTACTGGCCGTGCACCGCGAAAGATCGCGGGCCAGAGTTCATCGTTTTTATTCATTGCTTAAGTCTATCCTTACCGCATGTGTGGTCGTTATGCGCAATCGGCCGATATGCGCGAACTCATGGAGAGCTTCGAGGTCACTGGCGCTTCCCCAACCCAATCACTGCCAGCAAATTGGAACATTGCACCCACTAATCCGATTTATATAGTTCGTGCCGATCAGAGCGATGCGAGCAAAACCGAGTTAGCAACGCTTTCTTGGGGGCTGATTGGCCCATGGCTGACAAATATCCAAGAAGCACGAGCATCCCAATCACGGGCCATCAACGCACGTAGCGAATCGATTCATGAAAAACCAACCTTTCGAAGTGCATTTAGATCTACACGTTGTTTAATTCCAGCGCAGGGATATTACGAATGGGCAACGGCCCTTGGTAAGTTCGCACCGAAACAACCTTTCTATATCCATGCAAAAGATGGAGAACAGTTATCCATTGCGGGAATCTGGAGCAGTTGGCGCGCACCTAGTGGTGAAGTGATTCAAAGCGCTTCAATTATTACGCAAGAAGCACAGGCAGAGTTGGCTGATATTCACAGCCGGATGCCAGTATTTATGCCCCGCGATCGATGGCAGCAATGGCTGGACCCTAGTAATAATGATCTAGAGCAAATCAAATCCTTAATGCAGGTCGATTTCCCAGCTTCTAATCTTCAGGCCTATCCAGTTTCTCGAGCAGTAAATTCAGTTAGCAATAACGGAAAAAAGCTAACGATAGAAATTGCGTTAGGTGCGCCAGAAACTCTCTTTTAGCGATAGCCTTTTGCCGATATGACATCGACAGAGCTGGTCAAAGAGAGCGCGGCAGATCGTGCCGTTCGCTTTGAACGTGATGCTCTCGTTTTTACTAATCAACTGTATGCAGCCGCACTCAGGTATACAAAGAATCCCCATGATGCAAAAGATTTAGTTCAAGATACATATTTAAAAGCCTTTGCTTCATTTCACCAATTTGAACCTGGAACAAATTTAAAAGCCTGGCTGTATCGCGTTTTGACAACAACTTTTATCAATACCTATCGCAAAGACCAGCGGCGCCCACAAATTTCTGGTGGAGAGATTGAAGATTGGCAGTTGGCCAATGCGGCATCACATACAAGTAATTTAGGAAAATCCGCTGAAGTCGAGGCCCTTGAAAACCTGCCGGACAGCGATATCAAGCGCGCCTTACTTGATATCCCAGAAGAGTTCCGAATTGCCGTTTATCTAGCCGATGTTGAGGGCTTTTCATATAAAGAAATCGCTGACATTGTTGGTGTACCAGCAGGCACCGTAATGTCGCGTCTTCATCGGGGAAGAAAACAGCTGCGTGAGCGGTTAACAGAGTATGCGAAGGATCTTGGGTACTCAGTCAAGCCCGCTAAGGGTTCAAAGGAGGAGACTCCATGAGCGCTTACGAATTAGGGGCATGTAACCAAATTCTAAACTCCTTTGTACTTTTGCTTGAAGGAAATATTAATGCACCGGAAATAAACATTATCGATGTACATTTAGCTGAATGTACTAACTGCAGTGCCGAATTAGCCCACGAACGCACAATGCACTCTTTACTTCAAGATGTCTTGCGGCGCACATGTAATGAAACAGCGCCAATAGATCTTCATGATTCGATTTATCAGCAGATTCACGCACAATTAACTGGTACTTTTACGACTGAGGTCATCACTGAAATCACTATGACTGAGATTTCAATTGAGATTGATGAGTTTGGCAATATTGAACACCGAGAAGTAACTTTCGAACATACTGAAGAGATTCAGTATTTAGAAGATGGATCAGAGAGTGATAAAGGCTAAACTATGTTGCCAGTAGAAGAGGTTATTGGGGCCGTTGGCTTTTCAGTCATGACTGTTCGTCCAGGAGATACATCAGTAGCAATGGGTGTTGGTGACTTACCGATTGTTGATCAATCTCAACTCCTTAATTTAATGGAGCACGCAGCCGTGATTTCTTTAGATGAGTATCTAGATCCGGGTGAAACTACGATTTCAATTAGTACTGAACTAATTTCGCTGAGCCCGGCTTCTATTGGTGCAGAGCTTCGTGCGACATCGCGCTGTATTGAGATTGAGAATAAGGAGTTAACTTTTGAGTGTGAAATTTATGAAGGTGAGCGGCAAGTTGCCGCTGCAATGATAAAGAGAGCGACGGTCGAACGAGTATCTTTCCTCGCACGAACCGCCGCTCAATCACTAATCTCTTAATTACTGCCTGTCTTACCTAGTTCTAGTCTTAAAGGTTAAGCCTTTTTAGTTGCCCAAAAAATTTCTGCAATCTCATCAATCTTTGCAATTAATGAATTCGCCACTGCAACATCCTGAGTTCCCTTAGTTCCTGCAGCCCCTGCCAACTTAGTAGCCTCATTAAACAATGAATGCAGCTGTGGGTAAGCCTCAAAGTGTGGGGCCTTGAAATAATCAGTCCAGAGAACCCATAAGTGCTCTTTGACTTGGTGTGAGCGCTCTTCCTTGATTGCGACTGAACGTGAACGGAAATCGGCGTCGGTATTTGCTGCATACTTTTCCATACAGGCCTTTACAGATAGAGCTTCAATCTTGGCCTGGGCTGGATCATAAACACCACATGGAAGATCGCAGTGCGCATAAACAGTTGTCTTTGGTGCAAACATGGTCAACTCTCCTTTACATATATTCGCATGAAACTTCTACTGGTGTCAGACTACCGTTCGTGAGCAAATTTGGCACAGTCATGGTCTCGGGCAACTCAATGGCCCCTACGTATAACGATGGCGATTGGCTCTTAGTTTTATGGATGTCTGAGGCACCCGATAAAGCTCCACTGGGCTGTATCGCTGTTATTGAGCGAGAAGATCGCCCGGGAATCTTTCTTATCAAGCGAATCCAAAAAGCACATGCTGGTAATTATTGGGTCGAGGGCGATGGTAGTGACAGCACAGATTCACGAACATGGGGTTGGATCACACCAGCAGAAATTGTGGGACGGGTTTTATTTAGGTATCGCAAAAACAAAGCATGATTAGCGAGTAAAAGCTTCAAGCATCAATGCTTTTTGCTCATCCTCATGCAAATGATGATTTCCCGTTGCTGGAGATGCAGTTGCACGTCGAGAGACTCGTCGCAAAATGCGAGAACCAAAGCCATGTCCACCATGTTGTTCAGAAGTGCGCAAAGCAATGTGTGACCATGGACCTTGATTTGCTGGCTCATCCTGAACCCACAATAAATTTGCTTGCGGATGCTTATCTGCCTCAGCGATCATTTCGTTAATTGGCAGTGGATAGAGAAGTTCAACACGAACAATTGCTGTGGAAGTGTCAGCAATTTTACTTCGTTCTGCAACAAGGTCGTGGTAGACCTTACCCGAACAGAAAATAACTCGTGAAGCATTGATTATTGAATCGTCACTTATTACTGATTGGAAATATCCACTTGTAAAGTCAGTAATCGCTGATGCTGCAGCACGTAAGCGAAGCATCGACTTTGGCGTAAAAATTATTAATGGCCTGCGTGCAGGATTCTTCACATGCCAGCGAAGTAAGTGAAAATAGGATGCAGGATTTGATGGCTGTGCGACAGTCATATTTTGTTCTGCACATAACTGTAGATATCGCTCTATGCGAGCAGATGAGTGATCTGGTCCTTGGCCTTCATACCCATGTGGCAGTAACAAAACTAAAGATGAACGCTCGCCCCATTTCTGAAGTGCTGATGAAATGAACTCATCGATAATAGTTTGTGCGCCATTAGCAAAGTCACCAAATTGACCTTCCCACAGAACTAAGGCGTCCTCGCGCTCAACGCTATAGCCGTATTCAAAGCCCATCGCAGCGTATTCGCTGAGCAATGAGTCGATTACAAAAAAGTGGTTTTCATCGCTATTAAGTGCACGAAGCGGTGTCCACTCATTTCCATTTTCTTTATCGATAATTACTGCGTGGCGATTGCTAAATGTTCCACGGCGCGCATCTTGGCCTGCAAGGCGAATTGGATAATCCTCTTTAAGGAGTGAGCCAAATGCCAACATTTCTCCCGTTGACCAGTCGATAGTTGCATCATTGAGTGATTCAACTCGCTTAACTAATTGTGGCAAGAGTTTTGGATGTACGTTGAAGCCCTCTGGAATTGCCAGCTGGGTAGCTGCGATTTCACGAGCAAGATTCTCGCTTATCGAGGTAATAATTTCGTTGGCATCAGGGGCAACTGGGGCTTTAAAGTTTGGATCAGTATGTGTCTCTAGGTTATTTACAGCAGCAAATACCGCTTCAAGTTGAGCTTGGTAGTCACGTGCAACTTCATCGGCTTCGTCAATCGTGATATCACCACGCCCAATAAGAGCTTCAGTAAAGAGAGTACGTGTTGAGCGCTTTGCTTCAATCATCTTGTACATCAGTGGTTGAGTAAAGCTTGGCTCATCGCCTTCATTGTGTCCACGCCTGCGGTAACAGACCATGTCAATTACTACATCTTTATTAAAAGCTTGACGGTATTCAAAGGCCAATCGAGCCACACGAACACATGCTTCAGGATCATCACCATTGACATGGAAAACGGGGGCTTGAATGATCTTGGCGTAATCAGTTGAATACGTGGAAGAACGAGAAGCATCTGGTGACGTTGTAAATCCAACTTGATTGTTTACAACAATATGAATCGTTCCACCAGTGCGATAGCCAGCTAACTGTGAAAGTTGAAGAACTTCAGCGTTCACGCCTTGACCTGCAAACGAGGCATCTCCATGAAGGAGGATTGGCAGAACCGAGTAAGCATTTTTAATATTTAGTTTGTCTTGTTTGGCACGCACGATGCCCTCAAGAACTGGATTAACTGCCTCTAAATGTGAAGGGTTGGCAGCTAAATAGATCTTGGTCGTTGCTCCTGAAATAGAAGTAAATTCGCCTTCGGTTCCAAGGTGATACTTCACATCGCCAGAGCCCTGCACCTGATTGTCAGCATAATGGCCTTGGAACTCTTGGAAGATTTGTCCAGCTGATTTTCCGGCGATATTGGCTAGAACATTTAATCGACCACGGTGTGGCATTCCAATACAGACTTCAACGAGTCCGCGATCAGCAGCGCTGGATAGAACGGCATCGAGCAATGGAATAACCGACTCCCCGCCCTCAAGAGAGAAACGTTTTTGCCCAACGAACTTTGTCTGCAAGAAAGTCTCAAACGCCTCAGCACTATTGAGTTTACGAAGAACGCGCAAATGTTCGTCGTGCGGAAATTTGTCTGGGACGCTTTCTACCCGCTCCTGTATCCAGGAGCGCTCAACGGGATTTTCAATATACATATATTCAACACCGACAGTGCGGCAGTATGAATCGCGAAGAATTCCAAGAATTTTGCGCAACTGCATAAACTTCTCTCCGCCAAATCCGCCAGTGGCAAATTCGCGATCAAGGTCCCACAGAGTTAAACCATGAGTTACGACATCTAGATCTGGATGGGAGCGCTGCTTATATTCCAATGGATCAATATCAGCCATTAAGTGGCCATTGGTGCGATAAGCGGTGATTAATTGTTGAATGCGAGCAGTCTTATTGATCTGATCATCTTTACCAAATTCAAAATCTTTTGCCCATCGAATCGGTTCGTATGGAATTCGTAGTGCTGCAAAAATCTCATCATAGAAACCATCTTCGCCTAATAAATACTCGTGCATACGGCGCAAGAAATCACCTGACTGTGCGCCTTGAATAACCCTGTGATCGTAGGTACTTGTGAGAGTTATTACTTTACTAATCGCCATGCGCGCAAGAGTTTCATCACTTGCTCCATGAAACTCCGCAGGGTAATCCAAGGCTCCAACACCGAGGATGAGGCCTTGTCCTTGAACTAATCTCGGTACTGAATGAACCGTGCCAAGAGTGCCAGGGTTAGTGATTGACATTGTTGTTCCCGCAAAGTCTTCAACAGATAAAGTTGCAGTTCGTGCCTTTTTGATAACAGCTTCATATGCGCCCCAGAACTGGGCAAAATCTAAATCTTCGCAGCCCTTTACTGATGGAACTAATAATTGTCGCGAGCCATCAGCCTTAGCTAAATCAATTGCGATTCCCAGGTTGATATGTTCGGGATGACCAACTGCAGGCTTTCCATCAATATCGCCGAAGAAAGAATTCATCTCTGGCATTGCACGAACTGCCTTAATCATTGCGTACGCAATAATGTGTGTAAAAGATACTTTTCCACCACGCGCACGTTTCATGTGATTATTAATCACAATTCGATTATCGATCATTAACTTGGCCGCAACTGCACGTACTGATGTTGCAGTTGGAACCGAAAGTGAAGCTTCCATACTTTGTACAACACGAGCAGCTACACCGCGAATTGGTTCAAGTGAAGACGCACTTGGTGTTACTAAAACTGGAACTGGTTTAACAATTGGATCTGCTGGAGTTGGTTGAGGTGTGGCGGTATCTCTAACAATTGGCTGCTGCACGGGTGCTGCTGGTGCTGCAGGTGTCACTACAGCAGCAGCTACAGACGGCACGGTAACTGGTTTTTGTTGTTGCGCCTTTGGAACTGGTGGCAAGCCTTTTGAAACTGGGGCAGTAGATGCCGCTGTGCTGGTAGTGCCTGATTGCGCAGGTGTAGCACCTGGCTTGTTAGTTTTAAAATACTCAACCCATACAGGGTCAACAGAAGTTGGGTCTGCTAAATAATGCTCGTACATCTCATCGACGAGCCAATCATTTGCTCCAAAATCCTGTGCCGACACTGGCAAACTCCTTCTTGACCTGGATTACGCCTAAGCCTATCGGCTGTTCAGCGTGCTCTGAAATCAAATGTGGCCGTCACGGCGCGAGATAGGCCACAATTTCCTGGCCTTGGGCCTTAAAAGTTAAAGCCGGCTACTCAGGAATAGCTCGAAGGGCCGCTGCCAACGTAGCTGCGGCAAGTGCTGCCAGAGGGATTGCCACTAACCAAAGCCCAGCTTGAATTTGGTAGGAGACAACTCCCAGTGCAATCAGATTGGCAAGCACAGCAGGTGATCGTCCAAAGTATTTTCCTCGGCGATATCCCATTGCAGATGCTGCTAATCCACCGCTGCCGAGTACAACAAAGAGCAGCACACCTAGAAGCGGTTTAAATTCAAAGGTATCGGCCGTAACAGTTAACTCCATCAACCAGATTCCTAATGCACCTATTACCCCAGCTTCAATAAAGAGTAGGGATGCCACTACGGCGCGTGCCTTGGCTGCCTTGGCAGAATCCTTTGTCATGGAGGACAGATTAACTCATCGCATCGACCATAGCCCGCTATTTTCTCATGATGGGATCCATGATTCGCAGACCCATCTAGCTGCCGCCTCATTTTTTTACGAACAGTTGCGCCGTGAAGTCGCTTTATCACAGCGCTCAAGCATCCGTTTCAGCGTTATAAAAATTATTTTTTCTCGATTATCCGAAAATGGAGTTAGACCAGAAATCGGTTCTGAAGATATCTTGCACTTTTCGTACGAACTTCAAACTCTGACTCGAACTGAAGACTGCATTGGGCGCTTAGGTATAAATGAATGCGTCATTCTGGTCAGTGATGGGCATAGTGCGGCCGAACGACTTATTGCTCGACTCCTCAGCGCGCAATCACTTTCAGTTAATAAGACCCTTCAAATTTCAATATCCATGGTGACATCAGTGTCAGGGGAGAGCGGTCTTGCGCTGCTTAATCGACTAGATCGTGAACCTTTATCCACGCATTAGTTGGTCCCACAGTAGGTAAGTGAGTACCCGACCTAGATTTCCCACATGGACCTAGACATAGATATAACTTTCGGTGCAATTGCAGATTTCATGAAAGATCCAACGATTGAAGAGATTTGGATTAACTCCCCTGAGCGCATATTTATTGCGCGTTCAGGACGTAGCGAGCTAACTAATCTGCTGTTAACTACCGATGATGTGCGAAATATCGTAGAGCGCGCGCTGATGTGGAGCGGTAGGCGCCTAGACCTTTCGCATCCATTTGTTGATGCCCGCCTGCCCGATGGATCGCGACTACATGTGGCAATTCCTGAAATCACCGCTACACATTGGGCGGTCAATATTCGCAAGCATTTAATGGGAAATTTTGGCATCGATGATCTAGTTGATAGAAAGGTTATGACGCCATTTATTGCCACAGCGCTTAAGAACTCCGTTCGTGCCGGTCTAAATATTTTAGTAAGTGGCGGAACTCAGGCAGGTAAAACCACCATGCTTAACGCTTTGGCTGGAGCAATTCCTCGCACTGAACGCGTAGTCACTATCGAAGAAGTCTTTGAGCTCAGCCCACAACTACCCGATGTCGTTGCACTCCAAACCCGCAGTGCAAATTTGCAAGGCGACGGAGAAATTCCACTTCGCCGGCTTATCAAAGAATCATTACGTATGCGCCCTTCTCGAATAATTGTCGGTGAAGTGCGTGAGGCTGAAGCCCTTGACCTTCTGATCGCTCTTAACTCTGGACTACCAGGTATGGGAACCTTGCATGCAAACTCTCCCCGAGATGCAATTATCAAACTTCAAACTCTGCCTCTTTTAGCGGGAGAAAATATTTCGCACAAGTTCATCGCTCCAACCGTTGCATCGGCCTTTGATTTAATTGTCCATGTCTCACTCGATCACACAGGTATGCGCCGCATTAATGAGATTGCAGCATTAACTGGACGTTATGAAAACGATCGAGCAGAGATCGAAACTCTGTGGTCATGGAATGGAAAAGATTACGATCGTGGAATCGGCACGCTTCCTCATCCCGATAAATTTGCTCTTATTGGCGCTCCTTTAGCCTCCTGGTGGCGCCAGTGAAGATCAAGATTCGCTCAGCAGTTTTTTCATCTACCGCCATAGCACTGATATTTCTCTTCACGGGCTCCATCTCTATCTCGTGCACTTTTGGTGCATTGGTCGCTGGAATCTCATTTGTAGCCCTTTCTGGAAAGAATCAGCGAAGTGAATCTGTACTCATCGCTGCGTGGCCTGAAGTCATCGACCACTTAATGTCAGGTATTCAATCGGGGCTATCTCTTACTGAATCATTAGCGGGATTAGCTACTAGAGGACCTGAAATTCTGCGTCCAGCATTTCTAGATTTTCGTGCCTCTCTTTACCGCCATGGTGATTTAACTGAAGCGATACAAGAGCTCAAAGCTTTATTTCACCATCACGGTAGTGATCAGATTTTTGAAGCACTATTGATTTCAAAAGCTTTAGGCGGAAGTGAGCTCTTATCTATTTTGCGAACATTAGGTGACTTCTTACGTCAAGATCTAGCACTTCGCCGTGAAATTGAAGTCAAACATGGGTGGATTAAAAACTCTGCACACTTGTCTGCTGTCACACCCTGGATACTTCTACTGCTGCTTTCAACTCAGCCAAGTACGGTTATAGCATTTTCAACTGCTACGGGTGGTGCAATCTTGATTGCAGGTTTAATGATGACCGCAATTGCATATATATGGATGAATCGTTTAGGCCATCTGCCTCAAACCCCACGCGTATTTACTGGTTTGAAAGCAGGAAGGTTCTAATGTTTACAATCGTCTTTGTCTCAATGCTATTCGCAGTTCCCGGATGTTTGCTTTTCGTACTTGATCCAAACAGCGACCCAATCAAAATACTCGAACGACGTGCCAAAGCTGCTGCAGCGCAGTCCCGCGATAAGAGTGGCATTCATTCTCGCTTAGTAGAGCTCGGCAGAAGTAGCGAGCTAGATTATGAAAACTTTCGTATTCGACAAATTGGATTCTGTGCAGCAAGTACCTCACTAGTACTTGTTTTGCTTATCGTTTCTCACCACTCACCAGTAACTGCGTTTTTACTAGCCGGCATGATCGCTGCAGCTGTATTCGTCTTGATAGATAGAGAGCTAACCGGGCAGATTAAAAAACGCCGGCAGATGATCGAGGCGGAGTTTCCTGCCATCATCGAAATGCTCACGTTAGCAATCGCCGCAGGTGAAACACCTATGAGCGCAATGCTGCGTATTGCCGAATCAGCCGATGGTGCATTAGCGCAAGAGTTTGCGACCGTAATTGAGTCGGTAAGAAATGGTGAGCCTTTGCACCTAAGTCTGGATGCAATGGGCCGGCGAGTTAAATCAGTAATGATTCGTAGGTTTATTGATGCAATAGTGACAGCGACTTTGCGTGGCGCTCCACTTATAGAAGTTCTAACCAGACACGCAGTTGAAGCCCGTGCACATCAACGAAATATAGTGATGGCCGCGGCAGGTAAGGCGGAAATCTCAATGATGATTCCAGTCGTCTTTCTTATCCTTCCGATCTCAATCCTTTTTGCCCTATGGCCATCGCTGACTAACTTAAACCTCTTCGCGAGTTAAGCAGCGCTCTCTTCACGCTCTGATTGACTAGAAGCAGGAGAAGCGACCTCTAGTTGCGAAGGTAGTTGTTGAATTGGTGAAGTGCGTGCCGCAACTTCAACGGCAGTTGGACGACCAGCTTTGCGTTTGCGAGCGATGATACGACCATCTTCAAATAGTTCGCCTCCCCACACACCTGCGGGCTCTTGGCGCGATAGCGCACCCTCTAAACATTGTGTGCGCACGGGGCATCCACCACAGAGTGATTTAGCTTCGGCAATCGCTAATTCATCATCAGAGAAGTACATCTCAGGATCTGCAGTGTGGCATGGCAAATTAAATGATGAACCATCGGTGTATGTGCCTGTTACGGCATCCAAACCGATCTTCTCATCTGCCCAGCCTGGTACTAGTAGTTCGCTGAAGAGAACGCTCATCGTCCTCACCTCTTCTCTCTTTGTAGTCTCTTGTTGGCTAACACTTTCGATGTTAGGTACTGCTCCGGTTATTCCTAGTTAGTAGTTAGTTCTTTCGGGTAATGAAAAAGGGCCCGAATCCTTTGTGGATTCGAGGCCCTTGGCTTCTGGTTCTTATTCGATGTTATCGAGTAGAACCCCAAGTGGCCTCTTGTCCGGCATAGAAAGCGGCGTAAAACGCTGGCTTTGCGGTATGCCAAGTTGAAGGCTTATTGGTTGTATGAGCAGAAGGAATCACAGCAGAGCGCAATGCGCTTGCTGATACGAATGATGCGTTAGACATATTCGTTCTCCCTTTCAACTCATCATCATTTCGCCAAAGAAATGAGTGAGTGGCAAGGGTAAAGCATGGGGCCGCCTGTATGCAAGTTAATAAGATATGCCCGTATTACTAAGCAGTAATACTGTAGTTACGCGGGGATAAGGCCAGCTTCAATGAGAAAACGTGAAGGCTTGCCGCGATAGCTCAGATGAAGATCTACTTTGGCACGTGTAATTCCAACATAGAACAAACGGCGCTCTTCATCGATAGAGGCTTGATCATTGCTTGTAGAACTATTTTCAAGCGGCAATGAACCTTCGCTGACGCCCATTAAAAATACGCGTTCCCACTCAAGACCTTTAGCTGCATGCAACGTAGCCAGCGTAGTAACCGGCATGGTTGGTGGATTATTTTGTTGAACGCGATCTTCAAGTTCGCGCAAATACGTGCGCAAGTTCTTTGGCATAAAACCACTATCGGCATCTAACTCGCGGGCTAAGTGCAGCAGTGCGGCTATTCCATCTATATGTGCACCGGTTAAGAAAGGTTGGGCCAAGGTACGTAGTTCATCTAGCCAGGAAACACCTTCTGCTGGAATCACGGAGGCGTTACGTACGAGTTTGAGAAACTCACGTACATCCGGGCGATCAAAGAAGCGTTCGCTGTTACGAATTTGATATGGAAGTTTTGCCGCATTCATTGCACGTTCAAGGGTATTGAGCTGGCTGTTAGTGCGGGCAAGAACTGCAATCTCTTGGGCTTGAGTCCCGCTGCTTAATAACTCTTTAATCCAATCAACAATGCCCGCGATTTCACCGCTCTCATCTTTAAATGAATCCACAGATGGTTTATCACCATGATCATTGAGGGCAACAAGCTCCTGTCCCATCTGAGCTTTACGCAAAACACTATTTGCCATAAAAGTAATTTCTGGCGTTGAGCGATAGCCAGTGGTTAAGCGGACAACTTCGGCTTCGGGAAAACGATTAGTAAATGAGTTTAAGAAAACTGGAGTCGCACCAGCAAATGAATAAATTGTTTGTGCAGGATCACCCACTACACAGATCTCTTGGCGCGAACCTAGCCAGGCATTAATTAAACGTTGTTGGAGTGGGGAAATATCCTGGTATTCATCTACCGTAAAAAATCGGTATTGATCCTGCACGCGTTCGCGAACTTCGCGCTCTTGTTCAATCATGGCAGTGGTGAGAAGCAAAACATCTTCAAAATCCATGGCCCGCTCTTGTTGTTTCACTGATTCATATGCGGTGTATACCTTGGCAATTTGTTCAGCATTGATTCGAGGTTTTACCGGGCGCTTACTAAGTTCGGCCAAGTAATCAGATGGAGCTACCTGTGAAACCTTGGCCCACTCGATCTCTGATGCGATATCGCGCATTAAATCGCGCGAAGTAATAGATAGTTCACCAGTAAGGTCTGCGCGCTTGATTGCTTCGGTAATGAAACTGGTCTTAGTTGTAATCAAATCAGGGGTGCGCCCACCAAATACTTGTGGCCAAAAGAAGGTCAACTGCTTTAGGGCGGCGGCGTGAATAGTGCGAGCAGCAACGGCTGGAACGCCCAACGAGCGAAGACGCATGCGCATTTCTCCTGCAGCACGGGCCGTAAAAGTAAGCGCTAAAACCTTGTGCGGATCCATCACTCCAATAGCCGCGGCATACGCGATTCGATGCGTAATTGCCCGCGTTTTACCGGTGCCAGCCCCGGCAATAACACACACCGGGCCCCGAGTAGCAAGTACTACTGCACGTTGTTCGTCATCGAGGGCTTCTAAAATCTCTTCGGCGCGAATATCGCTGGTCAATTTCTCCACGACTCCCCACCATTTAAATCGCTCACGGTGTAACCAGCTTGAGATGTGTACCAACCTGTAATCATTCTGCGCGCAACCGAGATTGTCGGCGGTAATAATAAATCTTTACTAGCAACTGCCGCCTTCATCTCATCGCGGCTAAACCAGCGTACTTCAACAATCTCTGTTCCATCAGGCTTAGCATCTTCTGGGTGATCGGTGATGGCCTCAAATGCGATCATGATCGACGCTGGAAACGGCCAGGCTTGCGACCCCAAATAATTAATATCATTACAGTAGACGTTAGCCTCTTCAAATACTTCACGCGATACACACTCTTCAAATGATTCACCAGGTTCAACAAAGCCAGCAAAAGTTGAGAAACGCTTTTCTGGCCAAATCGGTTGATGGCCTAACAAAATTCGATCGGTCGCGTCTTTAACTAAAACAATAACTGCAGGATCTGTGCGTGGATGATGTTGTGATGAGTCTTCAACACAGACTCGCACGCTTCCGCCTAAATCGGCAACCGTCTTTGCTCCACACCGCGGACAGACCGGATGCGACTTATGCCAGTTGCTTAACCCAACTGCATGCATGGCCAGAGTTAATTCGAGCTCACTTAAATCAGATCCGACTTCGCGCAGAGTTTTAAAGCCATCAAACTTAACTTTCTCATCACTAGGCTCATTAATCCAGGAAGTGCGCCAAGCAAAAAAACCTTGACCACCATCACGAGCTTGACCTAAGAAATATCGCTCACCGGTTTCAAAGGATGCAGCTAAAAACTCAACCATCTGCGCATCTACAAATCGCAAACCATCATCGCCGGCACCAATGTGTCCATCGATAACGGGCAGAATCGAAGCGGTTTTCCAGAGCAGGGCTAAAGCATCGCCATCGCTGCGCAGGTGACTGGCTCGATCGATGGGCGAAAGGGATTGGTTTCTAGCGCTCATTAAGTTGCTCAGACTACTAGCATCGCCCCATGCGTCTAACATCGTGGAATTTGCTGCACGGAGAAGCGATGCCACCCGATAAAGATGCCGATAAAGCTGCGCTATTAGCGGCCGAGATTGCGCACTTACGTAGCGACCTCATTGGTCTACAAGAGGTCGATTACTTTTTAGAAAGATCAGGCAATCACAATCAAGTTGGCGACATCGCAGCCATGATGGGCGCAGCGCACTGGGCATTTGCGCCATCCTTAATGGGTTCGCCCGATGAAGAGTGGCGAAACCCTAACGATAGTGACACCAAGATTGTTGCTGAAAAAAGTGAGGGTGCTCTGCCTGGTTATGGAATCGGAATCGTTTCGAAAATTCCTGTGCTGTCATGGCATCGTTTAGATTTAAAAGGATCACCCGTTGGCGTGTTAATGGCATTTCCAGTTGATGGAAAACTAAAACGTTTCTATGTTCGCGATCATCCACGAAGTGCGCTAGCTGCAAAGCTAGATAATGGTTGGCTTGTAATTAATACGCATCTTTCTTTTGTACCAGGATTTTCTTTGGCACAGCTCATCAAAGTTAAGCGTTGGGCAAATACCTTGGGAGTAACAGATAAATCTAAGATTTTAATTATGGGCGATCTCAATATTCCCTTTGCTATCTTTACCAAGGGCTTCAAGTGGAAATCCTTGGCTACAATGCGTACATTTCCTAGTTGGTACCCAAAAGTTCAAATTGACTATTTTCTTTCCCAAAAACTTAGAGCCAAGGATATACAGCACATCCAATACCCCCACTCAGGGATGAGCGACCACTTACCGCTTCAAATTGAAGTTGATTAAGCTTTTTCCTCAATCTGTGTAATTAGGGAGATCAACTCAGCTTCATCACATAGGTCCGAAGGTTTATCTGTAACCGACGTTGGAACATAGTGAAAAGCTGCGCTCACGTTAGAAATATCGGTGCCAGAGAGTTTGGCCCACGCTAAGCGATACATAGCTAATTGAATTGCCGCTGATTGCCCAAGTTTTTTAGATCCAGTTTTCCAGTCAACGACCTCAAAGCCTGTATCTGTTGCATAAACCGCATCTATACGGCCACGGATTAAAACCCCTGCAATAGTTGTTTCAAAGGGGACTTCTACGCGTACAGGGGTGCGATGGGCAAACTCACTTGCTAGCCATGTCTTCTTTAGATCCTCTAACGTTGAATCATCCTCTAACGGATCTAAGTAATCTAAATACTCATCCCCAAATAATGTGGCTGCATCCGTGAATTGACGTTCGACCCACAAGTGAAAGGCAGTTCCGCGCCGCGAATATTGATCCTGTCCACGCGGCATAGGTCTGCGAATATTTAGTGCAAGCTCCTGTGAATCTTCGTGAAGTGCAACTAAGGTTGATGTTGAAAGCCTGGTGGGTAATGGCACTTTAATAGCGCCGTTATTTCTCCCCTGATGTTCGGCAATAAGAGCGCGTGCATCATCAATCCACGATTTAATGTGAGGAAGATCAGATTCACCTAGGACATGTTTATCAGTACTCTTAATTAAATCAATTGCCGCATCAAATGCGCCACGGCGATTACCTAATGGATCAGATGGCCACGGTGCAGTAATTGGATTTTCTAGCGTGGGATTCTCATCACCATCGTTGGGTGCGGGTGAATCTGAAACCATCAGACCACCCAGTGCACTAGCAACTTCGGCGACTAAGTAAAATATCTCACTCGGTTCAACAGGTTTAGCTCCATCTCGCCAACGCGAAGTCGTGCAGATCAGATGCGATTTAGCACGAGTAACGGCAACATAGGCAAGGCGCATCTCTTCGCGCATCTTTATATTATCTACACACAACCCTGCAAAAGCTTTAATTGTTTTTGCCGCTTCGCTATTTTTTGTAATACCGTGCAGAGAAAATACAGGTAGCTCTATAGAATCTGCGCGCAAAGGAAAAGGAATATGTTTTTCATTTTTTAACCAGTTATCTGGATCAATTGTATTATTGCTCGGGAAGGTTCCCGCAGATAAACCAGGTACTGCAACGACATCCCACTCAGCACCCTTAGCCATGTGGACGGTCAGAATCTGCACTACATCACTGCGAATTTCAGGGGCCCCAGCCTTTAATCCGCCTTCGGCATCGGCGGCGACATCGAGCCAATCTAAAAAGGCGGCTACGGTTCCACCGCTGCGTTCAAACTTTGTTGCTTCATCAAGAAAGCGATCTATATGTCGGCGCCCGGCTTGAGATCCATCGCGCAGAGTTATCTCCGACTCCAGCGTTAAGTAGTTTTCAATCTCACTGATTAAATCACTAATCTGTCCACCCGCCCGCGAACGCAGACGTCGTAAATCACCTGCAAAGCGCACGAGCCTTTGATAACCAATATCGCTAAAGCCTGCTTTTTTCGCACTGTGAATCTCATCTAAGGCATCGATTATCGAACCGGCAAATTGATCATCGGCCTCGAGTTGTTCAGGATTTCCAGCTGCGATTTTTTTAATAAAACTCTTTGAATCTGTATGAAGCTCCTTAGCGCGTTCGCGACTAAATGCACCAAGAGCTGCAATATCTCGTGGCCCCAAATTAATTCGTGGTCCCGTCAGATGTCGCATAACGGCAGAGCCGGCATCGGGATCAGTAATTATCTTTAGCATCGAGACAATGTCGGCGACCTCCGGAACGTGGATTAATCCCCCAATGCCAATTACTTCAACGGGCAAACCTTCATGGCGAAGAGCGCTTTCAATCGCTGTTATCTGTGCGCGCTTTCGCACTAAGACAGCCGACGTTGCACCAGATGTCGGCGACCAGTGGGCTTTGATGTATTCGGCAATCGCTGCGGCTTCAGCATCGATAGTTTCAAAGATTCCATAGGCGATTTCGCCCTTACCTGCGTTGGGTCGAGCCTCTAACTGCACTACTTGTTGTCCGCCATCGGCCTTAATCTTTTCGCTAATGCGATTTGCTACTGCCAAAATCATGGCATCGTTTCTAAACGTTGTTGGCAAAGTAAATTGCGATGTTCCTTTTTGAGAATCTAACTTAGGGAAATAGCTAGTGAAGGATGCCATGGTGCCGGCCGAGGCCCCACGCCAGGTATAAATGGCTTGCGATGGGTCTCCCACCGCCATAACCGGATGTCCGCCTCCGTAGAGCGATGACAACATACGCACTTGCGACTGCGACGTATCTTGATACTCATCGAGCAACACCACACGGTACTTTCCGCGCTCCAAAACGCCAACATCGGCAAAGTTTTGCGCGATATCGGCGGCCAATGACATCTGATCATCGAAGGAGAACTCACCAGCAGCTCTACGCCGTTGCATGAATACTTCGACCATAGGTAGCAGCGAATTACGTTGCAGCATTGCGCGCTGAACAGAACGAACTTCTTCATTTGATCCACCATCGAGACCAGATAACTCTTGAATAATCTGATTGCCTATCGCTTCAATATCGTTGCCCGCTACTTGGTGCTCCATCATTAACTTTGAGAGCCCTAACAAATCTTTAATTACCGTACTAACTTTGCTGTTATTTCGATAAGAATCATCGCTCCAGTTGCGGACAACGTCAGACGCAATCTGCCAGATTGCCGCTTCACCCAGTGGTTCGGAATCGGCATCGATGCCATACCTGATTGCATGCTCACTGAGTAGTTTACCTGCATATGAATGATAGGTAGTAACCGATGTTGCCGTCGAAGTAATATGTTTGAACTCATTGAGCGTTGCAAGTTGGCGCAGACGTTTACGAATTCGAACTGACAGTTCACCGGCGGCTTTGCGCGTAAAAGTCAGACCCAAGATTTGATCAGGTGTAACAAAACCATTAGCTACCAGATATAGCACCCGATTACTCATCGTCTCAGTCTTACCCGAACCTGCGCCGGCGATAACTACCGCAGGCTCTAAATCACTACTGATAATCGCTGATTGAAACTTAGTAATCGGTTTAATCGAGCCACCGAACTTTGGATGAGCTTGCAACGTGGCAATGATCTCTTCCGGTGAATATTTAGCATCTACACTCATGAAATCACCGTCCGCCCATCACTTTGAACGGGGCAGGATTTGCGCACTGGGCAGCCTTTACAGCGCTTGTTGATGGTGGCAAAGAAGGTAGCGGCGCCCATGCCTTCGGCGATTTGATTGAGTTTTTCTTTCGTGGCATCAATATCGATTGTGCCTTGCTTCTTAATTGTTGCACTGGCCGTATCGGTACCAAGGTAGACCAGTTCAGCGCCGGCCGAAGTATTTCCTTGAGTAAATCCACCTTCGACGATTCCTACTTGATAGCTAGCTAGCTGCACATTGCTCTGCGTCTCTTTACCTGTGATTGTACTTGAGCCAGTCTTAAAGTCGATAATAAATAATGAGCCATCGGCCTCAACCTCTAAACGATCCACACTTCCTCTAATGCGTGCTCGACCAAGCGTGACATCAAAACGCATCTCTGCATCTACGATTGTGCGCGAAGTTTTAGAGTGATAATCCACAAATTTTTTTAGCATGGTGACAGCGCTTTCCAAATTGGATGCACTGACCCATCCTGTTTCAGAATCGATTAACTTCCACGAACTTTCAAGGTTAGCGATGAGCTCTTCTCTAGTAGTTCCAGGCTCTTGCACCATCTTCGCCGCAAATGCGTGAATCGCCGAACCTAAAACCTGTGCACTGCTATCTCCATCGGTTCCACCATTGTTTTGTAAAAACCATTTGACTCCGCATTCAACAAATGATTCAGCCCCACTGGGTGAGACAACTACTTCTTTGTCACTATCAATGACGGCTAGGTCGGTACTAATCGGCAGCGAACCTATCCAATTACCCGGATCGGCCAGATAGATACCTTCGGTGCTCATAGTTTTTAGCAGCGCAGCAGCCTCAACTGCATTTTCACCGTGTAAGTTCGCGCGAAGTTCAGCCACTAGTGCAGGAGCGGTAATAGGGCGTGGTACATCGGTGAGTACTGGCTCGTCCAGATCGGTTTTATTGACCATGACTTCAATAGCTTCAAAGAAGTGAGAAGGCTCTTCATCATCGCGCTGTACCGCAGTGACGAAAAGTGATTGTTTGGCGCGGGTTAGCGCTACATGAAACAAGCGCTCTTCATCCTGCATCAAGCCACTTGCCGCAATGACATCTAATTGATCCCGTGGAATATCAGGGTTACGCTGGCGCTCAACTAATCGCTCTGCACCCAGTAATGATGAGCGCGTCTTTAAATTCGGCCATGTACCTTCTTGCAATCCAGCAACTGCTACTAACTGCCATTGCCTTCCCTTAGCGCTATGGACGGTAAGAATTTCAACAAAATCTGGGCGAATACCCTTTGCCGTAATAACATCGCCAGCAATATCTTCGGTAGCAATTTCAGCAATGAATGCGGCGGGACCAGATAATGGAAATCGCTCAGAGAATCTGGCAGCGCTTTCAAATAACTGCATCATGGCATCTAAGTCACGATCGGCAGCTGCGCCTCGAATACCTGGTCGTAGAGATTGAGTGCGCCATGCGCTCGATAGTTTTTGTCCATCACTTGTCTCTGCATTGTCCCAAATCGCCCACAGCAGATCATCGGCTAGCGCCGATTTATTGCGAGCAACTGCACGGGCTTTTTCTAACAGCGCATGTACTCGAATAAGTGAATCAGCACCTTCGATAAAAACTTCACCATCATTAATTGCATCGAGCAACAACTGTGTACCTGAGCGATCATCGCCCTCAGGGCGTGCAGAACCCATGGCCCGGCGAATACGGCGCAACGATATTGAGTCAGCGCCACCAAACTCGCTCATTAATAGACGCTCGGCTGTATCTAAATTTAAAGGTTGGGCTTTAATCGCAACGCGGGCAAGTAATAAGAAGGGTGCAATCGCTGGATTACCGGCGAGGGCTTGAAGTTCGCTAGCAACCGGAACACCTACGTATGAAAAAGCTCGACGTAGGGCCGATGCCGTTACACCCGGGCTTCGTAAAATTACTGCCATGTCGCTATAAGAAATACCTTTGCGCAGATTCGCACTTCGACATTGATGGGCGATAAAAGCAGCTTCTTCCGCCCCTGATCTAAAGCGATGAACCTCTACCGAGCCCGTTTTATCAGTGCCACAACTGCGTTTGCGGGTCAGTGGTGAAGCTTTAAAGCCCTGCACATAGGCGTGTGTGACATCAAAGATTGCACGTGCGCTGCGATAGTCCGTTGTCAGCAGAATTTCATGTGCACGATAAGGATCTAACGCTGCCGATAAACCATCGGGGTCGGCGCCTCGAAAGCGTCCCACTGCACTATCGGCATCGGCGCAGATAATTACATCGCTACCAACTAAGGCTGCAAGTAATGCGCGTTGTGCCGGATCGCTCTCCTGAAACTCATCGACCATGATGGTTGTAAAGCGCGCACGTAACTGTGCTAAAACATCTGGATTATTGTGTAAGTGAATCGTGGCACGTGAGACAAGCTCTGATGGATCGATGCGCATCTTGGAGTCGGCGGCGCTAATTTCGCGCATCACCATAGAGTTGATATAGCGCTGCCAAAACTTAGCTGCTGCTGCCCAGTATTTTTCACCCTCTGATATTCCAAGTGACTCTAACTGTGTTGGTCCAATTCCACGTTCAGATGCGCGCAGAATTAAATCTCGAAGCTCTCGCGCAAAACCATGTGTCGTTAACGCCGCATGTAAATCCTCAGGCCACTCTTTACAACCATCGGCGATATCACCAGCTAGAAGTTCTCTAATATAACTTTCCTGTTCAGGCCCACTTAATAGAATCGGTTCAGGATCCTGACTACTGGCCCTCATCTTTACAATTGAAAAAGCCAGCGAGTGAAAAGTACGCGCCAAAGGTTCAAACATCGTCTTTGTTGTTCGCAGAGCGATGGCATCACGTAGCTCTGACGCTCGTTCACGACCATAGGTCAGCAACAAAATAGAGTCTGGATTTTGTCCATCGTTAATTCGCGCTAGCGCAGCTTCAATTAATACCGTTGTCTTACCCGTACCTGGACCACCTTGAACAACAAGTGGAGATCCACGGTGAGCAACTGCAGCGATTTGTTCTGGTGATAATTGCGCACCAGCGTGTGTGGCCTTTACGCGCACAAGGGTAAAGCTGGTTTTACTCACAGTGCCAATTCAACCCTAGGGGGCTGACGAAACTGGGTTTATACGTTCTGGTTAGCCTTCTTGGCGCGGGCAGTTGTGCGGGCGCGCTCGTCACCATCAAGGACAACCTTGCGGATTCGAACAACGGCCGGAGTAACTTCAACGCACTCATCTTCGCGACAGAACTCCAAAGCACCTTCCATGTTGAGCTTCTTAGGCGGAATCAAACGCTCTGATTCGTCGGTACCTGAAGCGCGCATGTTAGTGAGCTTCTTTTCGCGAACACAGTTAACGTCCATATCATCGCTGCGAGAGTTCTCGCCGATAACCATTCCCTCGTAAACCTCGTCACCTGGTTCCACGAAGATGCTTCCGCGATCTTGTGTTCCATAGAGTGCATACGAAGTTACAACTCCCATACGATCTGAGACTAGTGAACCTGTACCGCGCGTACGGATATCACCGTGCCATGCCTCATAGCCATCAAAGACGTGGTGCAATAAACCTGTTCCGCGAGTTTCAGTTAAGAACTCAGTACGGAAACCAATAAGTCCGCGTGATGGAACTTTGTAATCAAGGCGAATCCAACCAGTACCGTGATTGACCATTTGCTCCATGCGGCCTTTGCGAAGCGCCATCAACTGAGTAAGTACACCAAGATATTCTTCAGGTGCATCAATTGTTAAACGCTCCATTGGCTCATGTACTTTGCCATCGATCTTTTTAATAACAACCTGTGGCTTACCAACAGTTAATTCAAAGCCTTCGCGCTTCATGATTTCAACAAGCACTGCAAGCTGAAGCTCTCCGCGACCTTGAACTTCCCATGTATCTGGGCGCTCAGTATTGAGTACGCGCAATGACACGTTACCAACGAGCTCGGCATCTAGACGGCTCTTAACTTGGCGCGCAGTAAGTAGTTTTCCGCTCTTGCCGGCAAGAGGAGATGTATTAATACCAATAGTCATCGAAATCGATGGCTCGTCAACGATGATTAATGGAAGCGCATGAGGGTTTTCATTGTCGGCCAGAGTTTCGCCCAAAGTAATCGTTTCAATTCCAGCCACGGCGATGATGTCACCTGGATGGGCTTCAAGCGTTGGAATACGCTCTAGAGCCTCAGTAATAAGTAACTCTGAAATCTTTACTCGCTCCATAGTTCCGTCAGTCTTAATCCAGGTAACGTTCTGACCCTTTTTAATAACACCTTCACGCACACGGCATAAAGCTAAGCGGCCAAGGAATGGTGATGAGTCAAGGTTAGTTACGTGAGCCTGCAACGGTGCACCTTCGTGATACTCAGGTGCTGGAATTGCAGAGAAGATAGTGTCGAATAAAACATCCAAGTTTTCTTCTTCTGGCATTCCACCATCTGCTGGACGCTTTAATGATGCGCGGCCAGCTTTAGCCGATGCGTAAACAACCGGAAATTCAATCTGTGATTCATTGGCATCTAGATCTAAAAATAGCTCGTAAGCCTCATCGACAACTTCTGCGATTCGTGAATCGGGGCGGTCGACTTTATTGATAACCAAAATAACTGGCAAATTCTTCTCTAGCGCTTTGCGCAAAACGAAACGTGTTTGAGGCAGTGGACCTTCAGATGCATCCACTAGCAAGATAACGCCATCGACCATTTCAAGTCCGCGCTCAACTTCGCCACCGAAATCTGCGTGGCCTGGTGTGTCAATAATGTTAACGATTGTGTCACCGCGCTTAACAGCAGTGTTCTTAGCAAGAATCGTAATTCCCTTTTCGCGCTCTAGATCCATTGAATCCATCATGCGGTCTTGGCTATCGTCCTGCTTCTTATAGGCAGCAAAAGCACCTGACTGCCACAACATGGCATCAACAAGAGTTGTTTTACCGTGGTCAACGTGGGCGATGATGGCAACGTTGCGAAGGTTTTCGCGCTTTTTTACAGGCAGGTCTTTAAGATGCTCTTGAGTCTTGGCCACGAAAACTACTTTCCTAAGGAAGCCAGCCGTTATCAGGCCATGCTTCTATCCAACGATTGGGTATTTCTGAGGCCAAGTCACCGGCCGCACGTAGTTATTCTACCTTTGGCAGTGGATATGGACTAATCAGCGCTTATTTCAGCGCGCTTTTAATCGTTTTGTGGAAAACCTAAGTTGATTCCACCGTGGCTTGGATCAAGCCAACGGCTTGTAACAACTTTGCCGCGAGTAAAGAAGTGAACACCTTCGGTGCCATGTGCATGAGAATCACCAAATAACGAGTTCTTCCATCCACCAAATGAGTAATAGGCCATGGGAACAGGAATCGGAACGTTGATTCCAACCATGCCAACCTCTACCTCATTTTGATAACGGCGAGCTGCGCCACCATCGTTAGTAAAGATTGCAGTTCCATTGCCGTACTCATGACTATTAACAAGGGCTAGAGCGGCCTCGTATGAATCGACACGAATCACACTTAACACTGGTCCGAAAATCTCTTCCTTATATATAGACATATCTGGAGTGACATTGTCGAACAAAGTAGGCCCTAGCCAAAAACCATCTCCGGCAATCTCTAGCGCGCGACCATCGACAACAAGAGTTGCACCAGCCTTTGCGCCTGCTTCAATGTAAGAGGCAACTTTGTCGCGGTGAACTTGAGTAACTAATGGGCCCATATCGACGCCTTGTGTTCCATCACCGGTTTTAATATTTGCCATTCGCGATTTAATGCGTGCAACAAGTGCGCTTGCAATTGGTTCGACGGCAACGATTGCAGAGATAGCCATGCAGCGCTCTCCCGCTGAGCCAAAGCCCGCGTTAATTGCGGCATCTGCGGCGAGTTCTAAATCAGCATCAGGTAAAACCACCATGTGATTCTTTGCGCCACCTAAGGCTTGTACTCGCTTGCCAGCTTTTGTTCCAGTCTCATAGACATAGCGCGCAATTGGAGTAGAGCCGACAAATGAAATTGATTTAATTCCGGGGTGGGTTAGTAATGCATCAACGGCGACTTTGTCACCATGCACTACATTGAAAACTCCATCAGGTAATCCAGCCTCTTTCCATAACTGAGCCATGAACATCGTGGCACTTGGATCTTTTTCAGATGGCTTAACAACGACAGTGTTGCCGCATGCAATTGCAACGGGGAAGAACCACATAGGTACCATCGCTGGAAAGTTAAATGGCGAGATAATTGCAACAGGTCCTAAAGCTTGGCGGATTGAATACACATCTACGCCAGTTGAAACCTCTTCAGAGAATCCACCTTTAAGTAAGTGTGGAATTCCGCAGGCAAATTCAACAACTTCTAGACCGCGAGTAACTTCACCGGCGGCATCGCTTAAAACCTTGCCATGTTCGTCGGTGATAAGTGCGGCGATTTTTTCTTTATTTTGCTGAACTAATTCGCGGAAGGCAAATAAAACTTGAGTGCGCTTGGTGAGCGAACTATGGCGCCACGTTGTAAAAGCGGCCGTGGCAGCATCGACTGCCAGATCAACGGTTGCGGCATCGGCAAAGGCAACGCTGCCTGTTATGTGACCAGTTGCCGGGTTGAAAATATCCCCACTTCGCTCTGACTTCGTGGTCGATGGCGCGCCGTTGATCCAATGTGTTATCTGCTTCATACCCGCAATCTACTTCAGGGCGTTAAGATGGCGCTAATTCCTATCAATGACTTAAGGGTTAGAGGCTATTTTCATGAGTGCTCCAGTAAACGATCCAGATAAGCAAGCTGCCGTTAGCGCTGCAGACCGAAAATATGTCTTTCACTCATGGTCGGCTCAAGGTGCGATTTCACCAATGCCGATTGCAAGTGGTTCGGGCTCACGCTTTTGGGATCATGCTGGCAAGGTTTATTTGGATTTCTCATCTCAACTCGTCTTTACAAATATCGGTCACCAGCACCCTAAAGTAATTAAGGCGATTCAAGCCCAGGCCGAAATACTCACAACCGTTGCGCCACAACATGCAAATGATGCGCGCAATGAAGCGGCTCAGCGAATTGTTGAATTAGCAGGCGGACACTTTGCAAAGGTTTTCTTTACTAATGCCGGTGCAGAGGCAGTCGAGAATGC
>QYPG01000024.1 GCA_007279945.1 Streptomycetaceae bacterium | reverse complement strand
GCTCGGCTTATCGCTAAAGATTGTCAGCTCAACCTGTTCCAAGGTGGCTACGGCCTCTTGGGGAGCTTTTTCGTAGAGGGCTAAATCCCTAATTAGCTGCAGAATTTTCGGCGCATCTGCTTTAACGGCCACACGAATCATTGTGGAAGCCTATAGCGATTGCGCGAAATGGCCTGAATTAACTCATCGTCTAGCAGCGTTTTAAGAGCTTTTTCTACCTGGGACTCATCTGGCCAGAGTTTCTTAAGTGCATTCTCGGTTAAAGACTCATTCTCACGTAAGGCTTGCACAATTGTTCCACGGCACTTGCGATCGGTGCCATGCCAATCTTGAGATTTCCGAACAAGTTCACTTTTTGGATAACCATTCTTGCGCCAGTTACATTGCGAAATAACAGGACAGAGTTCACACTTTGGATTAGCGGAAGTACATACGAGTGCACCTAATTCCATAGTTGCCGCCGCCCAGATATGTGCATCCTTGTTTGGCATTAATGATTGACGTGAACTCTTTTCCTTTACTGTTGGTGTGGGCTTCGGATTTTCTTCACCATCTATAACGCGTACAAGCAAGCGCCTAATATTGACATCCATCACCAAGGTTGCTTCCTCAAAAGCAAAAGCCGCTATCGCTGCAGCCGTATATTCACCGATGCCAGGAAGTAGTTGTAGAGTTTTAGCATCACTAGGAACCTCATTGTTAAAATCCTCAGCGATAATTTGTGCGGCACCATGTAGTCGAAGTGCGCGCCTTGGATAGCCCAGCCGTCCCCATGCAGTAATTACCTGTGCTGGAGTTGCTTGTGCTAAATGCGCCGGTGTTGGCCAGCGCTCCATCCATTCGATCCACTTAGGTAAAACTCGATTAACGGGGGTCTGTTGCAACATATATTCGCTGACCATGACTCCCCATGCGGATGTATTGCGCCATGGTAAATCACGTTGATTCTTTTTAAACCAGTTAACTATTGGTTTTTCAAGCGAGTTCATTCGCCAGTTATTTTTACCCGTGAGAGTGCTTGATCAAGGCGTGAAACTTCTACTATCTCCATGCCATCGATTACGGTGTCAGATCCAGTAGGTACTAATGCCCTTTTAAAACCTAAGCGAAATGCCTCCTGAAGGCGGCGATTAACGCCACTCACTTTACGAATCTCACCAGCTAGACCAACTTCTCCAATGGCAACTAAATCAGCTGGCAGGGCAAGAGCTTTAGCTGCCGAGGCCACTGCCAAAGCCAGGGCCAAATCAGCTGCCGGCTCTGACATTTTCATGCCCCCAACTGTTGCGGCATATACATCGCGTCCACCGATTCGAACATGAGCGCGAAGTTCTAGAACAGCTAAAGTCATAGAGGTTCGGGCTGAATCTAATCCGGAAACAACTCTTCGGGCATTTCCAAAGTCATTTTCCCGCCCTTGACTTACTAGCGCTTGGATCTCAGCCAACAATGGACGTCGGCCTTCAAGTGTGACTGTTACGCATGTACCGGGTACTGGTTCGCTATGGCGAGAAGTAAAGAGTCCGGTTGGATCGAGAACAGATTCAATTCCAACATCACTTAAATCAAAACATCCAACTTCATCAGATGCCCCAAAACGGTTTTTTATTGCACGAATCAAACGTAATCGTGAGTGACGTTCTCCTTCAAACTGAAGAACCACATCAACTATGTGCTCGAGTAAGCGCGGACCAGCAATTGATCCATCCTTAGTTACATGGCCAACTAATAGCAGAGTGATATCTCGATCTTTACAAATTCGGATGAGGGCTCCAGCAACTTCACGTACTTGTGTAACTCCACCAGGTGATCCATCGGCCGTAGAGCTACCGATAGTTTGAATTGAATCAATAATCACTAACTCAGGTTTAACTGCATCAATATGAGCAATGACTGCGCCTAAGTCGGTTTCTGAGGCTAAAAATAATGCGGGATCAATTGCCTTTATACGTTCAGCGCGCAAACGTACTTGGGACGCTGACTCTTCACCACTGATATAAAGCGCTGAGATTCCTTGAGCGGCACTTTGTGCCGCAACAGATAAGAGCAACGTAGATTTTCCAACTCCGGGTTCGCCTGCTAATAAAATCGCCGCTCCTGGAACTAACCCACCACCCAAAACACGATCGAGTTCGGATACGCCTGTTGGACGAGCGTGAGCTGCAGATAGATCGACATCGCCGATAGGTGTGGCTTTATGTGTGACGTGTCCGGCAACTAGCGAGAGTTTTTTAGGTGCTGCCAGCTCTTCAACACAGCCCCAGGCTTGGCACTCACCGCATCGACCAACCCATTTTTGGGATGTCCATCCGCACTCACTGCAGCGGAAGGGATCTTTTTCGACTTTGGCCATGGGTAGAGCCTAGAACTTAGGACTGACTTTTTGCCGCAGCCAGCGTTGCTGGATGCTGAATCACAAATAGTGGCAGCGATCGGGCTTGGGCATCACGGATTCCCGCCATACGTTGATCGCACATGCGCGCTAACTCAGCGTAAGGGCCCTCACCCATAAGTTTTTGAAGCTCATATTTATTTGAAATATAAACTGGCTCTTTACCGACATGAGCATCGGGATTGCTGGTGCAGTACCAATCAAAGTCCTCGCCACCATCGCCCCATACAAGGCGCTCATATTCGCCAATAACAGTGACGGAGTATTCGCGCTCGCCAACTTCACGAGTTTCAAAACTACGGCGTAACGGTAACTGCCAGCACACATCTGGTTTGGTATCTACGAAATGTTTATTCTCTTTAATAGCAAGGTGATGCAAAACGCAGCCAAATGATCCGGTAAAACCTTCAGCCTCGTAGCCTTTGCGGTTTAAGAAGATGCACCCATCTTCTACGCGACGAGTCTTTCGCTCACCGTCTTCATCTTTTTCTGAAATCCGAAGTTTTGCTCCAGGCTTCTTTGGACGTGCTTCAGAGTAAAACTGCCACATATCGGGAGTTAAGTAGGCCGCCGCTTTATCAGTACGTGCTTCATCTTCTTCATCGGTATACATGGCGCCTTCAGTGCAGCAACCCGCATCTGGTTGGCTTTTAAATACGCCTTGGCAGCCATCGCCATAGATACAGGTCCAATAAGAGGTCAACCAGGTTAAGTCGCACTTAAATATTTCTTCTTCATTATGTGGGTCAGTAAATTCAACCCAATCACGCGCAAAACCTGGCTTTAGTTCCGACATAGTCGCAGAGCCTACACGCTTAACAGGTACGCTTGCACAATGAGTCAGCAGATACGCGTTGGTGTAATAGGTGCTGGAGTAATGGGCGAGGCGCTTATATCAGCGCTTATATCAAGCGGTGTTGCTGCTAATTGCGTAACAATCTCTGAAAAGCGAGCTGATCGCCAAAATGAATTGATCGCGTTGTACGGAATTAATTCAGATGATCTTCAAACCAACGTAACTTCTGCCGATGTTGTCTTGCTTGTAGTAAAGCCTCAGGATATGGCTGGAGTTTTAGATGATATACGCGATGCAATTAATCCCCAGGCAGTCATTGTTAGCTTTGCTGCAGGTAAAAGAATTGATTTCATTTCAGCGCGAGTCCAGAACCCAGTGATTCGCGTAATGCCAAACACTGCCACCATTGTTGGCGCGGGCATGGCGGCAATATCAGTTGGCGCAGGTGTCAGCGGTGTACAAAGGGAGTTTGTAACGAAATTCCTAGCAGCAACGGGCACAGTTATTGAGGTGCCAGAGGATTTACAGGATGCAGTGACTGCAACTAGTGGATCAGGTCCTGCCTATTTCTTTAGATTTGTTGAGGCCATGGTTGCCGGTGCTCAAGAGCTTGGACTTTCTTTGGAGGATGCGACAACACTGACTAATCAGACAATTATCGGTGCAGCTAAACTCCTTGAGACCTCAGGAAAATCTGCAACAACTCTGCGCGAAAATGTTACCAGCCCTAATGGCACGACTGCGGCAGCTTTGCACTCCTTTGAAAGTAGTGAGTTATCTATGATCGTGGCCAAAGCCATGAAAGCGGCGCGCGATCGCTCGCAGGAACTAGCGTGAAGCGCTTAATCTCACTTATTTTTATCACGTCTCTTCTATTTACATCAATGAGCACCGCCGCACCCACACAAATAGCAGTAAAAGATTTAAAGCTAGTAGCGACAGTTGGTAATGTCGATGAAATCAGCGGCGTAGTTGCAACAAGTACTTCAATTATCGTTTATGGTACAAAACTAGATAAATCTTACGTCCGGGCAGTGAACTTTCTAGGTGAAGAACTATGGAAAATAGATTTAGATCCACAGCTGCATTCGATTGCCACCGCCGCAACGCCAGATAGTGCGGGAAATATTTGGATTACAGGCTCAATTTCGCAACCCCTACAAAGTCCAACTCCATCGCCTAACGCGACTCCACTTAACCCTGATAAGGTAAATTCGATCCCAGAAGATTTAGATAATAGTTTACGAGATGTAGTTCTATGGAAAATAGAACAAAGTACGCATGCATTGAGCACGTATATTTTGCAACCTGCACAGCCAGTAGTAATCACTTCACTAGCTATCGATAAGAGTGGAGTTACTCTTGTCGGGATCACTTCAACTGAAAAAGGAAGTGCAGGTTTTGTAGTCAATAGTGATTTGGCAGGGGAGTTTAGTAAAGCTTTGACCATTGGAAAGGCGTCGACCACTTTGGATTCAGTTGTGCGACATTCCGATGGCTCATTAACTGTTGTTGGATCAAGTTCAGAGGTTCTCAATGGAAAGAAATTAGTAGGTATTACCGATGGAGTTATAGTTAAAATTTCAAAGTCTGCAGCAATAATCTCAGTCGTGCGCAGCTCAGCAGCTAAGGCGTCTCGAAATTGGAATAGTGCTAGTTCATCACTTTTACTTGGTGGTGAAATTATTTCCGACAATAAAATTGAATCAGCAATCACTAAATTTTCTACGACATACGTCCCGACATGGACTTATCGTTTTGCATCATCTGGACCGGCATTCACTTCTGGCTCAGCATTTGCTTTTTTTGCATCTACTGGACCGATTCCACAGATTGCCAAATGGAAGCCAAAGTCTGCCCGTCCGCTTTTACTTACTTTTGATGGAAAGGGCGGCATCATCGCTGCCTATAGCGCGCCCGCCGAACAGCGGGAAGTCCTTGGTTTACTCTCAACAAAAACCCTGGGTCTGCTATGTGTGAGCGCAAGCAAGGAATTAGTCTCCATTTTTTCTCTCAAGTAGAGGAACCTAAACTTCTCAGAAAGGTTCGTATTCAGCGCCGTAATGCTAAATAGTAATTACGGTTTTAATAAGACTAACGAGCCACCAAGACTGGCAAGCAGGTATGTAACTTTTTTCACCGAGACCCAAGCACTCCGAGTTCTTTCAGGAGCTTGGGTGTTTGTAACTAAACGAATAGAACTTTGACCAAGGGCTATTTTCGAGGTTTCAAGTGAGCACAGTCGATCCTGACAGCCAAAGATAATAGTTTTGCCATCTAGGAGGATGCGCTCTCCTGGGGTTCCGAAGCTCTCGGTCGTCATTGATTTAACGTTGCTTGGGTCGCTTAATAATGTCCAATGAATTTGATCTGGTTTAGGCGAAGATACCAATGAAGATGCTAGCCAGGAGGCCATAACATCGTTGCCGATGCGTAGAAGGTTTACATCAAATCCAAAAACATTAGCATTATCGCTAGGTAAATCTAAAGCTTGATATGTCCAGCCTTTCGTATCGGTTCCTGCGCGAGATGCAACCCTGACTTCGCCGGTTGAAGTTTCTTGTTTCTGATTTACAGCAACCACCGAATCATAGAGAACAACAGTTTGTGAGCCATCAAAAGTTGCAGCTAAATGGAACCCCACATCGCCAGTTGAACGGCCATCGGTTGCTCGATCACCATCTACAAGCTCGTAATTCCACGCAGCACTTTTAAACTTCACTGCGCCTAATAAAACGCCTTGACTTTCATCGCGGTAAAATACTTGAATAGTATTTGGTGTAGCAACACAGGCATTTGAAACACTTACATCACTCGACGAACGTGTTCGAACAGGATCTGAGTAGTCATTGAGGGCTGCGCCATTGCCATCCACAATCTCAAAGGCAAAACTCTTACCGTTATAAGCTACGTACCGAAGATCTTTATCAGTGCCATCTGTATAAAAAATATGTAGCGTCTGTTTAGTACCTGTGCCATTCACGCACATAGAAATTGGGCCATTAATGAGATTCTTAGTTTGTCCGCCAGTTCCACCGGCACCATCTACAGTTACTTTCTTCCAAAGTTTCCCATCAAACGTAGCTAGTTTTAAATCGCCGCTTTTGGAGTCGGTATAGGCAACGGCAGGTTGTCCATTAAACGTCGTGCTGGCAAGGAATTTGCCATCGGCAGAGGCGTCTAAGACGGTGCTCTTCCAAGCGGTCTGGGGAATCATGGGCGGTGTTATCACTGCAGCGGAATTTCCCAAAGCATTGCGTGCGATAACACTGAATGTATAACTAGTTCCATTTTTTAATGCACCCATAATCACGGGACTAGTAAGCGTTTTCTTTTCAACCCCAGTTTTAAGGTTTTTAACTACATATTCAGTCAATTGAGCAGTTCTCAGATTTGCTGGTGGATCAAAAGCAACCAAGGCAGCTGAATCACCTATGTATGCCTTTACATTTCTGGGTGAATCTGGCAGGCCAGTGGCAACTCCAGCGGGCGGCTTATTGCGCATATCTTCCATCATCGCCAGCAACAAAGCTCCTGGTTCGCGGAAAATCTCACCGGGATCAAGGCTTGGAGTCATTACTGAGTTAAGTCCGGTTTTTGAAAATGTGTCTTCATCTAAGTGGCTAGTTGATGATCCGGCTTGGTATCGCGAGGGAGTATAGAGTTTAGGTTTTTCACCATTGTTAGCTCTAATTCCGAGTGGACCAGACCACACTAAAGACGATGTCAATATAGATGCTAATTCGGTCGAAGGTGTTGGAATATCTGCAAGACGTCGACCATCAATCGTTTGAGCGTACGCATCAAATGGTGTTGGCTGTTCAAGGCTTCCTACTGCAATATATTTTCCAGATGAATCACGAGTTAATCCGTATCCATCATTTGATGAAAACCCTAAACCGTGCGCAATTTCATGTAAGAAAACCGACTCTAAATCATATTCGGAGATTGTTGGAGCGCCATCACCCCTGCTATTCCACCGGGCACTTGAATTAACTTGAATAATAATCTCAGGTTTTGTCTTATCTAAATCTTTTCCAGCTAATGCATTTGCTAAAGCCGATGAGTACCACAGTGAAGGATCTGGTGCTCCAGCAAAACCTTGATAGAAATCAACATTGCTCGCACTTCCAAGAACTCCATAAGAACTTGATCGTCCCCATGAGGCATCTACATTGATTGGCACGGTGGACGGAAAGTTAGCACCCCAAATATCTATGGCCGCTTGAACTTCTATTCGCGCCCAGTCAGGAAAATTACTGTATTTAACATTGAACTTTGAGATGCTTTGTAGATTCGATGGCTTAACTCGAGTTTGCGGCGTGGTGTCTGTAGCGCTTCCAGCGTAGATATGTCCCCACGTTGTATCTGGCATCACTCGGAATAAGGCATGTGCAGGAGGGGCGATTAAAAAAGAGGTGAGCCAAATTACCGCTATAGCAATAGCCTCAAGCCGCCTCAATTGATTTCCCCGCACATGCGCACGTTAGCAGGATGAGATGATTCGTCTATGGCATCTGAGGGCGAAATGGATATCTCTAAGGAAACTAACAGGGTTAGCACCGCCACCATCTCGGTTTACAGCAGACTTGGTTGCCATCTCTGTGAAATTGCTATAGAGCAGTTAGAGTCAATGCGGGTCGAACTGGGCTTTACCATCGAAATAATCTATATCGATGGTGATTTAGAGTTAGAGAAACTCTATGGCGAGCAGATTCCAGTTATACATATAAATGGGGAGCACCATGATTTTTGGCGAGTTGACCCAGTGAGATTTAAATCTTCCCTTGAAAAACATCGTCAGCGTCGATAATTTTGTACGAGTAGCCCTGTTCAGCTAAGAAACGCTGACGATTTTGGGCAAAGTCCTGATCGATAGTGTCACGCGAGATTACAGAATAAAATTTTGCGCTTCGTCCATCAGATTTTGGTCGAAGGATTCGTCCTAATCTCTGTGCCTCTTCTTGACGGCTGCCAAATGCACCTGATACCTGAATAGCAATAGTTGCATCTGGTAAGTCAATTGAAAAGTTAGCTACCTTTGAGACAACTAAGCAAGTGACTTCGCCAGTCCTGAATTTATTAAAGAGCACTTCGCGCTCTTTAATTGGCGTATCACCTTTGATTAGCGGAACTCCGAGAGCCTCAGAGAGTTCATCTAACTGGTCAATGTACTGACCAATTACCAAGATTTGTTCACCTTTATGTTTTTCAACTAATGCTTCTACAACATCACGCTTAGTTCGAGTTGTTGCACAGGTTCGGTAACGATTTTCAGGTTCGGCCGTTGCATACATCAAACGCTCATTTTCAGTTAAGTTAACGCGAACTTCAATACATTCGGCAGGCGCAATATAACCTTGCGATTCAATCTCTTTCCAAGGAACGTCAAATCGCTTCGGTCCAATAAGCGAGAAAACTTCTCCCTCCATGCCATCTTCACGGACGAGTGTTGCCGTTAAACCTAATCGGCGGCGAGATTGAATATCTGCCGTAAAGCGAAAGATTGGCGCAGGTAATAAGTGCACTTCATCGTAGATAATCAAACCCCAGTCATAAGAATCAAAGAGATCCAAGTGAGCGTAGACACCATTTTTCTTTTTAGTCATGACTTGGTATGTCGCAATAGTTACCGGGCGAATCTCTTTTTTGGCTCCTGAATATTCACCAATCTCATCTTCATTGAGGGTCGTTCGCTTCAATAACTCTTCCCGCCATTGACGAGCAGCAATTGTATTTGTGACCAAAATTAGAGTTGTTGCCTTTGCGTGCGCCATAGCCGCCGCACCGACGATTGTCTTTCCTGCTCCGCATGGCAGTACAACTACACCTGAGCCGCCATGCCAAAATCCTTCTGCGGCTAACTCCTGATAAGGGCGTATTTTCCAATCGCTTTGTACTAAATCAATTGCATGAGCTTGGCCATCTACATAACCTGCAAAATCTTCAGCCGGCCATCCCAATCGCAATAAGGACTGCTTAATCTGACCACGCTGGCTTGGTAAAACTGCAATTGTTTGTGCATCGATTCTGGCACCGAGTAATGGCACAATTTTGCGTGCACGTATTACTTCTTCGAGAACAGCAGTATCGGTAGTGACAAGGATTAATCCATGAACAGGATCAGCTTCAAGTCGTAAGCGCCCATAACGAGACATCGTCTCGGCGACATCAATCAAAATTGAATGCGGAACCGCATACCTCGAATATTTAATAAGCGTATCAATAACTTGTTCCGCATCATGGCCTGCAGCGCGTGCATTCCACAATCCAAGAGGCGTCAAACGATACGTATGAATATGTTCAGGAGAGCGCTCTAACTCAGCAAAAGGTGCAATCGCACGTCGGCACTCAGTAGAAAGAGGGTGATCAATATCTAAAAGTAACGTCTTATCACTTTGAACAATCAACGGCCCATCAGTCATTAAGTAAATCCTTGATCAGTGCATGCAATAGGGCGCTTTGAGGCTCAAGGGTTGTGATGTCTACCCATTCGTGCGCAGCATGGGCGCCATCACCAACTGCACCTAAACCATCTAGAACTTGCGCACCCGCAGCCGCAGCGAAGTTACCATCACTGGCACCTCCCACGGATACGTGTTCAAGTGGAGGCATACCAAGCGTTGCAGCAACTTTTGCAGCGCGTTCATACAGGGCCATGGTCGATGAAGTCTCTAGTGGTGGACGATTAAATCCACCAGTAATTTCATAGCGAGCTTCAGGATTAACTGCCTGTAAATTTCGAATTGCTGCATCTACTCGTTCGATTTCAGCAACCGAAAAAGATCTAACATCGATATCTAAGACTGCTAAATCAGGGACCGTGTTGGTTGTATTTCCAGCCCGTAACATTGTTGGAACCACTGTCGTGCTAAGGAGTTTATTTTCAAGAGCTGCAACGGCAAGAATTGCATGACCCATCTCTACAGTTGCGTTTTCACCCTTTTCGGGCTCAAGCCCAGCGTGTGAAGCTTTTCCATGAATTCGCACTTGATACATGGCAGTACCTTTGCGGCCAGTTTTTACTTTTCCATTCAATGAAGCTTCAATTACCAAAACTGCTTTAGCCTTACGTGAAATCTCTTTAATGAACTCTTTACTTGTTGCACTTCCGGTTTCTTCATCAGTTGTTGCAACTAAGGCGGCAGCGCCAACGACACCCTTCATCGCATAGAGCGCTTGGACAAAACCAGCTTTCATATCAAAGACTCCAGGACCACGGGCGGCGTTGCCTTCAACACTCCACACGGGTTCAAATGAGCCTTTAGGCCACACGGTGTCTAAATGTGCAAGCACGATTACTTCTGGATTTTCAGCGCCCCACCAAAATACTGGACGACCTAATACTTCTTGAATAGTTGCAGGCGAACCTAAGACTTCGAGAGCTAAATCAGATGCAAGTGCAACAACGTGGCGACAGGCTTCGAGATCCTCAGTTGGGGACTCCAACCGCACGAGTTTTTCTAGTGCTGACAACATAGGTGAAGTCTATAACGCAGCTACGCCAGTGATGCGCGGAATTCGAAAGGACTGTACTTCACCAGTTGCGTGGTCCCGGGCGATCAAGGCCCCAGCACTTACTCGAATTGGATCGATAATGCGGTGGGTTACTGCACCATTATTATCGGCATAACCAATGGAAAGAGATTTCTCCTCCAGAATATATTTATTCACTAAGTCCATAGTTTCATTGGCGGTAGTGCGTGGCAGTGCACCTAAAGCTTCATTTGCAACTTGTCGTAAGTGTGCCTGCTTATGACTCGACTTTTCGCCAGTGCGTATCGCACGAATAGCCGTGTTGAGCATATCAATATTTGGGATTTCAATCTCTCCAACAATTCTTGGGGGACGCGGTTTTGTTTGTGCACGGCTAGACCTAGTACCTGTCAAAATTAAACCGTTCGCGGATTCTGCTGCTGGCAAATAACCTGCTTCTCTCAAAACACGCATTACATCAACTGCTTCGTGATTAGAAATAATTACTTCAGGAGCAATCCGTCTTAAGGCAAGAATTTCTACTTTCTTATCGTTCATAATTTGGGCGATTAAGGCAGTATCTTCACATCGCAGGAAACAGGCTGTATTACCAACTCGCAACTTCCCATGTTTTTTAGCAACATCAGCGATGAGATATTCAAGTGGTTGTGGCATGGGAGTCTTAGAAGTCCTAATTAAAAACGCTTTAATCTCATCACCAGTTTTTCCATGATCTAACGCTCTGCGAATTGTTGCTTCGCTGAATCTGTATACCGTTGCTCCGCCACGGCTCTCAATGTCAGCCATGATTGCTAATTGTTGCGAGACTTCGTGCTCTAACGGTCCCGGTGCAATTGCCGTGTTGTCACTTTGGATGAGAATGTGATCCACAGTTTTGGGTAGATCATCATTAATCAGAGTTGTGTCACCACCGTCTAGAAAAGTTAGACCATATTTAGAGAGTGCACCTTGACCCGTTATTCCAAGCCACTCGGCTTCGCGCAAGCTCCAGGATGCAAGCTCTTCTTGCATGGAAGAGTTACGTCGAACAGGCGCGCGCCACGCCAAAAGTGAGTTAAACGAGGCGGAATCAGGTGCAGCGCCGGGGTTCTCTTTCAGAATAGACAGAGTAAGTGAACGGACACGCGCAGCATTTACACGATCAAGCTCGGGACCAAGTGCGGCAACGTTTTTTGCTTCTGCTCGACCTACCAGTCCACTAGCGCGTGAAGTAATCAACCAGGCCGAAGCCAAAACCCGCCAACGTTCTGCTGGAGTTTGCATCAACCAAATATCAAACTTATTGCTAGGCATAATTCGATCATCTGAATCAATACTTATAAGTGAAGTTAAATAAGCCAGTTCAGTAATAAAGGCGGTGCATGATTCATCTACACCGAGGTGGTTTGCAATAATCTTAAGATCCCGTACACCTAAACCTCCAGCACGCAAAGCATCCGCTGGTTCTTGTGCCCAAAAATTTAATAACTCTTCGACCCAGCGCAGTACAGTTGAAATATTTGCAATTGATGCCAAGTTAATCTGTTTTTCATCACGAACGGCACCAGTTAATTGTGGCGCATTAATAAAGTTTTCCTTGTGGATTTTTCCACCGCGACAATGAAGTGCAACTTCACGTGGCAAAATTACTGTCCGCTGATCGAGGGGAACTAAGAATTTTCTCTCTAATAACCAAGCAACACCAGGTCCGGGGTTTTTAATATCTCCGACGCTTCCGCGCGGTGGTCCCCAAATCAATCGTTCAAGTGCTCGCTTAGCATCAACTGGAGCATCATCGAGTTCAACTAACTTTAGTTTGACCATTGAAGCCGGGCCAAGTCCAGCGGGTTCAATTCCAAGCACATCACGCAACTGGGATGGAAGGCGCATTCCGTCATTGGATGGATAGATTAAACCGATCGAAATTAAATAGTTCAAAGTACTAGCGCTAGATTTATCAGTTAGTGCCGCTACTGATTTAGTTGAGAATGGCTCATTTAAGGCTGCCGCAGCCTCAAGTACTTGGAACTGCCAGTGGTTGAGTGAATCAATGGCTCGGGCCAAACTTGGAGGCGAGCATGCACGAACTGCAAGAGATGCAACATCTGGCGGAACTGGAATTACAAGATCGGGGCGTTTAGAAAAAAGCTCCAAGAGTGCAGCATCATCGACGCTACGTAAGTAGTCGGAGAAAGAGCGCATTTCCATAACTTGCTTACATTACTGGGCTTTAGTGCTTATTGTGTAATCAGCGAGGCTTTCGCCTTGGAGTGAGCCAGGTTGCTAAGGCTGCGAGCCGCACAACAACTGGTGAAATCGCGCGGCCAATAAATCGGGCCCGCCGAAAATCATGGATTGGCCACCCCTCAGCCATGGCACGTAGGCCTAAGATTGCATCTGGATTTATTGCAGATGGATGGCCGACGCATTGTAAAAGCGGAAGGTCGTTATTGCTATCTGAGTATGCATAGCAAGTCTCTAAATTCAAATCTTCGCGCTGAGCAAGTTCTCTTACAGCTATTGCCTTTTCTTTTCCGTGCAACAGCGCACCTAACATCTCACCTGTATAAGCTCCATCTTTAATCTGAGCTTTACTTCCTAAGGCTCCAGTGAAACCTAACCGATTTGCAATCAGTACAGCCATATCTTCTGGGGCGGCAGTAACTAACCAGACTTCTTCTCCACTTGCTAAGTGTTTCTGTGCAATATCTATTGTTCCTTGCCACATTGCAGGGGAAACAAACTCATCATAAATCTCTTGAGCTATAGCTTCAATGTCTTTGACACTATGACCACCGATAAAATTTGTTGCCGATTCTTGAAAGCGAGCTATCTCTTCCTTATTTTCTTTTCCTGTTAATCGAAATCGCAGATTAGCCAGAACAAAGCGGGAGATATCCTTCTTTGTGAAATATCCACGTTGGTACATTCCGCGCCCAAGGAAGTAGATCGTGGAGCCACGGATTAGCGTGTTATCTACATCGAAAAAGGCTGCTCGCTTCGCCGTGAGTGCCATGTCACTACCTTAACGAACTTGAGCCTGTAGGGACGCTTTATGCTTACCCAATGAGTTCAACGGTCCATGTGATTCGTCACGGTGAAGTAGAAAACCCAGAGAAAATTCTCTATGGGCGCCAACCCGGATGGCGACTTTCTAATCGTGGCCAAGATATGGCTCGAACACTTGGAGATTGGTCTAAGTCGATTGACTTAGGGGCTCTTTTTGTTTCACCGTTACAGCGTGCGCAAGAAACCGCCGCGCCTATTGCTGCAGCGCACAAAGTTGAAGTTACTACTGATGAACGATTAATCGAGGCAGCAAATGTCTTTGAAGGTAAGCCATTTGGTGTTGGAGATGGCGTGCTACGTCATCCAGGGGCCTGGAAGCATTTATGGAATCCTTGGAGGCCATCGTGGGGAGAACCTTACGATCAACAAATAAATCGGATGCTTGCCGCAGTATTTGCAGCACGCGAGGCCGCTGATGGAAAAGATGCAATTTGTGTGTCACATCAGCTACCTATATGGATTGTAAGAAGTGCAATTGAAAACCGACGCTTACTTCATGATCCACGTAAACGGGAATGTTCTTTGGCGTCAGTAACAAGCATTCACTTTGACGATGATGGATTGATTTCTGGACTTACTTATTCAGAACCAGCACGCCATTTGCTTCCAGGAAAATAATGAAGAAGATTATTAAGTCAATTCTAGGCTTCTCAATTATTTTTATGCTAACAGGTTGTGGCGGAGGCGGAAGTTCAACCGCTCAGGAAAGTTTTATTTTAGGAAATGGATCAGTCACTTACATTAAATCTACTGATCGAATTGAAGCACCAGCACTTACCGGAATGACTTTATCGGGTAAAAACTTTTCTTACGGCCGTGGTCGAGTTACGGTAGTTAACGTGTGGGCCTCTTGGTGTGCGCCTTGTAGAGCAGAGATTCCTGCACTTATTGCCCTGTCAAAGAAATATAGCGAAGTAACTTTCATCGGAATTCTTACTCGAGATAATCCGCCAACTGCCGAAGCATTTGCTCGACGCTTTGAAATACCATATCCCACGCTTATAGATGACTCAATTTTGATAGGTTTCAAAGGTTCATTGGCAGCAAATGCAATCCCTTCGACAGTTGTCATTGATAGAAGTGGAAAAGTGGCGGGACGAATATCTGGCCAAATAACCGTTGCCTCTCTCTCTTCCTTGATTGAAAAGGTGAGCTCAGAGTGAAAGATTTCTTTGTGGAACAGATTCTCAGCGGCTTCTTAATCACGGCATTTCCAGTTGCTTTTATTGCTGGGTTTATTTCATTTCTATCACCGTGTGTCCTGCCACTTGTTCCTGGGTATTTATCTTTTGCCGCTGGCTTTTCTAGTGACCGAGGGAAACTGCTTCTAGGCTCACTTCTATTTGTGCTTGGCTTTAGCACAGTGTTTGTTTCCTATGGCGCAGTTTTTGGTGGGTTAGGAAATAAATTAGCTGCCAATGAAGTTGGAATCTCACGCGTGCTCGGAGTTATCACAATCTTTCTTGGCTTTATTTTCCTCGGAAAATTTGCGTTGATTCCAACAATACGCCCCCGAATGAAAACCACTGGTGGGCTTATCGGTGCCCCAATTCTTGGCTTCCTCTTTGGAATTGGGTGGACTCCTTGTATTGGCCCGGCACTTGCTGCCGTTCAAACATTAGCCTTTCAAGAGTCCAGTGCGGTGCGTGGTGCGTTGTTATCACTTGGTTACTGCCTTGGTTTAGGTCTCCCATTTATTGCTTCAGGGCTTTTTCTTGATCGCTCTGAAAGACTTCGTAAAGTCCTTGTACGTCGGGGAGATCTGATTTCTAAAATCGGCGGGGTATTTTTAATAACTATTGGAGTTTTACAAGTCACGGGAACGTGGGGCCAGATTATGAATTCTCTGCGCTCACTTATTTCAGAATTCATTCCGGTGGTTTAAATGAGCCAAGAGGTCCAACTTCCAGAGCTAGGCAGCATCGGATTATTTAGATTCGCATGGCGGCAGTTAACAAGTATGCGCACCGCCCTAATTTTATTGATGCTATTAGGTGTTGCCGCTATTCCTGGTTCCTTAATTCCTCAGAGAACTCAAAACCCAATGGCGGTATCTGCCTATTTCAAGCGCTCACCAGACCTAGCCACATGGTTAGATCGATTCTCCCTCTTTGATGTCTACGGCTCACCCTGGTTTAGCGCGATATACATACTTCTCTTCATCTCACTCATTGGCTGTGTATTGCCGCGAACAATCGAGCATTTTCATGCTGCACGGGCTTTGCCTCCGTCAACTCCTAAGAATTTGAACCGCATGAAGTTTTATTCGTCATGGCGAGCACAGGGAAATGAACTCGAAACTGCGCGAGCTTGGCTGAAGAAGAATCGTTTTAGAGTGGTTGAAAAAGATGGGTCAATTTCGGCAGAAAAAGGGTTTTCACGTGAAACAGGAAATCTCTTTTTCCATTTAGCGCTCATTCTAATTCTTCTTGGAATCTCAATGTCATCGTTATTTGGAATGCGTGGGGAGGCGATTCTAAATGTTGGAGAGCGCTTTGTTAATACTCCAACCAGCTATGACTCTTTAGCGTACGGAAAACTTTTTAAAGATGGAAAATTAGCGAACTTCATGCTCAAGGTTGATAATTTTGATGCACAATATAATATTGAGACCAATGCACCAGAGGATTACACCTTGCAAGTAACTTTATATCAAGGAGATTTTACTAAAGGTGAAAAAAAGGTGATTAAAGTTAATTCTCCTCTCACAATCGGCAACACTAAGATTTATCTTCAAGCTAATGGTTATTCACCTATTGTTACTGTGCGAGACTCAAAGGGAAATGTTGGGCTACAAGGTCCAATTCCATTTTTGCCCCAAGATGGAAATCTTCGATCTATAGGGGCAATAAAAGTTCCAGATGCCCAACCACAGGTTGGCTTTGTTGGTTCATTTGTACCGACTTACGAACGAAGCGATAGCAACGGAGCAATCAGTGCATTCCCGCAAGCGCTAGATCCTCGGCTACTGCTATCTGCATGGTCTGGAGATTTAGGTTTAGATTCAGGAACTCCGCAATCCGTTTATCGCATCGATACGTCAAAGATGACGCAGATCGGATTGAAATCTCTAAAGCCCGGTGAAAGTTTTGCCTATGCAGGTGGATCACTCACTTTCGAAGCCTATGTTCAGTGGGTTAACCTCCAAATAGTCGATGATTCTGGCAAGAACTATGCGCTACTCGGCGCTATTGTTTCCATCCTTGGACTTCTTGCCTCTCTTTTCACTCGCCGCCGCAGAATCTGGATTCGAGTTGGGACCGACGTAGAAGTAGCTGGTTTAGCTAAAAATGCCGCACCAGGTCTAGATCAAGAGTTAGCTATATTTGTAAGCGCTATAAAAGGGGAGATTTAAATGTCACGCACGTGGGCCTACCTCTCTAATTATTTAATTTACTCATCTATGGCCGTTTATACACTCTCCTTTTTTGCCCATGCTGTTGAAACCGCGTGGGCAGTGAAGATTCCAGAGACAACATCTGGAAAAACTCTTGACTATAAGCGAACTGAAAAAGTTGCGCGTATAGCTACCGCAATGATGATCCTTGGCTTCTTACTATTATTTGCTGGAGTCATTGCCCGAGGAGTTTCTGCCGGACGTGTTCCTTGGGGCAATATGTATGAATTTTCAATTACAGGTGCATTAGCTTTTTCAGGTGCTTACTTGGGAGCCCTTCGCAAATATGATCTACGATGGTTAGGGCTTTTAGTTTCAACAGCGGTCTTACTAACTTTAGGAACTGCAGTAGCTGTTCTATATCGACCAAGTGCACCACTTGTTCCTGCACTTAAATCGACTTGGTTAGTTATTCACGTTTCTGCGGCAATTATTTCTGGCGGTGTTTTTTTACTTGCCAATGCTGTTGCAGCAGCTTATCTTTATTTAGATTCTATGGAAGCCAAAGGCGAACGAACTGTTTGGGCAAAACGCCTGCCTTCACTTGAATATTTAGACCAACTTTCATATCGCTTAGTTGCATTTGTCTTTCCTTTATGGACGTTTGCCGTCATAGCCGGAGCAATTTGGGCCGAGAGTGCATGGGGACGCTACTGGGGCTGGGATCCTAAAGAGACGTGGGCATTTATCACCTGGGTTGCATATGCCGCATACTTACATGCACGTGTCACTATTGGTTGGCGTGGACGCCGAGCTGCATGGCTATGTTTATTTGCTGGCTCAACATTTCTCTTTAACTATGTGTACGTCAATATCTGGGGTACTGGAAAACATACGTACTCAGGACTTTAAATACGTCCAAGGAAATCTGGATCATCATCGGGTGGCAAAATACGTCGCTTTGGCTTTGGTCCACCTAAACGTGGGCCTTTTGGCCGACCCGCTACCCAATAAGCGATTGGACCAAGAGTTTGGATAAGAATAATTATTAAAATCCAACCCCACTTTGGCAAGTTTCGAATCTGAGTCTCATCGGTACGTGCGCAGTCGACCAATGTATAGATACTGAAAGCAACTAATAAAAGTGGAAGTAGCAGTCGTGTCATGGCTTTATTGTATCGCTAAGGCAAGTGCAAAAACGGTGGCAAATATAAGTTGTAACTTGCCAGTCTTGCCTAGGAGTGGAATCAATTGAGCACCACTTGCACCGCCCAGGACAGTGCGAGCGATAGAAAAAGTAAGTGGCGTCACTAAAAGCGTAAGCAACGCCAGTGGTTTAAAGGTAGCAATTGCCGCTGTATGGGCAAGAACGAGTAATGCGACAAAGAAACGTCTGGCAGCAGCATCTCCCATTCGAACCGCGAGAGTGCGTTTACCGACTAATACATCTTGGTCGCGATCTCGAAGGTTATTTATCGACAGGATCGCACATGAGAGTGCGCCCATTGGAATAGCCACAATAAAACTCAGGAGGGTCAGTTTTTCACTTTGCACATAATATGTACCGACAGTTGCAACAACGCCAAAGAAAATAAATACTGAAATCTCGCCGAAGCCACTGTAGCCATATGGTTTCTTGCCACCGGTGTAATTCCAGGCAGCCCAGATTGAAAGCAGCCCAATAGCGATCAGCCAAGGGGAAGTTAAGTATGCAAGCCACAGGCCGGCTAGTGATGCAAGAGCAAAGGAGAAAAGCGCCGCGTTTTTTGCTGAACGAGCACTCGCTAAGCCACTTGCAACTAAACGCGTCGGCCCAATTCGGTGCGTATCTGTTCCCTTAATGCCATCGGAGTAATCATTGGCAAAGTTAACGGCGATTTGTAGCCATAAACCTACCTTCAGCGCTAATGCGGCACGAAACCAGTTGAAATCTGGTCCGGCAAGTGCTGATGCAACAATGATAGGAGCGATAGCTGCGGGTAATGTACGCGGCCTCGCACCCAGAATCCATTTATTCATGCTCAACCATTCTCGTAAGTGCCATGCGGTCAGTCTTGCCGATTCCCAGTAAAGGAAGTGAATCTAAAAAGTGAATTCCTTTTGGTTTTGCAATTCCACCCAAAGCTGCCTCTAAGTAATGTGAAATATCTGTCTCACTAATATCACCAACTACCCCGATATGTAGCGCTTGACCCCACTGTGCATCATTAATTGCAAATGCTGCGAACTCTATTTCGGGGAAGCGAACTGACAACGTAGCTTCAACTGCAACGAGAGACAAGTTTTCTCCACCAGAGATAATTACATCGTCCGCTCGACCTTTTACTTTAAGTTTTCCATCAACAACTTCACCAAGATCGTTAGTTGTAAACCAGCCATCGTGGAGTTTGAAGAGCGCGGGGAAATTTAAGTAACTGTCAGCTAGAAGTGATCCACGGATTTCAACAACGCCGTTTAAATTGATACGAAACTCCACTCCATTTAGTGCGCTACCGTCATAAATACATCCACCACAAGTTTCAGTCATTCCGTAAGTTTCAATAATATGTATTCCAGCACTTATCGCTTCTTCTCGAAGTACTGGCGTTAGTGCAGCACCTCCAACTAAGACTGCGCGTGCACTTTGAAGATGTCGCAGTAATCTGTCATCAGAGTTAAGCGCTCTAAAAAGTTGTGTTGGTACGACAGAAGTAAAATCTACAGCTGGAAATTCGCCTTCAAAATTTCGCAGATCAACCGGGAGTGTGTCAACTTCCATTGAGCGAATAATTACATTGATGCCAGCAATGTGTGTGGTGGGCAACAGTAAAGACCACGTAGATCCATGAGCCGCTCCAATAAATGCATTTGCAGCCTTTGCCGATACCAACAGAGATTGGGGTGTGAATGCGACCTCTTTGATTACTCCAGAGCTCCCGCTTGTTCCTATTACTAAGCAGATAGAGGAAGGGCAAAACGCTGAGTTGATATCTGCCAGACCCAGGGCAGGACCACTTCCTGCGAGTGCCGCAGTGAGAAGCCCCGCTAAATCTGGGAGTTCGCACGCAGGGCTGACCCGCAGTAATTCTCGTTGTGACGTCATATCCATTGCAGCCGTAGGCTATCGCTAGCAACGATAGTGGAGGAAATATGAGCAAGCCGATTAACCGTGATTTTGGTAGCCGCGAGCTCCCACAGTGGAGAACTGCCCCAGGTGGGGAGAGTTTTATTGATATTACCTATCAGGTTGGCGATGCCATCGCGAAGATAACTATCAATCGCCCACAGGTTCACAATGCTTTTCGTCCACAAACAATCATTGAACTTATAGAGGCATTTTCACTTGCCCGCGATAACGAAGAAGTCGGTGTAATTATTTTGACTGGTGCCGGAACCGAAGCTTTTTGCTCGGGTGGAGACATCAGTGTGCGTGGAGATGATGGATACCTGGGTGATGACTCTTTAGCGCAAAAGGGTATTGGTCGACTCAATGTTTTAGATTTACAGATCCAAATTCGCCGAACTCCAAAACCAGTTGTTGCGATGGTTGCTGGCTGGGCGATCGGAGGCGGTCACGTATTACACGTTGTCTGTGATTTAACGATTGCTGCAGAAAATGCAAAGTTTGGTCAGACAGGTCCAAAGGTTGGTTCTTTTGATGGTGGATACGGCGCTGGATTATTAGCTGCCCATGTTGGTCAGAAAAAAGCCCGCGAGATTTGGTTTATGACGCGCCAATACGATGCACAAGAAGCCCTTTCCATGGGATTAGTTAATACTGTAGTTCCAGTTGCCGAACTTGAAGCTGAAACAGTTTCATGGTGTCGTGAAATGTTACGTAACTCTCCACTGGCACTCCGCTTACTCAAATCAAGTCTTAATGCAGCAGATGATGGTCAAGCTGGGATCCAACAACTAGCAGGAGATGCAACTCTTTTATTTTATATGAGCGAAGAAGGTCAAGAAGGACGCGATGCATATAAAGAGAAGCGTCAGCCAAATTTTGAAAAGTTTCCAAAGCGTCCATAAGTAATGCTTGATTCAATTCTGGGCTCATTGCGTGTCGTTGCACTTGCAACAAAGACTGACTTTCGCTCGGTCACATCGCGCGAAGTCGCTCTTTTTGAAGGCCCCCTTGGGTGGGGAGAGTTCTCGCCATTTTTGGAGTACAGCTATAGCGAATCAGTTCCATGGCTAACAAGTGCTGTTGAAGCGGCTTTTGTCTCACCGCCACCAGCACTTCGCTCAGAGATAGCCGTAAATGCGACTCTGCCAGCTTTAGACAACGCGCAAGAGATAGAGGGACTTCTAGATTCATATCCAGGCTGCTCTGTTATTAAAGTCAAAGTTGGAACTGATCCAGTTAAAGATTTAGATCGATTAGCAATTATTCGTGAGCTTCGCCCAGATGCCACAATTCGAATCGATGTAAATGGATTGTGGGATGTTGAACAAGCGGCCTCTTTTCTTAACAATGTGGGTGAGATTGAATATGTAGAACAACCATGTGCCAGCGTTGAAGAGTTACGTGAGTTAAAAAAGCGCACAAGCATAAAGATTGTTGGCGATGAAGTGATAAGAAAAGCAAAAGATCCATTTGCGGTGGATTTATCAGATGCAGTCGACATTGTGATGTTAAAAGTTGCCCCGCTAGGTGGCATTACTCGTGCACTTGAGATTGCTCGCCACCATAAACTTCCGGTCGTAGTTTCTAGCGCATTGGAAAGTGCAGTTGGAATCTCATATGGACTTAAACTTGCCAGTGCGCTACCTTCTCTTGATTTTGCATGTGGCTTAGGTACTGGCTCTCTTTTGGCAGTAGATGTCGAGCAACTTCCAATAAATAATGGAATGATTAGAGTTGCTGATGTTCGACCAGAAGTTTCACTACTTAATAAGTTGGCGGTTTCAAACGAGCGTTTAAACTGGTGGAAGAATAGAATTCGTATGACTTGGGACGCAGGTGCAGAGAGTTTTATTAATGAGAGAGGATGGGGTCAATGAATGCATCGACTTCATTAGCTCGTGTCATCGTTCGCCAGATTATTGAAGCCGGGATTACCGATGTTGTGATCTCACCCGGATCTAGAAATGCCCCACTTTCACTAGCTTTTCATGCTGCGCAGACTCGGGGCTTAATCAAGACTCATATTCGAATCGATGAGCGAACTGCAGCTTTTTTTGCACTAGGTCTCATTAAGTCAACCGGCCGTCCAGTTCCAGTTGTGTGCACGAGTGGAACTGCAGTTGCCAATTACCACCCAGCTGTTTTAGAGGCCAACCACACCAATGCAGCGTTATTGGTGTTAACGGCAGATAGACCAGCGATGCTTCGTCGCACTGGCGCAAATCAAACTACAGAGCAGGCTCGAATCTTCGGTAAAGCCGTTCGCTATTTTGCCGATATCGATGGTCCAGTTTTTCCTATGGATCTACCGTTAGATAGTTTGCGATCTGGTCCCGTCCACCTAAATCTCCAGTTTGATGAGCCACTTTTGCCCGATGATTCAACGCAGTGGCTAGATGAAATTGCTATCGGAGTCGCACAGTCCAACACGCGTACAAAAGTAGCAAGCTTAAAAGTTCAAGGTAGCCGAGGTGTACTTGTAATCGGACATGATCGTGGTGGATTAAGTGTCGAAGAAGTGCGAGCCTTTGCCAAGAAACTCAAGTGGCCTGTCATTGCAGAAGATCCGCTTTCATTTCCCGATGCCGTTGCCCATGCATCTATTTTCTTAACATCACAAGAGATTCGAAGTGTTTTGATTCCACAAGTTGCAGTCGTCATTGGTCGTACAACATTGTCGCGTTCGGTCAATGCACTCATTAAATTAGCACCAGTACAGTGCGTAATAGATCCACGTATGGCGACCGTTGATAGTGATCGCACTGGAGATAAGAAGTTCACAGCAATTCCAGAGATTGATACTCAGATTGCATCCGATGATTGGATTGCTCAGTGGCAGAAATATTCACAACGCTGCGCAAAAGTTATTAGTGAAGTTAGTGGCTGGAACGAGGCAAATATCGCTCGAACAATTTCAGCCGAACTACCTGGGGGTTCCGCGCTTTTTATTGCATCATCGCGCCCGATTAGAGACATCGAAGGATTTGCTACACCACGAGGCGACATTCACACTTATGCAAATCGAGGTTTAGCTGGCATAGATGGAAACATATCCACTGCTTTAGGCGTTGCATACGGACATAAATCAAGTTTTGCAGTGCTTGGAGATTTAGCATTTCTGCATGACATAACTGGTTTAATTCAAGGGGAAGAGATTAATTGCAGGTTCATAGTTATCAATAACGATGGTGGCGGGATTTTTTCTACACTTCCTCAGCGAGGAGTGGTTGGTTTTGAAGAAGTTTTTGGAACACCACATGGCTTAGATCTTGCAGCAATTGCTTTAGGTATGGGAATAGAATCTAAAACAGTAAAGTCAATCGAAGAATTAAAGAAAGCAATGTCAGCACCCGTAAAAGGAGTTTCAGTAGTTGTCGTACAAGTACCTTCGCGTGAGGCCAACGCTGATAACTTAAAAAATATTTATGAAAAGATGAACTCTATTTAACAAGTGCGCTACGCATTGGAATCAGTTTTGCTTCGCTTTCAGCTAACTCTTTATCTGGATTAGATCCAGCAACAATGCCGCAACCTGCAAAAATACGGATTGAATTGGCGTCAATTTGGCCACAGCGCAGAGCGATTCCGAGCTCGCCATCTCCTGCGGCATCAATCCATCCAACCGGACCGGCATAACGACCGCGAGACATTCCCTCTATTTCATTAATTAACTCAGCGGCTATGGTGCGAGGAGTTCCACACACCGCCGCCGACGGATGTAGTTGTTCAAGAATTGAAAAGGCATCAACATGGGCAAGTTTTTCGGCTAATGCACCGGTTACATCGGTTGCTAAGTGCATGACATTTGCTAAGTGCAAAACAAATGGTGATTCTGGAACATTCGTGGAAGTGCAAAAAGGTTCAAGGGCTTGCGCTACAGAACGAACAGCATATTCATGTTCTTCAAGATCTTTTGAAGAACGCGCTAATGAAGCGGCCAGTGCCAAATCACGCTCGTCATCGCCGGTTTTACTGATCGTTCCAGCCAGGACGCGGGAAGTCACCATTTTGCGCGAAAGTCGGAGTAAGAGTTCTGGTGTTGCACCCACCAGACCAGAGACTGAAAAACACCATGTAGATGGATATTCAGCGGCAAGTTTTTTAAGAATAGAGCGCGCATCGATGTGAGATTGTGCAGTTCCAGAGAAATCACGAGCTAGAACAACTTTATCTAGCGCTCCATCATGTATTCGCCGAACTGAATCAGTTACACGCTTTTTCCAATCTGCATCAGCATTCGGATCCTCAATCCAACTAACAGGGTTTGACGCAAATACTGCGGTTTCAGAATTCAAAACTGGTTGTGAAGCCGAACCAATCCACGTAATCCAGGATTTGCCACTTTTCATTCCAACAATTACTTGTGGAATTACTAATACCGATGGATCATCGGGGGAGAAGGAAAAAGAAGTAAAGAGAAGTGGGCCAGTGCCGCTTCCATGAACTGAGTTTGACACTGCAAAACCTTCAAGTTGTGTTTGCCACCAATATCGAGCATCGGCAAAACGATTTGGCCCACTAACGGTGGTGGTTGCGTGGACACCCCAACCAACCAATCCTTCTCCGGCACGTACCCATGCAAGAGGTTGTTCGGCCGGTAAAAGATCAAGCAGTGGTAAGTGCTCGCCCAAGTGCGTTGTGGTAACTGGAATTAATGCAGGCATTCGGCCACTAATAGCATGCGTGAAACTCCCTGATAGTTAAGTTGTGGATGAGCCTACTTCACGAGAGAATGCACCCATGTCGCGCGCTCATCTGAACAAAGATCCCGATGAAGTAGCTGCGATGTTTGATGCTGTTGCCAAGCGATATGACATCGTTAACGATCTGCTCAGTCTTGGCCGCACAAAGGCGTGGCGCAAGGCTGTAACGAAAATAATCGCGCCTGGGCCCGGAATGAAGATTCTCGATCTCGCCGCTGGCCCGGGCTCATCCTCACAACCCCTGCATGAGGCTGGCGCCGATGTTCTCTCCACGGATTTTTCCGAGGGAATGTTGGCCCAAGGCCGAAAGTCCCGTCCGTATCTGACTTTTTCCAAGGCCGATGCCCTCAACCTGCCTTTTGAGGCCGACACCTTTGATGTCACCACGATCTCCTTTGGCCTTCGCAACACCGTTGACTACCCAAAGGCCCTGGCCCAGGCGCTTCGAGTCACTAAACCAGGCGGCCGGATGGTCGTTGTTGAGTTCTCACACCCCACATGGCGGCCATATCGCTGGCTCTATATGGGCTATGTGATGCGGGCCTTGCCGATAATCGCTCGAAAAACCTCATCAAATCCCGATGCCTACGTATATTTGGCTGAATCCATCCGGGCCTGGCCCAATCAAGTCGAGCTAGCGGCGGCGATGGAGGCTGCGGGCTGGACGCTCGTGAGCTGGAAAAACCTGAGCTTTGGAGTTGTTGCAGTTCACAGCGGGATAAAGGGCTAGCGGTCATTGGCATAGGCCTATCGACTCTAAGATTTCACACGTGATATCCACATCCAATCCATACGTGCCGATCCTGGTGCTAGGGGCTATCGGCTTTGGTTTTTCCATAATCTCAATTGCCGCTGGGGCACTGACTGGACCAGCCCGTTATAACCGCGCTAAGGCCGATGCTTACGAGTGTGGAATCGAACCTTCACCACAAGCGGCCGAGGGTGGACGTTTTCCAGTCAAATATTTCTTAACCGCAATGCTATTTATTATCTTTGATATTGAAATTGTCTTCCTTTATCCATGGGCAGTCACTTTCGACAAGTTAGGTGTTTTTGGTTTAGTTGAAATGGCGATTTTTATTGGAACTGTTTTCGTTGCATATGCATACGTATGGCGCCGCGGTGGATTGGAATGGGACTAATACATGGGTCTAGAAGAGAAGATACCTAGCGGCTTTCTATTAACAACAGTAGAAAAACTTGCAGGCTATATGCGTAAGAACTCTTTGTGGCCGGCAACTTTTGGTCTTGCATGCTGTGCAATCGAAATGATGGCCGTTGGTTCGGCAGCTAAATATGATATTTCACGTTTTGGTATGGAAGTTTTCCGTGCATCCCCACGTCAAGCTGATTTGATGATTGTGGCCGGTCGTGTTTCAAATAAAATGGCGCCAGTACTTCGCCAGATTTATGATCAAATGTCGGCGCCTAAATGGGTTATCGCTATGGGTGCATGCGCATCATCGGGCGGAATGTTTAATAACTACGCCGTTGTTCAAGGCGTAGATCACGTGGTTCCAGTTGATATTTATCTACCAGGCTGTCCACCACGTCCTGAAATGTTGATGGATGCAATTCTTAAACTTCATGAAAAAATCTACGATGAAAAACTTGGAGTTAACCGCGCTCAAATCATTAAAGAAGTTGAGCTCGCAGCTATGAACGCTAAGCCAACGATTGAGATGAAGGGCTTGTTAGCGTAAATGACTGATTCAGGAATGTTTGGCGCTCGCGGCACGGGTGATACATCTGGCTATAGCGGCCTAGTTCGCACCCCTGCGTCGACTGGCTCATCTGAGCGCCCGTACGGTAGTTATTTTGATCAAGTTGCCGATGATTTAGAGCGTGCATATCCTGAGTTTTCTCAAGCTATTGAGCGAATTGTCGTAGATTGCGGCGAACTAACTTTGCATGTGAAGCGAGAAAAACTTGTTGCCGTTGCATTAATTTTGCGCGATTCATTAAAGTTTGAAATGTGCATGGGTGTTAATGGAGTTCATTATCCGGACAGAACCAATCGTGAATTCAGCGCGGTCTATCCACTTCTTTCACTTACACATAATCGCCGAGTTCGACTTGAAGTTATAGTTGCCGATGCCGATGCACATATTCCTACACTGGTTGAAGTATGGGCAGGTAACAACTGGCATGAGCGTGAGACTTTTGACATGTTTGGAATTATTTTTGATGGACACCCGGGTTTAACTCGTATTTTGATGCCCGATGATTGGCAAGGCCATCCGCAACGTAAAGATTATGCACTCGGTGGAATTGCCGTCGAATATAAAGGCGCAACAATTCCTGCTCCAGATGAGCGAAGGAGCTACAAATGACAACTTTTGATCCATACGCTCCATCTCGTGATACAACTGAAGGTACAGTTTTTTCTGTTACTGGCGGAGACTGGGATTCACTTATCCAAGAAATCGGTTCAACTAAAGAAGAACGCGTTGTTGTCAATATGGGCCCACAACATCCATCAACACACGGTGTACTTCGTTTAGTTCTTGAACTTGAGGGCGAGACTGTTACTGAAGTTCGTTGTGGAATTGGTTACTTACACACTGGAATTGAAAAGAATATGGAGTTCCGTAACTGGACTCAGGGAACAACTTTTGTAACTCGTATGGATTATTTGTCACCGTTATTTAATGAGACGGCCTATTGCTTAGCTGTCGAAAAACTCTTAGGTATTACTGAAGATGTTCCAGAGCGAGCTAGCGTTATTCGCGTCATGATGATGGAGCTCAATCGCATCTCTTCACACATGGTGGCACTGGGTACTGGTGCACTTGAACTTGGCGCGATTACCCCGATGTTCTTTGCCTTTCGTGAACGTGAAATCGTGCTAGATATCTTTGAAATGATCTCGGGTTTGCGCATGAATATGGCCTATATCCGTCCAGGTGGAGTCCAGCAAGATCTGCCCGAGGGTGTGATTCCTAAGATTCGTGATGCAGTTAAGACCATGCGTAAGAACTTTAAAGATAATACGACGCTCTTAGTTGGTAACTCAATTTGGCTCAAGCGCACACAAGGCATCGGATATTTAGATCTAGCTGGTGCAACAACTCTTGGAATCACAGGTCCAGTTCTGCGTTCAACTGGCCTTCCATGGGATCTACGCAAGGTACAGCCATATTGTGGTTACGAAAACTATAACTTCGATGTTATTACTGCCGATACGTGCGATGTTTATGGACGCTTCTTAATTCGTATGAATGAGTTAGAACAGTCACTACGGATTATCGAACAAGCGTTAGATAAATTAGAAAAACTTGAAGGTGCACCAGTCATGGTTGCAGATAAGAAGATTGCATGGCCAGCGCAGTTAGCACTTGGCAGTGATGGGCTTGGTAATTCGCTGAACCATATTCGCGAAATTATGGGTACGTCAATGGAGTCATTAATTCATCACTTTAAGTTAGTAACTGAAGGCTTCCAAGTTCCAGCTGGTCAAGCTTATGTAGCGATTGAATCTCCACGCGGCGAACTTGGCGCAAGTGTTGTCTCTGATGGAGGAACTCGCCCGTATCGCGTGCATTTCCGTGAACCATCTTTTAATAATTTGCAAGCTACTTCTGCAATGAGTGAAGGCGGAATGATCGCTGACATTATTGGTGCGGTTGCATCTATTGACCCTGTGATGGGAGGCGTTGATCGCTGATGGCTTATTCAACTGAAGATTTGGTAATAATGGATTCTATTATTAAGCGTTACCCACGCTCGCGTTCTTCAATTATGCCGCTGTTGCATTTTGTGCAGTCACGAATCGGTTATGTCGATGGTGAGGGTATTGAATTGATTGCAAAGTTGCTGACGTTAGAGACGGCTGAAGTCTCTGCTGTTGCAAGCTTTTACACACAGTACAAGCGAAAGTCAGTTGGTGAATATCACGTAGGTGTCTGTACAAATACTCTCTGTGCAGTCATGGGCGGAGATGCGATATTTGCAGGTTTAAAGGCGCATTTAGGGGTAGAAAACGATGGCGTAACTGCCGATGGAAAAGTTTCGCTTGAACACATCGAATGTAACGCCGCATGTGACTACGCACCTGTTGTCATGGCTAACTGGGAGTTCTACGACAATCAGACCGTTCAGTCAGCAAAAGATTTAGTGGATTCAATGCGTCAAGGAAATCCACAACCTCCTACACGTGGTCCTAATTCTTTAGTTACATGGAAAGAAGCATCTGCAGTTCTGGCTGGAATCAATGATGGAAAAGCACACGAAGGTATTCAAGCCGGAGAACCTTCACTCCTTGGATTAAAAATTTCGAAAGAGGGCAAATAATGACTCAATTGGTGCCCGTACTTTCAGCTCACTGGGATGAAAAAGATTCATTCACTATTGAGGCTTACACGCGCCATGGTGGATATAAGGCTTCGCAAAAAGCTTTGACTATGGATCCAGATGCAGTGATTCAATTAGTTAAAGATTCAGGCTTACGAGGTCGTGGTGGTGCTGGTTTCCCAACTGGAATGAAGTGGGGATTTATCCCACAAGGTGACAACAAAGATCACTATCTGGTTGTTAACGCCGATGAGTCAGAGCCAGGCACATGTAAAGACACACCATTGCTGATGGCAAATCCACACGTTCTTATCGAAGGCTGCATCATTGCTTGTCATGCAATTCGCGCCAAGCACGCATTTATTTACATTCGTGGTGAAGTTACACACGTTGTTCGTCGCATGAATCAAGCCATTGAAGATGCTTATAAAGCTGGACACCTTGGTAATGGAGTTGAATTAGTTCTCCATGTTGGCGCTGGTGCATATATCTGTGGTGAAGAGACTGCGCTCTTAGATTCACTAGAGGGTTTCCGAGGCCAGCCACGCCTTCGCCCGCCATTTCCTGCAATCGCTGGTTTATACGCACGACCTACTGTTGTAAACAATGTTGAATCCATTGCATCAGTTCCAGCGATTATCGCTAATGGTGCCGAGTGGTATCAATCTATGGGCACTGAAAAAAGCAAAGGAACAACGCTTTATTCGCTATCGGGTCACGTAAATAACCCGGGTCAGTTTGAAGCCCCCCTCGGCATTACTTTGCGCGAAATTCTGGAACTCTCAGGCGGCATTCGTACCGGCCATACACTCAAGTTTTGGACTCCTGGTGGATCATCGACGCCAATATTTACACAAGACCACTTAGATACACCGTTGGATTACGAGGGCGTATCGGCTGCCGGTTCAATGCTTGGAACTAAAGCACTACAAATTTTTGATGAGACAACATGTGTTGTGCGTGCAGTACTGCGTTGGACCGAGTTTTATAAGCACGAATCTTGCGGAAAGTGCACACCTTGCCGCGAAGGTACGTGGTGGTTAGTACAGATTTTGCGTGACCTTGAAGCCGGCAAGGGAACCGAAGCAGATTTAGCTAAGTTGCTGGATCTTTGTGACAATATTCTTGGACGTTCATTTTGTGCACTCGGTGATGGAGCAACAAGTCCAATTACGTCATCTATTCAATATTTCCGCGACGAATACATATCTCATATAACTCATGGCGGTTGCCCATTTGATCCAGTTGCTTCAACTCTATTTGTTGGGGCAGGTGCATAAATGTCAACTGCAGAAATCGTGGACATGATCACAGTTGTAATCGATGGCTTTGAAGTTAGCGTTCCAAAGGGAACTCTAGTAATTCGTGCTGCTGAACAACTAGGAATTCAAATCCCACGTTTTTGTGATCACCCATTATTAGATCCAGTCGGTGCATGTCGCCAATGCTTAGTTGATATTGAAATTAACGGACGCGCTTTTCCTAAACCTCAAGCATCGTGCACGATTCCAGTTGAGCCAGGAATGATTGTTAAGACACAACTTACTTCGCCGGTTGCAGATAAAGCCCAGCAAGGTGTGATGGAGTTATTACTTATCAATCACCCGCTGGATTGTCCGGTCTGCGATAAGGGCGGTGAGTGTCCACTTCAAAATCAGGCACTGAGCTCTGGGCATAGCGAGTCACGTTTCCAAGGCGTTAAGCGCACATTTGAAAAGCCAATCAATATTTCTTCCCAAGTTCTGCTAGATCGCGAACGCTGTGTTTTATGCGCGCGCTGTACTCGTTTTTCAGAGCAAATTGCCAGCGATCCATTTATTACCCTCAATGAGCGCGGGGCACTTCAGCAGGTAGGAATTTACGAGAAGCAGCCTTTTACTTCATATTTCTCGGGTAACACGGTTCAAATCTGTCCAGTAGGTGCACTTACAGGGGCTTCATACCGTTTCCGTGCACGTCCATTTGATTTAGTCTCAACTCCTTCTGCTTGTGAACACTGTGCATCTGGTTGTGACATGCGCACCGATGTTCGCCGAGGAAAGACACTTCGTCGCCTTGCTGGTGAGGATGCATCTGTTAACGAAGAGTGGAACTGCGATAAAGGACGTTGGGCATTTAAGTATGTGACTGCCACTGATCGTCTTGCACATCCACAAATTCGCAATAGCGACGGTGAATTAGTTCAGGCATCCTGGCCGGAAGCTTTAGCTGCTGCAGCACAAGGATTAAAAGCTTCAGCATCAGCCGTACTTGTTGGTGGCCGCACCACACACGAAGACGCTTATGGTTATAGCAAGTTTGCGCGCATCGCTCTTAATACAAACGATATTGATTTCCGCTCACGGGTTTCATCAGATGAAGAACGTGAATTTCTTGCAACTCATATTGTTGGCTCAACAACTACTTACTTAGATATCGATCGCGCAGATCAAGTTGTATTAGTTGGATTTGAACCCGAAGAAGAGTCTCCAATCGTCTTCTTGAGACTTAACAAGCAGTTCCGAAAGCGCGCATTAAAAGTCACATCTATTGGCAGCAAACTTTCAATCGGTGTTGAAAAACTTAAAGGTGAGTTTGTAAAGGTTGCACCAGGTGAAGAGGCCACCGCGATTGCCGGATTGCCACTGACAGCTAAGTCAGTAATTCTTATCGGAGAACGTGCATCAGAAAGTGCTGGAGTCTTAACCGCAGTTGCCGCACTCGCTTCCTCAACCAGTGCCAAGTTGGCATGGATTCCTCGTCGTGCCGGAGAACGTGGTGCGCTTGAGGCCGGCGCAATTGGAAACTTATTGCCAGGTGGCCGCCCAGTCACCGATGCCTCAGCCCGCGTGGATATTGCGGCATTGTGGAATACCCCTTCACTTCCAACCTCTGTTGGCCGCTCAAACGATGAGATTTATGCTGCAGTTATTTCAGGAGAGTTAGGCGCTCTCCTAGTCGGCGGAGTCGATCCGCTTGATGGATTAAATAGCAAGGCCGCTTTAACTGCACTTGAAAAAGCTTTTGTCGTCTCTCTTGAGATTGCGCCAAGTGAGGTTACACAACGTGCAAATGTAATTTTGCCAGTTGCTGCAATCACTGAAAAAAGTGGATCATTCCTTAACTGGGAAGGCCGTGCACGTAAATTCGACGCGGCAGTTGATAATTCACTTAATCGAAGTGACCTTCGAATTCTTTCGATGATTGCGCAAGAGATGGGTGTATCGCTCAATCTTGGCACTGTCACAGCGGCAGCAAAAGAGATAGCTGCCATAGGAACATGGGATGGCGCACGTGTTAGTATGAAACCAATTAAGTCTGAAAAAACCTCATCACTTAAGGACAACGAATTCGTACTTACTTCATGGCGTCGTCTTTTAGATCTTGGAACTTTACAAAAGGGTGAAGATAATTTAGCTGGCACCGCTCGCCAATGTGTAGCCGTAATTTCATCAAAGCGCGCAGCGTCATTGGGTGTTGTCGATGGGGATCAGCTTAAAATCTCATCAGCTTTAGGTGCAGTCACGCTTCCAGCTCTTGTTGAAGATATTCATGATGATGCTGTGTGGGCGCCTCGTAATTCACGTGGATCTCAGTTACTTGTAAACCTAGGCGCCACACATGGCGCAGTAGTTACGGTGGTGAAGATATGACAACTGCAGAGTTAATTGGAGCAGATCCAGGATGGCTAATCACCGTCAAAGCTTTGCTTGTCTTTGTTGTCTGTGTGGTACTAACGCTTATGTCTGTTTGGGGTGAGCGTCGATTAGTTGGCCGTATGCAACAGCGCCCCGGACCTAACCGCGTTGGTCCTTTTGGATTAGTTCAAGCGCTAGCCGATGGTGTGAAACTTGCGCTGAAGGAAGATTTGATTCCCGCTGCCGCCGACAAGATTGTCTTCGTCATAGCCCCAATTATTAGTGCTACAACCTGCTTTATGTCCTTTGCAGTTATTCCAATAACAGGACCGGTTACATTATTTGGACATAAAACTGCGATGCAACTTACCGATTTACCTGTCGGCGTGCTCTATGTATTAGCTATTGCATCTGTTGGTGTTTACGGAATCATCTTGGCTGGTTGGTCATCTGGTTCAACATATCCACTGCTTGGTGGACTTCGATCAAGCGCGCAAGTTATTTCTTATGAAATTGCGATGGGGCTTTCATTAGTTTCTGTCTTTATTTATGCAGGCTCAATGTCAACATCTGACATCGTTGCCGCACAAACTTCTTGGTGGTACGGAGTTGTCCTGTTCCCATCTTTTGCTATCTATGCAATCTCTATGGTTGGTGAAACCAACCGCGCACCATTTGATTTAGCTGAAGCTGAAGGCGAGCTCGTTGGTGGTTTCCATACGGAATACTCTTCACTTAAGTTTGCACTCTTTTTCTTAGCCGAATACGTCAACATCATTGCGGTCTCCGCTTTGGCCACAACGTTATTCTTAGGCGGATATCACGCTCCACCATTCTTAGGTTTTACTGAAAACTGGCTTGGTGGTTGGTTCACTGCGATCTGGTTCTTCTCAAAGGTTTTGGTTTTCTTCTTTGTATTTGTGTGGCTACGCGGAACTCTTCCACGCCTTCGTTATGACCAGTTCATGCAGTTTGGTTGGAAAGTCTTGATTCCCGTTTCAATATTGTGGATCTTGGTTGTTGCAACACTTCGCGTACTTTCACTACAAGGTGCACCTCGCCTAGTAGTAGTTGCCTTTGCTTCCGCCGTGGTCTTCCTCATCATGGCGGTCAATATCGGCTTTGAGAATGCTAAGAAGAAAAAACTCGAAGCTATTGTTGATAACGCTGATGCGCCAAGTTTTTCTCTGCCGCAACTTCCAGTGGCATTAACATCCATCAATGTCTCAAACAACAAAGAAGGAGTCGACCGTGGCTGAGATCGAACCTTTAAAAAATAGTGAGCGTGACCTTACGAAAGTTGAATTCTCACAAGTAGATCAACCCGGTTCGGTTGGCCTATTGGGGCACCTCAAGGGCTTCTGGATCACTTTCTCAACCATCTTCAAGAAGCCTGAAACTGTTGAGTATCCAGAGGTTAAGGCGCCAACCCAAGAGCGCTTTCACGGCCGCCACCAATTAAACCGCCATCCCGACGGTTTAGAAAAATGTATTGGCTGCGAACTCTGTGCGTGGGCATGTCCAGCAGATGCGATTTATGTTGAAGGAGCAGATAACACTGAAGAGAATCGCATGTCACCGGGTGAGCGCTACGGCAAGGTTTATCAGATTAACTACTTGCGCTGCGTTTTTTGCGGCCTTTGCATCGAAGCTTGTCCAACTCGCGCGCTAACAATGACGAATGAGTATGAGCTAGCTGATGATTCTCGTGCGAAGTTAATCTTTGAAAAAGATGATCTACTCGGTCCATTACGTGCAGGCATGTTGATGCCTCCGCATCCAATGTATCCAGATATGACTGATACGAATTATTACAAGGGCGATGTTACGCAAGCTCATCCATCACAGGACGTTAACAAATGATAGATCTAGCGATACAAGTTGGGCAGACGGCTAAGCCAGAGGCAACTCTGTTTTGGATTCTTGCACCTCTTAGTGTTGCAGCAGCACTCGGCATGTTGCTAGTTAAAAAAGCGGTGCACTCAGCAATCTTGATGGCCTTTGTAATGATTGCTCTAGCAGTTTTTTATATCGCTCAAGGAGCGCCATTTCTAGGTATCGTACAAATTGTGGTTTATACCGGCGCAGTAATGATGCTCTTCCTATTTATTTTGATGCTAGTTGGTGTCGACTCTTCAGACTCGTTAACTGAAACAATCAAGGGCCTTCGCCCGACTGCAATTACTGCTGCAGTTGGTTTTGGCGGCTTAATGATTTCTCTACTTGGTCGCGCAACTCTTGGCCGTAATGCGGTTGGTGTAGAAGCCGCTAATGCTGAAGGAAATGTTCAAGGAATTGCATCTCTATTATTTTCAACGTATGTATGGCCCTTTGAAGTTGTATCAGCGCTACTGATTACTGCAGCACTTGGTTCTATGGTTTTAGCTCATCATCACCGCATTCAAACACGACCAACACAACGCGAATTATCAATTCAGCGCTTCCGCTCAGGTTCATTGGCAAACGCTGCCGGCCTGCCAGCACCAGGTGTTTTCGCTCGTCACAATGCAGTGGATGTGCCGGCGCTACTTCCAGATGGCACCGCGGCCGCAGCCTCCATTAATGCCAGTTTAAAGGCGCGCGGAGATGTTTTGAATTCCTCAGCGTTTGAACTTGGAAATATCGATACAAGCGTAGAGGAGGAGAAGTAGATGAACGCTGCAAATTATCTTTATCTCTCAGCCCTACTCTTTACTATCGGCGCCGTTGGCGTAGTTATACGCCGTAACGCCATCGTTGTATTTATGTGTATTGAATTGATGCTCAATGCAGCGAATTTATCTTTTGTAACCTTTTCTAGAATCAATGGAGACCTCAACGGCCAAGTTATCGCCTTCTTTACGATGGTGGTTGCCGCGTGCGAAGTTGTAGTTGGTCTAGCAATTATTGTGACGATTTATCGATCACGCCGATCGGCATCTATCGATGATGCTAGTTTGTTGAAGCGATAACAATGATGACCTCAACAACTCTTGTATATTTAATCGCACTCCCACTTGCGGGTTCAGCGATTCTCTTGCTTGCCGGTCGTCGCAGCGATAAGTGGGGACATTTACTTGCAACTGGGCTATCAGCGTCCTCATTCTTTGTTGGCCTCTATCAGCTCTCGTTGATGTTGGGTCGCTCTAACAGCGAACGTCCAATAACCCAGAAACTTTTTGAGTGGATCTCAGTCGGTACCTTCAAGATTGATGCCAGCCTGATGTTGGATCAACTTTCAATCTGTTTTGTTCTTCTAATTACTGGCGTGGGCACGTTGATACATATCTATTCCATCTCATATATGTCACATGATGCAGATCGTCGACGATTCTTTGCCTTCTTAAATCTCTTTATCGCCGCCATGCTGCTTTTGGTTCTTGGCGATAGCTATCTCAATCTTTATGTAGGCTGGGAAGGTGTCGGTTTAGCCTCATATTTATTAATTGGTTTCTGGAATCAAAAGCCGGCATATGCCACGGCATCTAAAAAAGCATTTGTGATGAACCGTGTTGGTGATATGGGTCTGTCATTTGCCATCATGATCGCCTTTGCCACCATGGGCACAGTTTCATTTAGTGGCGTAAAGGCAGCCGTGGATCACACATCTACTGCTGCTCTAACCTCAATCGGCATCATGTTATTAGTTGCAGCTACTGGAAAATCAGCGCAGTTCCCACTACAGGCTTGGCTGGGAGATGCGATGGCGGGTCCAACTCCAGTATCGGCGCTTATCCACGCAGCAACGATGGTTACTGCTGGCGTTTATTTAATTACCCGTTCTAATTTTATCTTTGATGCCGCACCAACTGCGCAGTTATTAGTTGTCATCGTGGGCGCAATTACTTTGATGTTCGGTGCACTTATTGGTACTGCAAAAGATGACATAAAGAAAGCATTGGCAGCATCGACAATGTCACAAATTGGCTACATGATTTTAGGTGCGGGCCTTGGTCCCGTTGGCTATGCCTTTGCGATTATGCATCTACTTACCCACGGATTCTTCAAAGCTGGAATGTTCCTTGGAGCAGGCTCAGTGATGCATGGAATGAATGATGAAGTAAATATGCGCAAGTACGGCGCACTCCGTAAATTTATGCCGATTACATTTGCAACATTCGGTCTTGGCTACTTAGCAATTTTAGGTGTTCCGCCATTTGCTGGTTTTTACTCAAAAGATATGATTATTGAAACTGCATTTAATTCAGGTGGAGCTAAAGGAATTATTCTTGGCTGTGTCACTTTGTTAGGTGCCGGAATTACTGCTTTCTATATGACGCGCGTCATGATTCTTACCTTTACCGGAAAATCTCGTTGGGATGATGAAGCACACCCACACGAGTCCCCATGGCTCATGTGGTTACCAATGGCTATTCTTGCAATCGGATCAGTGACCTCTGGATATTTATTAAGTCATGGCGATGCCCTAGTGAACTGGCTTTCACCATTATTTGAAAACCACGCAGAGCATGCAGAGCTCTTATCACCACTAGTTGTATCGGGTCTTGCTTTAGCAATGGTCGCGATTGGAATTGCAATTGCATTCATTAAGTATTCACGCAACGAAGTTGCTGCGGTTGCACCAACCGATGTATCAATCTTTACAACAATTGCTCGCCAGGACTTGTTGCAAGATCGCTTCAATGAGGCCGTCTTTATGGCGCCAGGCAAGGTATTAACTGCCGTCTTAGTTAAGACTGACGAAGCGGTCATTGATGGCGCAGTGCGTGGAGCAGGCCGGATTGCACTTGGCTCAGGCTCAGCGTTACGGGGCGTTCAGACGGGCTTTGTTCGCAGTTATGCCGCACTAATTTTGCTTGGCGCAGTTGCGCTAGTCGCAGCGATTTGGGTGGTGACACAATAATGAACTGGTTAACACTGTTAATGGTTTTGCCACTGATTGGTTCGGCAGTTGTTGTCGCCCTTCCTAAGGGCAAGGACAAGCTAGTTAAACAAGTTGCACTCGGGTCAACTCTAATTGTGTTAGGTGCGACAGTTGCCATGGCGGTCGGTTTTCAGCGCGACAATGTAGACCTTCAGTATGTCGAGAAGTATGCATGGATTCCATCTTTTGGAATTAACTACGCTCTAGGAGTCGATGGCTTAGCTCTCATATTAATTTTAATGTCAACAATTTTAGCCCCGGTTGTCGTGCTTGCAGGTTGGAATGAATGTCAGGGTGGCCGTTGGAGCGTTAAGGTTTTTTATATTCTCATTCTTGTTTTAGAGACAATGATGATCGGCGTATTTGCCGCGACCGACGTCTTTCTCTTCTATGTAATCTTTGAAGCTATGTTAATTCCGGTTTATTTTCTTATCGGGGGATATGGCACTGGAGAACGTTCTGCAGCTGCAGTTAAATTCTTGATTTATAGTCTTTTCGGTGGCTTGATGATGCTGGGTTCAATTATTGCTTTATACGTTATGTCAGGTGCACAAGGTGGCCATACATTTGATCTAGCTGCACTCTCACAGTTGAAGATGAGTTCTATGACGCAGAACTTATTGTTCTTAGGATTCTTCATCGCCTTTGCAATCAAAGCGCCATTATGGCCACTTCATACATGGCTACCAGATGCTGCCGATTCTGCTACCCCTGGAACTTCAGTCTTGCTTCTTGGTGTTCTAGATAAAGTCGGAACCTTTGGAATGATTCGCTACTGCTTAACATTGTTTCCAGATGCAAGTAAGACTTTCACTCCAGCAATTTTGGTTTTAGCCGTGATTTCAATTATTTACGGTGCGATTCTGGCTATTGGTCAGCGCGACTTGAAACGCTTAATCGCCTTCACCTCTATTTCACACTTTGGTTTTATTACTTTAGGAATCTTCGCTATGACCTCACAGGGCTATAGCGGGGCAGCGTTATATATGTTTAATCACGGTTTCTCGACCGCAGCCTTGTTCTTGGTCGGCGGCTGGATGATTTCGCGTCGTGGATCATCAACGATTTCTGATTTCGGTGGTTTACAGCGCATCACTCCAGTTATGGCGTGGATGTTCTTCCTTGCCGGGATGTCATCACTTGCACTTCCAGGTATGTCCAGCTTTGTTAGCGAGTTCTTAGTATTAGTTGGAACATTTAATCGCTATCCAGCTCACGCGATTATTGCAACCTTTGGAATTGTTTTAGCGGCTTTGTATATTTTGATTCCAGTTCAAAAAGCTTTGCATGGCCCAACTACACCTGGAAATGAAAATTTAAGCGACTTAAACCTTCGTGAGAAAATAGCCATTGCACCAGTAATTGCAATTATTCTTGCACTTGGCTTTTATCCAGCCCCTCTACTTAATGTAATTAATCCTGCAGCCACACATGTCATCGGACAATTGGGCTTTAGCGATCCAGCACCAACAAGTGGAGGCAAATAATGACATTCACTGCACCGGTTCTTAACTACACGTTACTTTCACCAATCTTAATCTTATTAGGGGGCGCCTTAATAGGTGTCCTAGTAGAGGCATTTGTTTCAAGAGCTATGCGCGCAACAACTCAAATGAGTTTAACTGTTGGAACGTTAGTACTTTCCCTTGCTCAGGTGTGGCGCATTCATAACGAAGTATCAATGTCAGCGGCAATGGGCTCTGTGATTATTGATGGTCCGGCGGTTTTGCTACAGGCTTCAATTTTAATCATCTCTATAATTTCGGTATTCCTTATCGCTGATGCAGATCACTTCACAGCCCTTGCTGCAGCACTGCCAGGTTCTGAGGAAGAGCGCCATTCCCTTGAAACCGGGAATCAAGTAACTGAGGTTTACCCACTTACGCTTTTTGCAATCTCGGGAATGATGCTGTTTCCAATTGCTAGCGATTTGATTACTTTATTCGTCGCACTTGAAATGCTGTCTCTGCCGTTGTATCTCATGGCTGGGTTATCTCGCCGTCGCCGTTTAGCTTCACAGGAAGCGGCACTGAAGTACTTCCTACTTGGCGCATTTTCATCGGCCTTTTTCCTCTTTGGAATGGCTTATTTATATGGGTATTCAGCCTCAGTCACATATGCGGGTATACGTGAATCTGTGGTTGGTGGCAGCGGTAATGACGTTTTGCTCTTGATCGGAATGGCGTTCTTAACTATCGGACTTCTCTTTAAAGTTGGTGCAGTTCCATTCCATGCTTGGTCACCAGATGTGTATCAAGGTGCACCTACGCCAATCACCGGCTTCATGGCAGCTGCAACAAAGGTTGCCGCATTCGGTGCGATGCTTCGTATTTATTACACCGTTTTTGCTAATGCCCAGTGGTCGTGGTCTCCACTACTTTCATTTATTGCAATCGTAACGATGCTCTTTGGCTCTTTGGTCGCAATTACCCAACGCGATGTTAAGCGCATGTTGGCATATTCATCAATCGCGCACGCAGGTTTCTTACTTACAGGTGTAATCGCACTTAACAAAGCGGGTCTTGAAGCCTCTATCTTTTATTTATTTGCCTATGGAGTTGCAACGGTGGGTGCCTTCGCAGTTGTCACTCTTGTTCGCGACTCATCAGGTGAAGTTACCGATCTCAATCGTTGGAAGGGGCTTGGCAAACGTTCTCCGTGGGTTGCAGTTAGCTTTGCCGGATTCCTATTAGCTTT
>QYPG01000037.1 GCA_007279945.1 Streptomycetaceae bacterium | reverse complement strand
TCGCCGTGGCGATGTGTAATTGGTCGGGTGGCCGAGAGGCCAGGCAAGGGACTGCAAATCCCTCTACACGGGTTCAAATCCCGTCCCGACCTCCATTATTAGATAAGAAGATGTGGAAGGCTTCATCCCATGAACGATTCAACGCGACCGTGGGGACGTTATGAAATCCTGCAGGAAAGTGATTCACACAAAGTTAAATGTATCTGGGTTCTTCCAGGAAAGCGCTTGTCTTATCAACGTCACCAAAAACGTGCAGAGCATTGGTTTATCGTCGCAGGATCGGCACGTATAACAATTGATGGCCAGATTACTGAGTTAAACGCCGGCAACACTGCCGACATAGCAGTTGGCGTGCTTCATCGCATCGAAAATATCGGCAGCGATGACGTTGTATTTATTGAAGTCCAGACAGGAAGTTACTTTGGCGAAGATGATATTGAACGAATTGAGGATGATTTCGGGCGCTGATATTTATAAATATCGTGGGGTATGATTTCCCAACAGCAAGGATCGTTGGCTCAGCGGTAGAGCACCACATTGACATTGTGGGGGTCACTGGTTCGATCCCAGTACGGTCCACTTCTAAAATAGGCTTTTAAACTCCTGCGCACTCAATTCATAAACTTCTTCTGGACCATCGATGTCATCAATCTGTTGACCAACATGAATAAATCCGAATTTTTTTACTAAGGCGACTGACGCCGCATTATCTGCAGAGACTGTGTACCTGAGAGTTTTTACCTCGTGATGTGTGCAGGCCCAACTCCACATACCTTTTAGGGCCTCGAAACCGTACCCCTGGCTACGGAAATTTTTATGAATACCTAAACCAATTTCGAGCATTCCATCTTTATCGGGAGCGGCATGGAAACTGGTACTGCCAATTATCTGAGCACTCTCTTTCACAACAATCCACCTGACGAACCACCGATTAACTGAACTATCTTTCTTTACTTGTGGAACGCGCCAACTCAGAGGTCCCGAGGCATCCATCAACTCTCTATACGGATTTGTGTAGCTCTTATCGTTATAGATCCATGTATCTTCAGGGTTTTCAAAGAGTGAAATTAACTCATCAACTGCAATGTGATGAAGTTCTAACCGTGGTGTTGAGATAATCGGTTCGCGATTATTCAGGTGAATTTATTTCACCCGCGCAATCCGAGAATGCCCATAAATCGATTTCATCTAAATCCAAAATTCGGATTCCATGCACTTTCAATGTGTCGGAAATCTGCGCACGATGTTCAGTCGCATGATGAATCGACTGCGAAATAATCGTAGAACGCGACCGCTCAATATTTTTACCGTCACGTATATATGTGTTGATCTCATCAGATTTGTGCGATTCGATCCTTAAAATCTCATCGGCTTCCGCACAGTATTTCTGCAGATCTGGAAGTGGAATAACCATCTTTTGATCCAGGCCTGTCGAAACTGCTGTGCCGCTTATTCGATGGGCATATCCCCCAGCAGCGAGCACGATGTGATTGGCAAGTTCTTGAACGCTCCAATCTTCTTTGGTGAGTTGAAGTTTCCAATCCTCTTCAGTTAACTGTCCAAGCTTGTCCAAAACAAATTGATTTGCCCATGCCATGTGGAGCAGTAGTTTCTCTTGATTGAGCAATTAAAGCTCCTCTTGATCTAGTGGAGTCGGATTCTCATAGTTACCTAGTCGCCGACCTAACGTGCCATTGAGTCCGCCACTTGCTGTCTGCCCAAATCGCATTCGTCGAAAAGAATTATTCAGAGGATCCAGGCGAGGTTCGCGAGGTGAACGAAATAAACTCTTCCACCATCGATAAGGATTGATTTGCATATTCCTTATTACTTCGAAAGGCTCTGAATGAACGTAAGGGAGTTTTGAAATATTAGTTCTTGGTCATAATCCAGCGTTGCTACGTGATAAGAATTAACGAGTTCAATGCGTGATTTATTGGCTGAACCTAGGCCAGCCATGATGATCTCGGTATTAGAAACGGGCAACGTATGGTCTTCAACGCTATGAAAGAGCTGTACTGGGATTGTAACTTTTCTGAGATTCTGGCGCGTAATTTTCAACATGATCAAAAGCTGGTGAATCCCACGCGTTGGTAAGGCGTCATATCCATGTTCGGTAATGCCAGGACGTTTAATATCGTTACCAACAGATGTGCGTAGTTTTTGGAAACGCGATAAAAGATAGCCAACCGGTGCTGAAATAAAAGGTACGTGAATCATTGGGTTTACCAGAATGATTCCACTTAAACGCTCATTATTATTTTCAGCAATATACAAACTGGTGCCGCCGCCCATTGAGAGACCACAGATAAATACTTGATCACAGCTCTTAAATAACTCCTCTAATTCGCTTTGAACTTTAGCTGGCCATTCTTGCCATTTAACTTTATTGAGGTCTTCTGGTTTTGTTCCATGTCCGGGCAATAGTGGAATTCGTACTGTGTAGCCCTTAGCTAAAAAGAATTCTCCCCATGGCCGCATCGAAGGAGGCGCGCCGGTAAATCCATGGACTAATAAAATACCTATGTGCGCGTTTTTGCCACTGCCAGATGCAGACCAATCTTGCATCCATCCTGGGGGCGCTGTTTCTACTGCCATGGCGAAAGGTTACGACAAACTCTGCGAAAGTTCTGCCCATCGCGATAACAATTTAGTTGCTGCCCCAGAATCGATAGCTTTCACTGCTTTATCAATGCCACCGGCGATCCGATCATGTAAACCAAGTTCAAATCGACCTTCGTATGCAGCGATAGCAGCGGCCGCGTTCAATACAACCGCATCTCGTGGTGCGCCAGATTCACCGGCAAAAATCGCTCTCGTGATTCGTGCATTTTCGCTTGCATCTCCCCCTGCTAAAGCCGAAATAGGCGCACGCGCAATCGAGAAATCTAAGGGATCTAGGAGATCACTTCTGATCTCTCCTTGACCAATCGTTAGAACCGACGTTGTCGTCGCTAACGTGATTTCATCAAGTCCATCATCACCACGGAAAACAAAGCCATCAACGCCTCGATCTCCTAAAACTTGCGCCATCACTAAATGCATTTGCTCGTTTGCAACACCAATTGCAGCAGCTTGCGGCTTGGCTGGATTAGCAAGTGGTCCCAAGATATTAAAGACAGTTGGTACGCCGAGCTCTTTGCGTGCCGGCCCAGCAAAGCGCATTGCGGGATGGAAAACTGGTGCAAAACAAAAACCAATACCCAGCTCGTTAAAACTCTTTTCCACGCCTTTGCCATCAAGCGTTATGCATATGCCTAACGCCTCAAGTAAGTCTGCAGCTCCAGATTTGGAGGAGGCAGCGCGGTTACCGTGTTTAATTACTTTTGCGCCAGCTGCCGCAGCGATAATTGCTGAGGTAGTAGAGATATTAATTGTGTGTGCGCCATCGCCACCCGTGCCTACAGTATCCACGGATCGTTCGTTGATGGTTATGGGTGCACAGTGTTCATACATCTGGGCAATGAGCGCACCGACTTCTTCTGCGGTTTCACCTTTGGTTTTAAGTGCTAAAAGAAACTCTTTGATTCGCTCGTTCTCGGCACGTCCTTCAAGAATTTCACGCATGCACCACTGAACGTTAATCGGCAGAAGGTCTAACCCACTATCTAATGTTGATAAGTGGAGCTTCCACAACTGGTCTGACATACAGACAGGTTAAGCAGTTGCCAGATGCGACCCACGCAGCAGTTGCGCAGCACTGTTAGCCAAAGTGAATGGATCAATTGGGTGAACAACTGATGCCTCCGCCAACGACCACGCTGCTAACCATGTATCTTGAACTCGGCCGGTGATCAAAAGTACTGGAGGACAGTTGAAAACTTCATCCTTTAACTGCCGAGCTATTCCCATTCCACCCTCAGGGTTCGCTTCGCCATCTAAAATAAATAAATCAATATTCTTGTGTGAATCTACATATGAACGTAAAGCTGGGCCAGTAGCAAATTCATGGATCACGTGCTCTGCAATATCAGATGCGACTTTGCGACCTAGAGCTGCAACGATAACCGCCCTAATCGAGGAGTCATGGGAGTAGACCAGGATCTGCTTTTTAACATGTGATGCACTCATAAACGCAATTCTAAAGCGTTACTGGGCAAACCCCCAACCCGATTAGTAGGTGTTTTTAGAGTGACGTGTCTCATGCCAATTTTCGCTCATGTCCCACTCGAGACGCAGGTTGCTGCAGGACAGCGAGCCGGTTTTAGGGAATAATCACGCCTATGTCCAGCACATCCGTATCGGCCCACCATAAAATCACACGCCCCAACGCCGTAGCCGTGGGAACAATTGTCTGGCTCTCCAGTGAGCTCATGTTCTTTGCCGCCTTATTTGCTATCTACTTCACCACACGAGGCGTGCAGGGTCCGAAAATTTGGTTGGAATCAAATCATCTTTTAAATATCCCTTTTGCCGCATTAAATACAACTGTCTTAGTTCTCTCCTCAGTTACTTGTCAGTTTGGCGTTTTTGCCGCTGAACGCTTTCAAAGCCGTAAATCCGGCAAGATGTACCAAATAAATAAATGGGGAATGCGCGAATGGTTTTCACTTACTTTTCTGATGGGTGCATTCTTCGTTGGAGGACAGATTTACGAATACGCATCACTTGTGCATGAAGGTCTAACGCTCTCATCGACTGCATTTGGTTCGGTCTTTTATATTGCAACAGGATTTCACGGGCTTCACGTGACCGGCGGCCTGATTGCATTCCTGATCGTAATTGTCCGAGTAGCTAAAGCACGTCGCTTCACACACGGGCAAGCAACTACAGCAATAGTCGTTTCGTATTACTGGCACTTCGTTGATGTTGTGTGGATCGCGCTCTTCTCGGCGATCTACCTAATTAAGTAAAGGGGCAATCCACACTATGAAGCGTCTTTCTCGCTACCGCAGGCATAGAGCTGCAGCTCCATTTCTTCTTGTTTTAGCGCTCTTGGCTATCGGGACTACCTTCAATGTTGCTAGCGCCACCGTTAAACAATCTCCAAGTAGTTATGCGCGAACCGCAGCGATCGATGAAGGTAAGCAGATTTTCCTCAAAGGCTGTTCTTCGTGCCACGGATTAAATTCTGAAGGTGGTGCAATTGCGCCGTCTCTTATCGGTGTTGGCGCGGCTTCGGTGGACTTCCAGGTTGGCACAGGACGCATGCCAATGGCCGATATGAGTACGCAAGCCATGCGCAAACCACCAGTTTATAACGCAGAACAAACAGCGGCTCTAGCAGCCTATGTAGCGTCCCTTGCACCTGGACCTGCAATTCCAACCGATTCCGTTCTTAATTATGAACGCGATGGTAATACTGCAGAGGGTGGAGAGTTATTTAGAAATAACTGCGCAATGTGTCATAACTTTGCCGGACAAGGTGGGGCTTTAACTCAGGGAAAATACGCACCAACACTTATGGGTGTGGAGCCTAAATATATCTATGAAGCTTTAATTACCGGCCCTCAATCAATGCCAGTATTTAGTGATAAAACAGTTACTCCAGCTGAAAAACTTTCTCTAATCAAGTGGATTAAAGCTGCAGAGAATGAACCCAACTTGGGTGGAGCCACCATGGGTCGCATTGGGCCAGTTACTGAAGGCCTCTTAGCCTGGGTGCTTGGTCTTGGTGTGCTCATTGGTATAGCTGTATGGTTAACAACGAAAGCGAGATGAGTGACGTGTCTAAGGAAATCGAGCAACTACAAGATCCTGGAGCAGCTCCACACGTATTGCGCCACGCAGACACCGATCCAAAAGCTGAAAAACGTGCAGAGCGACAAGTTGCAATTCTCTTTACTCTCTCTGGCCTTTCATCACTACTGCTGATTTACTCCTATGTTTTTGTGGCAACTGATGTATTTATTTTTATTCCTGTCATGGGAGACCAAAACGCACACCAGCTGGGACTTGGCCTTGGCATGGCATTCTCGCTTTTATTTCTTGGCATGGGCGCCATTCACTGGGCTAAAACTCTTATGCCTGAAACCGAAGTTGTTAACTATCGCCATGAGTTTCGATCCTCGGATGAGGACCGTGATGAGTTGGTAAAAACAGTTAAGCATGCTGCCGCCGAAGTTAAACTTGGTCGCAGAAGTTTAATCAAGCGCTCCCTTGGATTCTCACTTGGTCTATTTGCACTTCCGCCTGTTCTTCTATTGCGCGACTTGGGTCCGCTACCAAAGAAGCTTCTAGAGTCAACTAGTTGGAAGGCTGGGACTCGCTTAGTGACCGATCCAGGTAACCGACCAATTTTGGCCTCTGACCTTGAAGTAGGTGCAGTTGTTCAAACTCTGCCAGCTCTCGCTGAAGGCACTGAACGCCTGCTCAGCGATGTTGCAAAGGACCCTGTACTACTTATTCGCCTGCGCCCAGAGGATTTTCAATTAACCCCTGAAAAATTGGCGATGACTCATGATGGAATAATCGCATTTTCAAAGATTTGCTCACACATGGGCTGTGCAGTGGCGCTCTATGAACAACAGACCAAACACCTTCTGTGCCCATGCCATCAATCAACATTCGATGTGACACGGGGAGCAAAAGTAATTTTTGGACCCGCGGCCCGACCATTGCCGCAGTTAGACATCACCGTTGATGATCAAGGCTATTTAATCGCTCGTGCACCATTTAGTGAACCTGTTGGACCTAGCTTCTGGGAGCGTAACTCACAATGACAACTGCCGAACAAAGACTTGGAAATGCCGCCAACTTCGTCGATGAGCGCATCGGCGCTGCTGGGTGGGTCAAAAAATCACTCAATAAGGTCTTCCCCGACCACTGGTCATTCATGCTCGGTGAAGTGTGCATGTACTCCTTCGTAATCTTGCTGCTCTCTGGAACCTTTTTAGCTTTGTGGTTTGATCCTTCACAGCGTGATGTGATTTACGATGGTGTCTATGAGCCATTGAAGGGTATAAAAATGTCGGCGGCATATGCCTCCACACTAGATATCTCTTTTGAAATTCGCGGTGGATTGTTGATGCGTCAAATCCACCACTGGGCCGCTAATATTTTCATGGCAGCAATTGTTGCCCACCTTTTGCGTGTCTTTTTTACTGGTGCTTTTAGAAAGCCACGAGAATTTAACTGGATTCTTGGAATCCTTTTGCTCACTTTGGGATTCGTCGAAGGTCTATTTGGATACTCGCTCCCCGATGACCTTCTTTCGGGAACTGGCTTGCGAATTACTTCAGCGATTATTCAAGCTATTCCATTAGTTGGAACCTACGTCTCCTTCTTCCTATTTGGCGGAGAGTTCCCAGGGGTTGGTTTCTTGCCGAGAATTTTTACTCTCCATATCTTGTTGATTCCTGGGGCATTTTTAGCGGTAATTACAATTCACGTCATGTTGGTCTGGTACCAAAAGCACACTCAATTTCCGGGCCCTGGTCGGACTGAGAAAAATGTTGTTGGGCATCCAATTCTCCCCGTCTACATGGCTAAAGCCGGTGGCTTCTTCTTCATAGTCTTTGGAATCATCGCGTTTTTATCGGCCGTTGCATCGATCAACCCAATCTGGCTCTATGGTCCCTATACACCTGGTCAAATTTCTGCTGGCTCGCAGCCAGATTGGTATATGGGTTGGCTCGATGGTTTAGTTCGTATGTCTCCGCCATTAGAGACCCACGCTTTTGGTCACACAATTTCTTGGAACATTATGATTCCGGCGCTTATCGTTCCTGGAATCGTCTTTACCGGAATGGCCTTCTATCCATTTATTGAGAGTTGGATTACGGGTGATAAGCGTGAGCATCACTTGCTAGATCGTCCACGCAACGTGCCCAATCGAACCGCCCTTGGCGTCATGTCAATAACCTTTGTGATGGTTGCCTTAATCAATGGTGGTAATGATATTTTCGCGACTAATTTTCACTTATCTATCAATGAGATTATGTGGTTCTCGCGTATTAGCATCTTCGTTTTACCACCACTCGCATTCGTCATTACCAAGCGCCTTTGTCTATCACTTCAACGCGCTGATCGGGATTTAGTATTACATGGACTAGAAACTGGCCGCCTTGTTCGTATGCCAAGTGGTGAATTTGTTGAAGTTCATGCGCCAATTAGCGATCAAAAGCGCTTCATTCTTACCTCGCACGAGCAAGCACCTGCGCTCGAATTTAGTGCAACCGATGCACGTGGTGTAAAGCGCCCTGGTGCAATTAAGAACAAGGTGCGTTCTCGCTTAAGTAAAGCTCACGCAGTGGGACTTCCAAAGGTAAGTGCTGAAGATCTAAAAGAGATTGAGCATCACTAGTTCGTAGCGCGCATTACGAGCCAAACACCTAGGGCGCATATTCCTATTCCAAGGAAGCCCTGGGTGTTTACTCTTTCACCAAAAAGCAGATAAGCCTCAAAAGCTGTGGCGGGAGGCACTAAGTACATCAAGGAAGATACCGAGGCTGCACTTGCGGTATTGAGTAGCCACAGAAGCAAGAGGATCGCACCAAATGAGAGCCCAAAAAGTAGCCAAAGAAAGGCCACAGTGAACTGGAGTGTCCACTGAATGCGCACACCACCGGTTATGAGCGCTAATGCAGCAAGTACTGCCCCGCTGGCCAAGTATTGATAGGCAGTGCCAGTCAATAATGGAATACCTGCGCCAAATTTTTTCTGTAGAAGCGTTGCTATGGTGCTACCACCTAGTGCAAGAAAAACTGAACAGATACCAATAAAGGGAAGTTTGTTATTTAGGCTGGGTCCTATCACTAAAACAACTCCGATGAGACCTAAAAATAGTCCGAAGAGTTGCACCCTTCGCAGTTTTTCTCCCAAGAACTTAACTGCCAAAACTGAGACTAGAACTGGTTGGAGGCTAGTAATCACTGCCGCTACCCCTGCGGGAAGGCCTCGTGAAATAGCGAAAAATACTCCCCCCAGATATGCCGCGTGCAAAAAGATTCCAATGACTGCCGACTTCTTTATCGCATCTACACCTATTGATATGGGAGATTTCACAACCGCTGCAACGGTAAATAGAAGCAGTGAAGCTATTAGAACTCGAGCTGCAAGAAGAACAAATGGATCAGCGTATGGCAAAGCATATTTAGCTCCAACAAAACCCGTACTCCATAGAAGTACAAAAACTACGGGTGCAAATCGAGATGGTTTCAAAAAGATTTACTTAGTGCGAAGCAGAGGTGAGTGGCTTCTCATATTCAGTAACCATTCCAATAACACTGATGATCAATGAGCCTAGCCCAATCAATGTTAGCCACCAACCAATAGCTAAACCCAACCCCATGGCACAGGCACTCAACGCAACCGGAAGGGGCCACCATGAATGCGGGCTATAAAAACCGAGTTCTCCAGCCCCATCTTCGATCAAAGCTGTCAGGCTATCTTCAGGAAGTACAACACCAATGCGCTTTTGGGTAAACCACAAATAGAAACCGACCATGCCTGCAAGACATGCAGCCAACAACATTCCACCAACGCCTACGGGTTCGCCACCGACCTGCCAATAAATCACGGTCATCAATACATAAAAAACTGATAGTCCCCCGAAAAGCTGCCAGTTGACCTTCATATTAGTGCCCCTCTGTCTTAATGTGAGGATGGTGTAAATCAAAGGCCGGACGCTCACTAGAAATTCGCGGCATCGTTAAGAAGTTGTGGCGCGGTGGTGGGCACGATGTAGCCCACTCCAAAGAAGAACCGTAACCCCAGGGATCATCGACGCCAACAAGTGGGGCTTTTCGGGTGATCCAGACGTTTATTGCGAATGGAATCATTGAGAAAGCTAACAGGAATGAACCGATGGTAGAAATGGTATTCATAAATGTGAAGCCATCAGTTGCTAGGTAATCGGCGTAGCGGCGTGGGAAGCCCTTAATACCTAACCAGTGCTGGATAAGGAAGGTTAAATGGAAACCGAAGAATGTTGTCCAAAAGTGGATTTTACCCAAACGCTCATTGAGCATCTTGCCAGTCATCTTTGGCCACCAAAAATAGAAGCCACCGAACATAGCAAATACAACCGTGCCAAATAAAACATAATGGAAATGAGCTACTACGAAGTAGCTAGCAGAAACGGCGAAGTCCAAAGGAGGTGAAGCAAGAATGATGCCGGTAAGTCCGCCAAATAGAAATGTAACGAGGAATCCCATTACCCACAACATAGGCGTTTCGAAAGTCACATGACCACGCCACATTGTTCCAATCCAGTTGAAGAATTTAACACCTGTTGGTACGCCGATGAGGAAGGTCATAAATGAGAAGAAGGGCAATAACACCTGACCGGTTGCAAACATATGGTGAGCCCACACCGAAACCGATAGCGCAGAGATAGCAATCGTTGCCGCGATTAAACCTTTATAGCCAAAGATAGGCTTGCGACTGAAGACGGGCAAAATCTCTGTAGCGATTCCAAAGAAAGGAAGCGCCAAAATATAAACCTCAGGGTGGCCAAAGAACCAGAAGAGATGCTGAAAGAGCATCGCTCCACCGTTAGCTGGATCAAATAAATGTGTTCCATATATTCGATCTGATTCAAGGCCCAACAATGCGGCTGCAAGCGGTGGGAAGGCTAATAAAACAAGAATCGATGTGAGCAAGACATTCCAAGAAAAGATTGACATGCGAAACATTGTCATACCTGGTGCGCGCATCGTGAAAATAGTTGTAATGAAGTTAACGCCACCCAAAATAGTTCCAACACCGCTCAGCGCTAGACCGATTAACCATAAATCAGCGCCAATGCCAGGGGAATATGTTGCATTTGAGAGTGGTACATATACCGTCCAACCAAATGAGGCTGCGCCTCCGGGACTTAAGAAGCCCGCAAATGCCATGCTTCCACCAAACAAGTACAGCCAATAAGAAAGCATGTTAAGTCTTGGGAAAGCTACGTCAGCTGCTCCGATCTGCAGTGGCATAACAACATTTGCAAAACCCACAAAAAGCGGAGTTGCAAACATCAAGAGCATGATCGTTCCATGCATTGTGAAAATCTGGTTGTACTGCTCGTAACTCAAGAACTGCATTCCAGGACGCGCCAACTCACTTCGAAGAGCCAAGGCCAAAACGCCACCGATCAAGAACCAAGCAAATGAGGTCATCAGGTAGAGATAGCCGATTGTCTTGTGATCTGTTGAGGTTATCCATTTAACAAAGTTCTTACCTTTATTAGCAGGTAGCGGAGCTAGTGCCGATGTGGTTGGTCTTTGTGCATAGGTGGTCATACTGTGCTCCCCTTTAGAGTTTCAAGATAAGCCCGGTACGCGGCTGGCGTAACCACTTTTACTGTGAAGATCATCTGCGAGTGAGCACGACCGCATAACATATTGCAGCGACCGGGGAACTCACCTAACTTGTTTGCAGTAAATTCAAGATGGTTGGTTACTCCTGGCAAGTTCTGCATTTGAATCATGAACGCTGGAACCCAGAAACCGTGAATTACATCGTTTGCCGTCAGTGTGTAGCGAACGCGCTCTCCAAGTGGAACAACCAAAGTCGGGGGCTTAGCTGGAGTGCCAGTCACTAGAGCTTTAGGGCCGGCTTCGGGATACCCAAACTGCCACGACCATTGAATGCCTACAACAGAAATCTGGTGCATGACATTCATATTTTTTGCAGTAATTGCGCTCTCTTTCTTAGCAGTATAAAAGAACATAACGGCCACGATGATGAAGGGAATAACCGTGTAAACAATTTCAATAGGAATGTTGTACTGCGATTGCTTAGGAAACTCAGGACCGTCTTTTTTTAAGCGGTGAAAAAAAGCAGGCCACATAATGAGAATGAAGGTAAAGACACCGACGACTCCGGCAGCAATCCATGCGCCTTGCCATAGTGTTAGCGACTCATCGTTGACGCTAGTAACGCCTTCCTCAAAGCCAAGACCAGAAACCTTTGAACAGCCAGATAGCAAAAGCGTGGGGATAATGAGGGCGAGGGCACGTAGGCCTAGTATTTTCTGTCGCGACATGGGGTTAAGGATATAGGGCAATCGCGCCATAGTTGGTATCAGATAAGACTGCGCGAAGTGGTACAGCGCACAAATTTAGCGAAGGTGAACTGTGATTTCTTCAGCAGCTTCATGGCCATAGGCCTCGGCAAATCGCGCAACAAACTGCGCAGATGTAAATCGATACTCCTGGGTGCCCTTTGTTTCGATTACATATGTAGCGATCAATGCGCCCAACTGTGCACACCGTTCATGGTTGAGGCCCCATGCAAGTCCGGCGATAAAGCCAGACCTAAATGAATCACCCACGCCAGTCGGATCGGTCTTAGAGAGCTCTTTGGGAACGTTGACTTGAACGAAATCCCCTGAAGAGGTCTCGACCTTGGCACCTTGTGAGCCAAGTGTGATGACACGAACTGCAACTCTCTTCAAAATCTCGGCATCACTCCAGCCGGTTTTTTGCATAGCCAGGGCTAATTCATACTCATTCATAAATAGATAAGCGGCGCCATCGATCAACAGTTTGATTTCTTCCCCGGTCATTCTGGCCATTTGCTGAGAGGGGTCAGCGGCAAATGCAATACCCTGCTGGCGGCAAGTCTCTGAGTGACGCAGCATCGCTTCTGGATCATCCGGTGAAATAACCAGCAGATCTAACCGTCCAGTTTTTTCCATGATGGGACCAAGTTCTATATTTCTAGCCTCACTCATCGCTCCCGGGAAAAATGAGGCGATTTGATTGAGGTCGTCATCGGTAGTGACCATGAAGTGAGCTGTATAAAGAGTCTCTGAGACTAAGGCATGGGACGTATCTACTCCATGACGAGAGAGCCAGGCTTCATAATCTGGCCAATCTTTTCCAACAGCTGCAATTAAAATTGGATTTAAACCTAAGACCCCCATTCCATAAGCAATGTTGGCTGCACATCCGCCGCGGCGAACATCGAGACTGTCAACTAAAAATGACAGAGAGATTTTTTCTAGGGAGCCAGCAACCAGTGAATCGGTGAACTTGCCAGAAAAGCTCATCAAGTGATCTAAGCCAACCGAACCAGCTACACCTATTTTCATGTAGCGATCTTAAAGTGAAAGAAGTTCAAAATTAGTTGAATGAATCGCCGCACGCGCATGAGCCGCCAGCGTTTGGATTATCAATTGTGAAGCCCTGCTTCTCAATTGTGTCAACAAAATCAATTGATGCACCCATTAAGTATGGATCACTCATCTTGTCGATAATTACCTTGACGGTTCCAAACTCGTGAATCACATCGCCGTCTTGGTTACGATCATCAAAGTAGAGCTGATAACGAAGTCCCGAACATCCACCAGGCTGAACTGCAACACGCAGCATTAAATCGTCGCGACCTTCTTGGGCCAAAAGCGCAGCTACCTTTGTTGCAGCGACATCGGTTAAGCGAATCGAGGTGGTAAGTGAATCTGTAGGTGTTTCAGTTGTCATCAGAGCTCTCCTTGGAATCGATGGGTTAAGCCTACCTGCTCTCCCACCCAGTCTGCGACCGCAACAAGCAGCGAAAAACTAATATAATGCGCACTATGACATCAGCTACTTCAGGCAAGGGCCGACCCACTCCAAAACGTAAGGACTCTGAGTCCAAACGCATAGTCTCTTCACTTTCCCCAGTTGTGACCAAGGATCAAAAGCGTGCCGCTAAGTTGGCTGCACGTGCCGATCGAACCGCATCCCGCACCGCTTACCTACGGGGAGATGAGAATGCCCTTCCTGCCAGAGATCGCGGAGCTGAGCGTCGTTTTGCGCGTGACTTTGTAGATTCTCGCCGATCTGTTGGCGAGTATTTTTTGCCCATAATCTTCATCGTCTTAGTTCTTACATTGATTCCTGTTGCAGCAGTGCAGTTCTCAGCTATAGCAATTATGTATCTAGTCTTACTCATTGCAGTTATCGATGGTGTTTTTCTTAGTCGCAAAATTCGAGCGCGTGTCAGTGAGAAGTTTCCTAACTCAGCTACAAAAGGCCTAGGAATGTATGCCTGGTTGCGTTCTACCCAGATGCGTCGTTTACGTGCACCTAAGCCTCAAGCCAAAGTGGGCGATAACGTACATTAAGCCCGAGGATTTGGACTTATATTCTTAGCTGGATCTTTTTCTGGCAACATTCCAAGGGCGGTGTCTATCGCACGCATCGTTGATGCATCCAACTTAACCCCTGCGGCCTTTACATTCTCTCTTACCTGGGAAGGTTTTGTTGCCCCCATAATTGCAGCTGAGACATTTGGATTTTGTAGTACCCAGGCGATAGATAGCTGAGACATTGTCAACCCTGCCTCATCAGCAATGGGCTTGAGTTTTTGGACCGCAGTTAAAACATTGTCGGCCAACCACTTAGAAATCATTCCAGCGCCACTTTTTTTATCAGTTGCGCGTGAACCCGCCGGAAGCTTTTTACCGGGTAGATACTTTCCAGTTAAAACACCTTGCGCTAAAGGCGACCAAACAATTTGGCCGATCCCCTCTTTAACGGAGAGCGGAACAACCTCTGCTTCTATGACACGCCACAGTGCTGAGTACTGAGGCTGGCTAGAGACAAACCGGTTGTATCCCCGTGCATCTTGAATCGCAAGGGCTGCAGAAATCTGTGCTGCAGTCCACTCGGAAAATCCAACATAATGCACTTTTCCCGCACGTACTAAATCATCAATTGCGCTGAGTGTTTCTTCCAGTGGAGTTTCATAATCAAATCGATGCATCTGGTAAAGATCGATATGGTCGGTTTGCAGACGCTTGAGCGATGCGTTACAGGACTCGATGATGTGCTTTCGCGAAAGTCCGCGATCATTTTTTCCTGGACCTGTAGGCCAATAGACCTTAGTAAAAAGCTCATACGATTCCCGGCGCACACCTTTAAGGGCCTTACCAAGAACTACCTCGGCTCTCGTTCCTGCATAAACATCGGCGGTATCAAATGTAGTGATTCCCTCATTGAGCGCAGCTTTCACACACTTCATCGCCGCTTCAGCTTCTACTTGAGAACCATGTGTTATCCAATTTCCATAAGCGATTTCAGATACATACATTCCTGTACTGCCAAGGCGTCTATATTCCATGGCTAAACCCTAAGTCTTAGCGCGTCTAGTTGCCAACTGGAGGCAGGTGTGGTTTGGTTCGTTCACAACTTCATAGGTTTCTCATTAGGGGAAGTTCGGTGCAAATCCGACGCTGACCCGCAACCGTAAAGCCCACATCAGTTGGCTAAGTCGGATTACCTAATGTGCAAATCAGTATAGACAGACACCCGCCGAGGTTTGCGGGGTGTGGTCCTAGTTATAAGTGCGATTTCGGCACTTTTATCCAGTGCTACCCCTGTGAGACTCTTTTTATTCGAGAGGCTTCACAATAATGAGATACAAATCTTTACTTATTGCTTTAACAATTCTTCTCGCATCAACTTTAGTTGTGCCGCCAGCAACTGCAGCTACTAAAGGCTGGCGTTATTGGGGCTACTTTCAAGCAGCTCCTGGAAAGGCAGCGTGGACTGCAGCTATGACTGGCCCCACGGTAGATGTTGCCGACGGTTCAGTGCAAGGTTGGTCATTCGTATTCAGCAGTGATGACGTTCCTTCTAAATCCCCTTTGATAAAGCCAAGTTTCAAAACACTGTGTGCTGGAACAAAGGCAGATAATGACACAAAGAGAGTTGGCCTTGTTATCGAATTTGGATCAGCCCTTTACGCGCCAAAAGGTGAGAAGATTCAAAAGACGATTACAACGTGCGTTCGAGTCGCAAAAGAATCTCTTGGTATAGATGTGTTAGGACAAGTGGTCAAGATACGAGCTGCGTCATCTGGACTGATTTGCGGAATAAATGGCTTCCCCGCTAAAGAATGTGGTGTTGAAATTAATACCCCCGTTGCAATAAAGGCAAAAAAGTAGCTTCTCAATGAAGAAATTCTCGCTACACCCACTGACGTGGTGGATTTGGTCTTTGGCGATTGCAATCTCGGTTGCACGCGTTAATTCACCAATCTTTGCTATCGCGGCAGTGGGTGTAATGGGAATAATTATTATTACCCAGCGAGAAGATGCACCATGGGGGAAGAGTTTCACCTGGACGCTAAAAGTTGCTGCATGGATACTTTTTTTCCGCAGTGCTATCGGAGTTCTCATTGGAGTTCCAATTCCTGGAACAACTATTTTTTCGCTACCGATCATGCCACTTCCCCACTGGATGCCAGGAATCCGCATTGGAGGTGCCGTGACACTTGAGCGGCTCTCCTCTGCACTCTCAGAAGGTGTAATCATCTGTGCGATCATCGTGGTATTTGGTGCAGCTGCATCACTGACAAGTCCGCATCGATTGCTTCGGGTCTTGCCAATCTATATATATGAGTTTGGCGTAGCTGTAGTTATTGCTACATCGGTCTTACCTCAACTAGTCACCAGTGTTGGGCGCATACGTCAAGCACAGCGATTGCGCGGACAAAAAGCGAAAGGTTTTTCTTCCTACAAACGAGTTGCGATTCCATTGCTTGAAGAATCACTAGCAAGGTCCTTAGAACTAGCTGCTGCAATGGATTCACGAGGGTACGCATTTAGTCGCAAGCGCAGTAGATATCGGCCCATTCTTTGGACTTCCAGAGATACCGCCATAGTGCTTAGCGGCGTATTGGTTATAGCACTCACATGATTAAGTTTTCTAACGTATCCCTCGTCTATCCCAATTCAACAACTACTGTTTTGGAAAATCTCAATCTGGAGATTACAGAAGGTGAATTAGTTTTGGTGATAGGACCAACTGGTTCGGGTAAATCTTCGCTCCTGCGTTTAATTAATGGTCTAGTCCCCCACCACACAGGAGGCATCCTGGCCGGTGATGTAAGCGTTAATGGTCTATCTACTCGTGAAGTGAAGCCAGGAGGTTTGGCACACCTGATTGGAATCGTGGGTCAAAATCCAATGAATGGCTTTGTCGCAGATATCGTTGAAGAAGAGCTGGCCTTTGCGATGGAGGCGTTGAATCTGCCCAATGAAACTATGCGAAAGCGTATTGAAGAGGCTTTAGATTTTATGTCACTGACCACGTTGCGAACGCGTGCAATTGCGACGTTAAGCGGCGGTGAACAACAGCGTGTGGCGATCGCCAGCGCACTTGTCATGCATCCAAAAGTTCTAGTTTTAGATGAACCAACGAGTGCGTTAGATCCAATTGCCGCCGAAGAAGTTCTTTCAATCTTGCAACGGTTAGTTCATGACTTGAGCATTACAGTCGTTATTGCCGAACATAAGTTAGAGCGAGTAATTGGCTTTGCTGATCGAATCGTCTATATCAATGGCGATGGTAGGACTGAGGTTGGCACGGCCGCCGAGATCATGAAAACCTCCCCTATCGCGCCCCCTATCGTGCACTTAGCACGAGTATTGGCTTTAGATAATGCTGGCTTATCAGTTCGTGACATGCGACGGAATACTCAAGAGCTTCGCGAGTCAATTTCTATTAGTCCTTCAAATCACATAGCTCCAAGCACAATCCCAGTGATCGAGATAAAGCAACTATCAGTCACTTACGGCTCTAAGCCAGCTTTGAATTCGATTACTGCAACAATCTTTGACAATGAAATCGTTGCAGTGATGGGCCGAAATGGTGCTGGCAAGAGCTCCCTTCTAACATCAATCGCAGGTGTGGGCAGTTCTGAGGTAGGTTCTATTCGTATTCATTCATTGGATTCAAAGAAGCTGACTGGCAAATCACGACGAGAAACGATCGGCTATATTCCTCAAGAGCCTAGCGATCTTCTATACGCTCAATCAGTTGCCAAAGAGTGCGAACAGGCCGATAAAGATAGTGAAATTGAGGCCGGTACGACTTTCGAACTACTAAACCAACTCGTACCAGGTATATCTCTGCGCACACATCCCCGTGATTTGTCAGAAGGCCAGCGACTGGGACTTGCCTTGAGCATCGTGCTCTCCTCTAATCCAAAGGTTCTGGTTCTAGATGAACCGACTCGTGGATTAGATTACGAAGCCAAGAAAATGCTGACCCAAATTTTGATTGGCTTTGCACAATCTTTCAATCGCGCAGTGGTGATAGCCACACACGATGTCGAACTAGTGGCCGAGCTTGCTACGCGCGTGATTTTTCTGGCAGATGGTGACATAGTCGCCGATGGCCCAACTGTCGATGTTCTTCTCTCCTCCCCGGCCTTTGCGCCACAGATATCTAAGGTCATGTCACCGGTTCCTTGGTTAACGGTCCGCGATGTTATCGCTGCATTAGGTCAAAAAACATGATCGATACAACTGCCGATGTAGTCAGATTTTCTTTACGCAATAGCCTTGTTCTTTCTTGTGCATCCATGGTTAGTGCACTCGGTTTCTTGTGGCCCTTTCTCTACTCCGGAAAAGACCTTCCTCGCACTCAAATATTTTTTTGGATTGCAATTTCAATAGCCCTTTTATTAGTAATATCTGAAATTTCTAACTCTCGCCTTGATGCAAAATCTGTAGCTCTACTAGGGGTTTTATCAGCACTCATTGCCGCTCTGCGTCCACTAGGAGCTGGTGCTGTCGGTATCGAACCAATGTGGTTTCTTTTAATATTAAGCGCACGCGTGTTTGGTCCGTCATTTGGCTTTTTACTTGGACTCAATTCGGTATTTGTATCGGCCCTTCTTACAGGAGGACTGGGGCCCTGGCTTGGATATCAAATCTTTGCCGCCGCATGGATTGGCTTACTTGCTGGGATACTTCCTGGACGTAAATCTATGCGCGGGGTAAAAGAGTTAGCCATGCTGATTATTTTCGCTGTATTTGCCTGTGAACTCTTTGGCATTTTGATGGATTTACAGTTCTGGCCTTGGGCAATTGCTTCGCAAACCCAGCTTTCGTTTCTGCCCGGTGGTGTGTTAAGCGAGAATATCTCTCGTTTTTTCACGTTTCATTTTCTGAGCGCCATGGCCTGGGATGTACCACGAGCCGTCTTCACCAGCACATTAATTGCACTGGCTGGGCACCCAGTCTTGAGCGCACTGCGCCGAACATATATGCGTGCAGCCTTCTTGACGCCGATTGAATTTATCGAACGTGGGATGGCACAAAAGGAAGTTTAACAACCTCTACTAATGAGTCACGACCTCGGACATCTATAACTAGTTGATCTCCAACTGTGACAGATGTGTCTAACAAAGCGATCCCGATTCCTACCTTTAACGTTGGTGAAAAAGTTCCGCTGGTAACTAGCCCCAACTCTTTTCCTAGACTATCTCTGACAACCATGTGACCGCGAGGAATTCCACGGTCTAAAGATTTGAGCGCAACGCTTCGTTTACCAGGTCCATCTGATTTTTGAGTTCGTAAAACTGGGCTGCCTAAGAAATCACCCTTGTCCCAACCAATTGCCCATGAGGCACTTGCTTGCACAGGAGTAATCTCTAACGAAAGTTCATGACCGTGCAATGGGTATCCCATCTCTGTCCGTAATGTGTCGCGCGCGCCTAATCCGCAGACAAGTCCGCCATGTGGCTCTATCGCCGTAGCTAGTGCATCCCACACGCGAGATGCATCGGCGACATGCGGTAAAAGTTCATAACCGAGTTCACCTGTATAGCCAGTGCGGCAGAGAATCACTTCTGCGCCGCCAATGTACACAGTCGTGAAGGCCATGTAATCAATATCGGTATTCACCCCTAGTGATCGCATCACTTGCGGAGCTAGAGGTCCTTGAACTGCAATGACCGCAAACTCACTGTGCAGGTTAGTGATCGCAATTGTTGGCGGTACGTGTGCCTGCAGAAGAGCGACAACGTCACTGGTATTTGAAGCATTTGGGACTAGGAAAAAATCACTATCGCTATTTTTATATGCGATCAAATCATCCACGACGCCACCAGATTCGTTACACATAAGCGTGTATTGGGCCGAACCATTGTTAATTCGCGTCAAATCGTTGGTGAACATAGAGTTCAAAAACTCCAAAGCGCCTTCCCCACTTACGCTGGCCTTACCCAAGTGAGAGACATCGAAGATCCCGACGGCATTTCGAACCGCGGCATGCTCAGCTAGAACTCCAGCTCCTGCATACTCAATAGGCATCATCCAGCCGCCAAAATCAGCCATCTTTGCTTGTAGCGCGAGGTGTTTATCATTTAAGGGCGATGTCTTCATTGTGCAAACCTACCAATACATCTATTACGCTAACACCCATGACCACACTAAAAATCTCCGATGGCGTTGTTAAAGATGAAGTTGTTGTTCTTGGATTGGCTACGGCTAACTCAAAGGCTGGCTTAGTAATTGAAACCGGCGACCTAACGATTGATACTAAATCCATTCTGGCATCGCTGATTGAAATGGGCGCAACGGGCAAGGCAGATGAAGTTATTAAAGTGCCTGGTACAACGGTGCGGATGATGGTCTTTACTGGTCTCGGCAAGAAAACTGGTACGTACTCGCACGAGGTGCTGCGGCGTGCCGCGGGTGCAGCATCCCG
>QYPG01000046.1 GCA_007279945.1 Streptomycetaceae bacterium | reverse complement strand
TTGAGCCGCATTAACACCACTAATAATGGCAAAATTATGGCAACGAGTGCAGTTCCAATAAGTATTCGAGCATCTGATGTTGCTGCTGGAGTTCTTGCAGGTGAGCAAGTAGATATTTACTGGGTTATCGATAGCCAAAATGGCGAGCTACCGATTGAGCCCGTGATGATTCTGGGTGGCATCACTCTGCTAAGTTTTGATGGAAAGAACAAGAATTTTGGAACTGACGCTTCACTGACAGTTGCTGTTGAAGAGACCCAGGTTCTGCACTTGTTGCATGCAACAACACATGGACGATTAGTTGTGGTGAGTGCGCATGTCTAATTTAGAGCTTCCTACGGTTATTACTGCAATTTCTAATCCCGAGATTGAGGGATTCATAGCTAGTGCGCTCTTTGCTCAAGGGTGGAGCGTCATCTTTCGGGCAATTGATAGTGATTCATTAGAAAACTACACTCGCACAAATCTTGAAAGCACATCTGCAGCCCTACTTATTTATTCGCCAGATCTTTCTGGTTTAACGCCGGCTCGCCTAGAGTCAATAAGCCGCACAGTCAAAGCGGTTGTGGGCTTTGCTCGTGAACCAGCGAAAATAGCTGGCTATTCAGAGCTGCACTCTATCCCGGCTACAACAACTGATTTGGTAAGTCTTATTCGAGGATTTGTCCGAGCTCCTCTGATTCGACAGAATACTCAAGTCTCACGTCAAAGTCGGCGTGCTCATGTTTTAGCAATCGGATCTGCAGGAAGTGGAACGGGTTGCACGACTCTTGCGCTAAACCTAGCAATGGAGCTCAGTGTTCTTGAAAAATCTACTTTATTAATTGATGCGAATTTTCGCGCTCCATCTGTGGCCGCACTGTTAGCGATTAGGCATGTGCACAGTGATACGGGATGGAGAACGTTGGCACCTGGACTCTGCGTCGCAGAGATTTCGCAAGATCAAGCCTTATCTATTGACGATTATATGGAGCGTGCAACAGCGGCTTTTGACAATATCATCATCGATTTAGGATCTATCTCTGGTCTCTCAAATCGCCTAACCGATCGCCGTTGGACATCGACAATGACAACATGGAGCTGTGACCAAGGTGATGAAATGATGATTGTGGCTCGGGCAGATTTATTAGGCATACATAGACTGGAACAAGTTGTCACGCTTATGGGAATGACCTCGATTCGAAGCACTATTAGTTTCACACTGAATATGCGTTCTCAGGGCCGGAGAGGGGAAGAGGAAGAGGGAAAATTCCTCTCAATCACGACTCCACTTCGCCCAACAGCAGTTCGTGTCATAAATCGTGATTTACGTGCTGCAGCTGCAGCTCAGGCTGAAAAAGCCACCTTCGTTGAGGTTAACGAGCGCTCTGCTTTGAGAAAATCAATTGCCAGAATAGCTAGCGAAATGAGCGTATAAACTCCCTTACTATTGGTCAATGCGCACATACCTGGCAATTAGCCATAGTGAACTTGAGAGCTTCATCTCGACTCTTACTATGCAGGTAGAAGCCCTCTTTTCCCCTACAAGTGATTTCCTGATTAATAATGATGATTGTGATTCTGAAGAGCTGGAGTATTTACTTTCAATTGCAGCAGGTGAAAAAGCCTTAGGACTTCGCGAATCTAAGCTCGCACCTGGCTTAGTTCTAGCGATCGAGATTGATTACAACCAAGTGGATAAAGAATACTCCGATTCGCTTACTCTCAATTCCCCTATTCGTTGGGATCAAGTGCAGTGTGCGCTTCTTGCCTATGATGGCGAAGATGAATTAACCTGGTTTGCAACCCAAGAAATCGCCGACGAGTTAGTTAACTGGAAGTAAAATGCCACAGTTCGAAACTCTTCTCAATGGTCGTAGTTCAGTCACGATTGATCAAAAACATCGACTTCGAGAATTAGTGGCCGATTGGCAGCTTTTATCAGACTTGTCATTCGCTGATTTAATTTTATGGGTTCCAATTAGAAAAGATATTAAACTTTGGCCTACTGGCCATGTTGCAGTTGCTCATATTCGCCCAACAACAACTGCAACAGTTTTTGCAAATGATGTGATTGGGGATGAAGTTAGTTGGGGTAGCCACCCAAGTTTGGACGAGACTTTATCAAGCGGTGAAATTGGACGTAACTCAGCACCTGAAAAACTTGGGGAGATTATGGTCAAGGAAGAGACAATTCCAGTTCTCTTCGATGGTCAAGTAATTGCAGTAATTTCTCGGCACAGAAATGCAGAGCTCATGCGATCGCCAAGCCGACTCGAACTTAACTATCGAGAGATAGCAAATAGCTTGTATCAAATGGTTTCTCAAGGTTCATTTCCGTATACGGCAGCAGGCTCTATCTTTGAACCCCTGCCACGCGTTGGTGACGGATTAATTCGATTGGATATCAATGGTGTTATCTCTTACGCAAGCCCTAACGCGCGCTCGGCTTTTAGTCGCATGGGGTGGAAAAATGAGATTGAAAATAATAAGTTAGGTGATATCGCCGAAGCAGTCATAAAGAATTCACCCGATCCTCACGAAGAGGGGATACGCACACGCTTAAATGGCAAAGTATTGCGAAGGGTCGAGATCGATAATCAAGGTGCGACTATCGATCTACTTGTACTCCCTTTGTTGCAAGATGCTGATCGAGTGGGTGCAATAGTGTTATTGCAAAATGTAACTGAACTGCGCAGGCGAGATCGTGAACTCGTCACAAAAGATGCAACAATCCGTGAAATTCATCATCGTGTAAAGAACAATCTGCAGACAGTCTCGGCACTTCTGAGATTACAGGCACGTCGAATAGAAGATCCGGGAGCAGCATCGGCGCTAAATGAAGCTGTACGTCGTATTGCATCTATCGCTTTGGTTCACGAAACTCTGTCAAGCAGTACCGAAAATTCGGTGGCATTTGATGAAGTATTAACTAGTTTAATTACTCATGCCCTTGAACTCAGTCCGCGCATGGGAGAGTTAAGAATCGAGAGAAAAGGCCAGCTTGGCTCCTTAGAATCTCGCTTAGCAACCCCTCTGTCTTTAGTTGTAACAGAGTTGATGCACAACGCTTTAGAACACGGTTTAGCAGAGCAAGGAACAAAATTATTAATCGACGTACAACAATATAGTAATGAGTGTGTAGTTAAGATCAGTGATGACGGTGTTGGCTTACCTGATGGATTCGACATAACTACTTCTTCAAATTTGGGATTACAAATAGTTAGAACTTTGACTGAAAATGAGTTGAAAGGAAAGCTCGCCTTAATTTCCACAGATGAAGGAACTGTTGCAACGTTACGCTTTCCGTTGTAACTAAATTAGAAAGAGTTTTGCTGCTCCATCAAACGTGCACGGTTACGAGCTGCGCGACGCTTAAGCGCACGACGTTCATCTTCAGAGAGGCCACCCCACACACCAGCATCTTGTCCGCTCTCAAGTGCCCATGCAAGGCATGGCTCTTTTACGATGCAGCGTTGACAAACTTTTTTAGCTTCTTCGATCTGGGTCAGGGCCGGACCGGTATTTCCCACCGGAAAAAAGAGCTCAGGATCTTCATCGCGGCAAGCTGATTGATGTCGCCAATCCATGTGCATGCCTCCTTTAGCCTCTTTTAGGGGGAGGCTCATCATTACTTAACAACGTTGTTTCTGCGCTTTCAATTCCTGCGCAAGGCGTCAATTGTCTCGTCTTATACCTTCATTAACAAGGATGAACGGGGAAAGATTTCCAGATTTATGGTGATATAGGTCGCGTGTGCCCCCGACAGGATTCGAACCTGTGCACCCGCCTTCGGAGGGCAGTGCTCTATCCCCTGAGCTACGGGGGCTCAAAAGGTATGGATATAAGGCTATCAGCGGGTGCAGATATGTCGTGACAATGAAAGAATCACGCCTATGAGTTCAACTATGTACTGCGCTACCGGATGTTTTTGGGGCGCTGAGCGACGTTTTTGGCAGATAGATGGCGTGCTTGAAACAAGCGTTGGCTATATGGGTGGCACAACCGTGACACCAACGTATGAACAGGTGTGCACTGGGACGACGGGTCACGCCGAAGTTGTGAAAATAGTTTTTGATGACAGCAAAGTTAGCTTTCAAAACTTACTCGAAGAGTTTTGGACGATGCATGATCCAACGTCTCTCAATCGTCAAGGTGGCGACATTGGTACTCAGTACCGCAGTGCGCTATTTACCACGACGGCTGAACAGCATGTAACTGCCGTGCAGTCTCGAAATATCTATCAAGGTGTTTTAACTGCTGAAGGCTTGGATGAGATTACAACAGAGATTCTATCGGCCGATGGAATTCAATATTATTTGGCTGAGGAATACCATCAAAAATATTTGAAAAAGAATCCACTAGGTTATGACTGCCATTCAAGTACCGGAGTTGCATATCCAAAAGTATGGGTTAGCACGTGAGTGAGAAAAATTACCCAGTAAAAATTGATGAAGCCGAACTTAAAGCAACATTAGATCCTGTCTCTTACGATGTTTTAAGAAATGCAGCAACTGAACGGCCATTTACTGGTGAATATACCGATACCGATAAAGTCGGTGTGTATAAATGTAAAGCGTGCACTGCGGTTCTTTTCAAGAGTCAAACAAAGTTTCACTCTGGCTGCGGTTGGCCCTCTTTTTATGCACCTACCAGCGACGATGCTGTTGAACTAATTGAAGATCGTTCGCTTTTTCCACGCGTGCGAACTGAAGTCAGATGTGCTGCATGCGGTTCTCACTTGGGGCATGTGTTTAAAGGCGAAGGCTATGACGTTCCAACCGATGAGCGTTGGTGTATTAACTCAGTGTCCATGATTCTAGAAGATAATTAATAATCTAAACCGCGTGATTCATGAACGGCCTGATAGCAGTACCAGGCTGCAACGCTTCTGTATGGATGCAGCTTGTCGCCAAGAACATCTAATTCCTTAGGTGAAGTCTCCTCTCTATTTTTATGAATCAGATCCCACCCTCTGCGTACGGCTAAATCACCAGTTGGCCAGACATCTAGACGACCAAGTTGAAACATCATAAACATTTCAACTGTCCAGCGACCGATACCCCACAACGACGTTAGAGCTTCAAATATCTCTTGATCATCCTTAATCTCATCGATGCGCTCGATCGGAATAGATTTATCAATCACTGCACCGGCTAAGCCTTTAATAGTGCGAGTTTTAGCCCCAGAGACACCAATTTCTCGTAGCGCACGATCATCTAATTTAATAAGCTTTCGTGGAGTTATTTTTCCTTTGCACAATGAAAGCAACCGACTATGAATCGTTTCTGCTGCTTTAGTTGCAAGCTGTTGAGAAATAACTGAACTCACCAGAGACTCAAAGTTAGTTTCGCTCGGATCTGAGCGTCCTATAGTGCACAAAGGCCGCCGATTGATGAGTGGTGCAAACTTTTTATCTAAAACTGCGACTTCAGCGACTACACGTCGCATTGTGTGGGTTGAATTAACTGCCATAACTTATAGCGAAAAAGTTGGATACTCATCTGTGACTAGAACGAGTGTATAACCAACTACGCGATTCCAAAAAGCAATAGTTCCAACTACACCTTCAGCGCAACGCTCTGGATAGTTGCCAGTAAATAAAATGCTCAACCAAGCGAAAAGAGTAAGTATGGCGGCATAAATAATGTAAAAAACTCCAACTACATACAGCGGAATTGCTAAGAACCATTTAACCAATGGCAACCAGCGGTTCAAAGTCTTAGCATCGACTACTGGAAAAGTGACACTGACAAGATCATTTTCTTCAATCGAAGGATATTCATCGGTGAGCAAGAGCAGATAAGCATCGACGCGCGTTTGTAGCGAAAGTAGTGACTCGTTAAAAGCTAAGAGGTAACTTGGATAAATCTGTCGAACCACAATTGCCAGAGCGACGGGCAGAATAAAGAAACCAACGGCGTAGCTATTTACGCTAGTGAAATCTGGTGGTACAAAAGTTGCTACAAATATGAGCATCGGTACGACCAAGATGATTCTAAAAAGCGCTGTGGTTCGGTTTCGCTCAGTGAGGCAGACATCTATTTGGGTCTCAATTTGTTGGCTCATACACGTGAATTTACCCGTAATTGCGCTAGGTATTGCCATTTGCATCCATAGTGCTCTACTTTTACACCTGTTGCAGATATTTTTGCAGGTTTTTGCAGGTTTTTACGACATCAGGGGTGGAAATGGCTGGAATTAAGGAAGTTGCAGAAGAGGCTGGAGTCTCAACTGCAACAGTCTCACGCGCGCTGCGGGGCCTTCAGCACGTCAATGATGCGACTCGATCCAAAATCATTGCCGCCGCTGAAAAATTAGATTACCCATTAACGCCAGTTCGTAGCAATGCAGCTCAAGGACGAACCAATAGCGTTGGGGTGGTAGCGCCATATATTTCACGGTGGTATTTCTCGCAAGTAATTAACGGCGCCGAACAAGCGCTACGTGAAGCAGGCCTTGATTTACTTCTGTATAACTTCAGTGCCATGAAGGGTCGCGAACGCTTATTTCAACATCAACTACTTAAAGGCCGTGTAGATGCCTTAATTGTGATTTCGTTACCGCCGACTGAAGAAGAGTTTAACTCAATGCTTAGCCTTGGAATTCCAATTGCACTTGTTGGCATGGAGCATCCAGAGTGTGCGAGTATTAAAATTGATGATGTTGGCGGGGCTCGTACAGCCACTCAGCACCTTGTAAATCAAGGGCACAAAAAGATTGGTTTAATGTCAGGTCGTCCCGATGATCCATTTAATTTCAGTGTTCCGCAAGATCGCCGTAAGGGCTTTATGTCGGTCTTGGCAGAAAATGGACTTGAATGGCTTCCTTCACGCGAGGTTCATGGTGATTTTACGATGCATACCGCTTCACGTGCCATGGATGATTTGTTAGCTAGGCCAGATAGACCTACAGCTATTTTTTGTGAGTCTGATGAAATGGCGATGGGCGCTATGCAAGCACTTCGTCGACATGGATTAAAAACCCCAGAAGATATCTCGATTGTTGGATTTGATGGTCACGAAATGGCCGAGTTTTCTGAGCTAACAACGATAGAACAGCCGGTCCAATTAATGGGCGAAATGGCGGCATGGTCGATTATGGAGCGGCTGAGAAAACCAAACGTTATTGCGCCATCACTGGTTCTGCCAACGACCTTAGTTGTAAGAAATACCACCAGACGCTTAACCGTCGCCGAGCAGGGGCTCTAAAACAGCAAAATGGGTCAAGGCAGGGTAATCTCTCCGCCATGACTGACACCAACGTAGCCGCACCAGATCTAGCGCAACTGCTCACTCACCACTCTGAAAAGTGGCGTGATTTCGATAGAGATGTTCTGCCACTGCCGGTAGCGGAAATGGATTTTCCTATCGCTGAGCCAATTAAAAAGACGCTCCTTGAAATGGTGTCGCACTCAGATTTAGGTTATTTGGGCGCAGTACCTGAGCTTCCAGCAGGCTTTGCGAAGTTTGCATCACAGCGTTGGGGTTGGGATGTAGATACTTCTCAAGTTCGAGTTGCCGCAGATGTTGGAGTTGCCGTTGTAGAAGTTTTACGTGTTTTTACTAAGCCCGGAGATACTCTTTTAATTAACTCGCCGGTTTATCAAAACTTTTATAACTGGATAAATGAAACACATCTTCAAGTTATCGATGTTCCATTTACTCGCACTGGCGAACAGAGCGATACACAGAATCCTTGGGAACTCGATTGGGACGCGCTCGAAAAAGCATATTCATCAGGTCTAAAAGTTCACTTAATGTGTTCACCGCACAATCCTCTAGGCAGAGTGTATTCAAAAGCTGAACTGACTCGTATTGCAGAGATGGCCAAGAAGTACGGCGTCTTAGTAATCAGTGATGAAATTCATGCACCCCTAACTTTCAAAGAAAACACCTTTATTCCATTTTTATCGCTCAACGAAACTGCGCGCGAAGTCGGTGTAACAGTTACTGCAGCCTCAAAAGGATGGAATATTGCAGGTCTTAAGTGCGCCATTATTGTTTCGCAGAATGCTGCAATAAATGAAAAATTGAGTTTGATGCCCAAAGCAGTGCATTTCCGGGCATCTATTTTGGGAGCTTTCGCCTCTGCATCAGCTTTCGCAGAGGGAGGCATCTGGTTAGATTCAGTAATAAAACAGCTAGATCACAATCGTTTTTTAATTAAAGAGCTTTTGGCTTCAAAGTTACCGACGGTGCGATATCACATTCCACATAACAGCTATTTAGCATGGCTAGACCTGGAATCACTCAACCTCGGGGTAGATCCATCAGCGACGTTATTGGAAAAGGGGCGAGTAGCTTTTAATCCTGGACATACATATGGCGCGCAGTGCCCACAGTATGTTCGGCTAAATTTTGCTACCAGCCCAGCAATTATTTCTGAGGCAATTGATCGGATTGTCCGGACCCTCTAATGCACGAACCAGATTGCGATGTCGTCATAGTTGGCGGCGGACATAATGGTTTAGTTGCTGCAGCGTACTTAGCTAAAGCCGGCAAAAGCGTTCGAATCCTTGAAGCAAATAGCGAAATCGGCGGTGCAACAACAAGTGTTCGCGCTTTTCCAGATTTTGATGCTCATTTATCTCGATATTCATATTTAGTATCGCTTTTGCCCGATGCGATCATTGAAGACCTAGGGCTAGATTTTGAGTGCATCTCAAGAGATGTATCAAGCTACACACCGTATAGGCGCAATGGAGTCGAAGATGGTTTATTGGTTTCACGTCTCTGGGATAAAGCAACTGAGGAGTCTTTTAGAAAATTAGATCCAAGTGGCCGTGAGGCAGCATCCTGGCAAGAGTTTTATGGATTAATCGCTGAGTTTGCTCAGAGAATTGCGCCAACTCTATTAAGACCTTTGATGACGCGTAGCGAATTAAGAGATTTGGTTGGGCTCCCAGATACATGGGAGTTCATGATTGAAAAACCAATAGGTGAGGTGATTCAAAGATATTTTAACGATGACCTTGTTCAAGGAGTAGTGCTCACTGACGCTTTAATTGGAACTTTTGCTTCAGCCTTTGATTTACAGGCAAATATCTGCTTTTTGTATCACTTGATGGGAAATGGTACCGGGGAGTGGAAAGTTCCTAAAGGTGGAATGGGAAAGCTAGTCAGTGAACTCGAGCGAGTAGTACGCGAAGCCGGCGTATCTATTGAACTAAATAGTCGAGTTACAAGTATTAGTAGTAATGCTTCAGGAGCTCAAGTTAAAACTTCTGCGGGCGAAGAGATAAAAGCGAAGTATGTACTTTCTAATGTTGCTCCCCAAACTTTGGCTAAGCTACGTGGCTTGCCTGCACCTGAATCTCTTGAGGGATCGCAGATGAAAATTAATATTTTACTTAAACAGTTGCCGGTTCTTAAATCTGGTATCGATCCACATATAGCTTTTGCGGGAACTTTCCATGCAAATGAAAGCTTTGCACAGTTTGAAAGTGTTTTTGCATCGGCAAAAAATGGTGAAATGCCGCATGTAATGCCGCTAGAAATGTATTGCCATACGCTGACGGATCCTTCAATCTTGAGCCAAGAGCTTCAAGACAAAGGTTTTCAGACTTTAACGCTTTTTGGTCTCCATACCCCAGCTAAATTATTTGATAGCGACAATGATGCAGCGCGCGAAGTTGGGCTTCAGTCAGCACTTGCTTCTCTCAATGAATATTTGGTTGAGCCGATTGAAGATTTGATTGCCGGGATTGAAGTAAAAACTCCCCTGGATATAGAAGCTGCTATCGGCCTGCCACGAGGCAATATCTTCCATCGCGATCTGCATTTTCCCTTCAGGGAGGATGGAACAGAGCCATCCTGGGGGGTCGAAACCGATGATCCCCGGATTTTCATATGCGGTGCCGGAGCCATCAGGGGTGGTGGAGTCAGTGGAATTCCTGGTCATAACGCTGCGATGGCAGTGCTTTCAAAACAATTAGACTAAGCACATGAGTGAAGAGCGCCATATTGAAACAACCGCAATTACTGCTGGCCGACCTGACATTTCTCCAGATGCCGCACTTAATCCTCCAATCGTTTTAACCTCAACGTTTCATGCTGGTGGTCCAATTGGTTATGGTCGATACGGCAATCAGACGTGGAGCGCACTTGAAGCGGCAATTAGTGAACTCGAAGGTGGACAGACTCTAGCTTTTTCATCTGGAATGGCAGCGATTAGCGCAGTATTTTCAATTCTTCCTGTCGGTGCTCCAGTAGTTGCATCAAATCAAGGTTATAGCGGAGTGATGACGCTTTTGAATTCATTTAATGAAAGCGGTCGCTTAGAAGTTCGCTTTGTCGATGTAGTAAATACCGATGAAGTAATCAATGCGATGAAAGGTGCGGCTTTTATTTGGTTGGAATCTCCAACTAATCCCTGTCTAGATGTGGCCGATTTATCCACACTCATATCTGCGGCAAAGAAGTTAGGAATTGGTGTTGGCGTCGATAATACGTTTGCAACTCCACTTGTGCAGAATCCTTTAGCGATGGGTGCCGATATTGTTATGCACTCCGTAACTAAGTTTTTATCAGGCCACAGCGATGTGTTAATGGGTTCGCTCTCTACAAATGATCAAGCCTTATTCAAGCGCTTGCAAGACTCTCGTAGTTTTAATGGATCCATCCCGGGACCATTTGAGGCCTGGCTAGCTCTTCGAGGTCTGCGTACTTTTCCATTGCGATTTAATAAATCTCAAGAAAACGCTAAGCAACTTGTAGAAAAACTCTCCGGACATAAAAAGGTGAGTCGCGTACGCTACCCAGGCTTTGGGGCAATCATCTCTTTTGAAGTAGCTGGGACAGCAGAGGAAACGCAGAAAGTATGTGACTCATCGCACTTGATTGCTCATGCAACAAGTCTTGGCGGAGTTGAATCATTATGGGAGCGCAGACGTCGTTGGCCGATGGAGAGTCTGAGTGTTCCTGAGCAGTTAATTCGCTTATCGGTTGGATGCGAGCATGTTGATGATATCTGGAGCGACATCGAGCGCGCGCTCTCGGCTATCTAGAGAAATTTTTAGCAATAGCGAGTATTTTTATCTTATGGTTAAAGCATTTAGGCGATTATTTGCAGCAGTCACTGTTGCAGTTTTAGCCTTCCGTGCTGTTGGCTCGTTTCTCTCCTGGATTGAGCATCAAGAAGATACGACTGCCAATGCATGGATTGATGAAGATGAGTTTGAAGATGCCTGAGACCGCCTATGTTCCTGGTACATGCAATATTGGTGGTCGCGAAGTTCGCCGAAGGCAATTTGTTGCTCTCATTGGTTTATTTTTCTCAGCTAGCTCACTCATAGCTCTTATTTCAGTAAATGCTCCACGTGAAGCACGGTTAGGTATTTTCTTTCCACTTTTAGTTGCATCCGTTGGCTATATTCAGTCACGAAGTAAGTTCTGCCTGGCCTATGGTTTTGCCGGCACTTTTAATTTTGGCAAGTTAGGTGATATTTCACGTGTAAGTGATCCTATTAACCGCGCAGCTGATCGTAAAACTGCATCGAGTATTCTCTTAAAATCATTCTCATTGGCTGCTATAGCGACATTGGCGGTATTAGCAGTACCCTTTTAATTATGAAGATTCAAATTCATACACGAAATGCAGATTTAGCCGAAGATTTTAGAGTGATCGTAGAAGAGAAACTCAACAGCATGGAGCGATTTAGTGTTGCTATCGATCGCGTTGAAGTTGAGATTCTTCATGAGTCCAACCCTCGACAGGGAAAGCATTCGCACCGCGTTATTTTGACTTCGCATGGATCGGGTCCATTGATTAAATCTGAGGCAGCCGAGTTCAACGATGTAGCTGCATTTGACGCCGCAGTAAAAGCATTTGCATTTCAGATTCGAAAAATTCACGAACGAACTAAAGAGTTTGATCATGATACTTTAAGAAATCATAAGTACAGTCTTTAAACTATTGCAGTGCCATCTTTGCGTGTGGCAGTCAGGCTAGCAACTGTTGTAATGGCCAAACTTGCAACAATTACCCCAAGACTAAACTCCAGACTAACTTCTGGAATATGTACTCCAGCAACCTCGTCTATACCAATCCCGTGGAGGGCCTCCATAATCATTTTTATTCCGATGAAAGCTAAAATAAATGAGAGTCCCTTGGAAAGAAAGATTAACCTGGCCAGTAAGCCTTCTAGCAAAAAGTAGAGCTGGCGAAGACCCATTAATGCAAAGATGTTTGCAGTGGTCACAATATAAGGGTCCTTTGTGAGTCCAAAGATTGCTGGAATAGAGTCCAATGAAAAGACCAAGTTAGTTAAACCTAATGCAATTAAGGCGATAGAAAATATGCTCAGGCCGCGGGCTTTTAATGAGGCAACGACTCGGCCTTCCTTCCACTCATCCTCTTCATTCTCTTTGGCTAACTTATAAGCTGTATAGATTAGGAATGCACCAAAGAGAAAAAAGATACTCGAGAATCGTGAAATCAAAGCAGCGCCGAGTGGGATAAGTAATCCGCGTATGCCAATTGTTAGCATTATACCTAGGAGGAGAACTAACTGTTGTTTTTCTTTTTCTACTTTTAGATGCGTCAAGAGAATTATAAAGACGAAGATGTTATCGACTGAGAGTGCATACTCAGTCAACCAGCCGGCAAAAAACTCTTTCTGTCCTTGCTCGCTTGTCCATTGCGGTAAAAGTGCACCAAAGGCGATAGCTGTGCCAATATAGAAAACGGTCCAAAATGCAGCCTCAAAAATCGTTGTAGGTTTATTGCGCCGAACTATCGCAAGAAGTAAATCTAGGATAATTACTGCAGCTAAGACACCTATAGTAATGATCCATGTAGCCGTTGATTCCATGAAGCGTATTGTGCCAGTTAGTTAGAGATCCAGATGCACGAACGTGCCGGTAGAAGTTTAATTGCGGTATTTACTTGCATGCTACTAAAGCTTGCCAGGACGACATTACCCGCAAGTTCAATCACATTCTCGCTGTCGGATACGTTCATAACAACTGTAATTGAACCGCGCTTGAAGGCTAGAATTGAACCACCCTTAGTGCCATGAAGAGGAGATTCCAGCCATTGAATATTCTGGCCAACTAGGAGGTTTTCACGGCGTATGGAGAGTGCGCGCCGAAAAAGATTGAGAATACTTTCTGCATCTTTCTCCTGATTTTCAACGGTGTATGGTTGCCATGATTGTGATAGCGGCAGCCAAGGAGTTCCTGCAGTGAATCCGAATGGCGTCGAATCACCGCTCCATGGCAAGGGGACGCGTGCACCATCTCTTCCCTTAACTAATCCGCCAGAGCGGACGAAGGAAGGATCTTGGCGATCGTTATCTTGTAATTCTCCATCAGGTAGACCTAACTCTTGGCCAGCAAAAATATAGTTAGAGCCTGGTAGAGCTAAAACAAAAAGGGCTAGTGCACAAGAAGGTTGATCCCCAATGCGCGAGGCAACTCGAGGGGAGTCGTGGTTACTCAGTGCCCATGTTGGTAATGCATTCACGGATGCATTTAATTCGATAGAGCGATTAATTACCTCAAATAGATGCGCAGCTTCAAAAGGTGCTGTTAACAAATCAAAATTAAAAACTTGATGAAGCTCATCAGCCCGAACATATTTTGTTGCATTAATTGGTGGATGTACCCAAGCTTCGGCAACAGCCATTATTTCACGGTCGCCATAAGAATCAAAGATATTTCTCCAGCTGCGATAGATTTCGTGCACACCCTGCCGATCAAAGTATGGAACTGAAAGAAGCAGCTCATTACGTTCATCTGGCTCCATCGGGTAATCAAGTCTTAGCGCATTACTTAGGCCCTGTGGATCGTGGTGGTTCTTTAAAATATCTTCCTTCACTAATCCGTGCGCAACGTCGATTCGAAAACCATCAACGCCAAGATCGAGCCAAAAGCGCAGCGTTTTTTCAAAATCTTCTTTGACGTCAGCATTGTCCCAATTCAAATCAGGTTGTGATGAATCGAATAAATGGAGGTAATACTGTCCATCAGGTACTTGTGTCCAAGAAGGGCCACCGAAAAGGGAGATCCAGTTATTTGGAGGAGTTCCGTCAAGATGAGCATCATAGAAATGAAAACGTGCGCGTTCAGCAGAGCCGGGGGCGGCATGTAGCGCGGCCTGAAACCATTTATGTTGATCAGAAAAGTGATTGGGAACAATATCTGCGAGCACTTTTAAATTTAGTTCATGCGCACGATGAATGAGAGCCTTAGCATCGTTAAGGCTGCCAAATCGTGGGTCGACATCACGGGGATCGGCGACATCGTATCCGCCATCCTTATTTGGTGATGTATAAAAAGGACTGAGCCAAATTGCATCTACGCCAAGCTGCTGTACATACTCAAGTTTGGATGTGATTCCAGGAAGATCGCCTTCACCGTCACCATTTGTGTCAAAGAATGAGCGGGGGTAAATCTGATAAATCACCGCTTCTTTCCACCACGGCAACGACGTCATTGCTTGAACTTAAACCACAAGGCCTGTATTTATCTATGTAAGAACCCTGAAAGCAGGGCTGCAATGTTTCGCTTTGGTAACATTTCAGCGAGCGAGCTTAGACTCAATCTCTTTCATGAGTGTATGCATATCGCGTGAGATCTTATGCAGTTCGACTAACTCGGCCAATGAGGCAGTATGAGTTTCATTTATTGTATCTTCCACTTTTTTGGACTGAACCTTTTGTCCAACCATGATGATCGAGAGAAGAACTAACTGTAAAAAAGTTTGCGCTACCCACGAGACTATGACAATTGAGTCACCCGACTGTAAAGCCTTTGGAAGAGATATCAATGCTATGGCTGCAAATATATAGGCACACCACATTGTTGCTACGCCATCGCTAACTTTTGTCGCTAACCACACATTGAAACGTTTCATACTTAAAGAATATACAAAGAATGTCTTAAGGGGATGGAGTAGGGCTCACCTTTCTAGATTTTGTTTTATTGGTTGGAGACATTTGCGGAGTTTTTGATGGTTTTACTGGCGCAATAGGTGCTACTGGCGATTGACCCATAGCAAGAATTGCCGCATCTCGCACGGCATTGGCTACCGCAATTGCTGCTTTTTGAGTTGTAATTACTTCGCTCTTAGCCGTTGGTGTCTTGGCCGCTTTCAGAGTTGTCTTAGCGTTACGGTTGGCATCATTGACAGCACTCATAAAGATTTGATTAATCTTCATCCGATCTAGTTCGCGGCTTTTCATCACCTTTTGAAATGTAACCATTTCTATTTTGTATTGAGCCATCAAACTTTGAAAATCCGGCGATGGCGTTGGTGTGGCATCTGCGAAAGAGGGGCCTGCCGAACTTATGGCAATACATAGCCCAAGGGCTACCACTGCAATACGGGGCAATCTCATGGCTACATAGTGCATCACTTCTTTGTGTTTTCTCTGTGAAAGGCTATAAAAGCCATAAGTTTTATTGGCAATGCGAGCAAGGCGTGAAAGAGTGGTGCTATGGCCGAACTCATAATGATTGTCGATGATGAACCAGGGGTACGCGCCCTGCTTAATGACACTCTTCGTATTGCTGGTTTTGAGACGATTGAAGCCGGAGATGGCATGTCGGCCTTAACGCTGTTGCGCACAAACAAGCCGGTCCTAATGGTGATTGATATAAATATGCCTCTCATGGATGGCTTTGAACTAGTAGAGCGCTTGCGTAGCAATAATGATTTAACTCCCGTGCTGATGCTCACAGCACGTGAAGATAAAGGTGATATTGCTAGGGGATTAAAAATCGGTGCAGATGATTATGTGATCAAGCCATTTGGCATAGAAGAGTTAATTCTGCGCATAAAAGCAATTCTTCGCCGCTCGATGAAATCGACCAGTGCGCCAACACAGCTAACGTGCGGTCCGATTGCCATAGATGACGAACAGCACTTAGTGACATTTAATGGTGAAGAAGTAGAACTTTCACCGACTGAGTACAAACTTCTGCAAATCTTGGTCGAAAAAAAGGGACGAGTACTCACTAAAAAGCTTTTACTAGATGAAGTATGGGGAATAACTTTTGAATCCGAAAGTACGGTTACTGATACGTATATTTCATACCTCCGCAAGAAATTTCATAAAGATGGGTTCGAAGGCATTAAAACTATTCGCGGAGTAGGTTTTCAGATTCAAGAGCCCAATTAAAGGTGATGAAAAATAAAACGCGGCAAGTCCTTGCAACAGCCATAGTCACTTCTTTGTTATCAATTCTTATCGGGGGGTTTGCCGTATGGGGTTCTTATCGTGCAGAGCTTTCAATAATTGATGACCATATAGCTTTAGTTGCCAGTGATGTTAACTCCAATCCAACAGATGCAATTACGAGTGCACTTTTGAGCTTGGATCAAAATAGCTTTGACTTCACTTTGGCCTTTAAGACGCAAGATGGCTCGGTGACCGTTCTTAAAGAGTCCAGAAATGCTATTTTAGGAAGTAATACCCACTTAAAAACTAAAGAGATTAGAATTCAAGAGGGCGAAGTTTTGATAATCGCGGCGTCACTTTCTGAGATTGATAAAAGCCTCAATAAAAATCTTTTTCGCCTCTTAATTTTTATAATCTTTGCCAACGCACTAGCCTCCTATATCTCAATCTCTATCTCCCGTGCCGGAGCCTTAGCATTAGAACGGTCTCAACGTGAAAAAATGCAGGAGTTTTTAGGCGATGCGGCGCATGAGCTACGAACCCCATTAACGGTGGTAAAGGGTTATACGGAACTGTTGGAAGGCAAAGCCTTAGATGGAGATCACCAAGAGTTAGCCTTCAGCCGTCTAAAGAGTGAAATCAAACGAATGGAATCCTTAATTGGTGATCTGCTTGTTTTGGCTGAACTCGGCGAAGAGAATGTTATTAATATCGATGAGTTCCCACTGTCAGAGCTTTTATTGGAGAACCTCAATGACTTTCAGAGCCTTTCGCCAAACCGCAAAGTCACGGCAAATATTGAAGATGGAGTTCTCTTCATTGGTTCTGAGAAATATATGCGCAGATTTATTCAAAATGCCTTAACTAATATCCGTATTCATACGCAAGTAGACACGCCTGTTCTGGTCTCACTAGTGGGTGGCAAGCGCATTCATTTAATTATTGAAGATGGAGGGGAGGGTTTACCAAAGGAGTCTTATAGCGAGAAAGTTCAAGGGCTCAAACGCTTCGATAGATCTCGTTCCCGCGATACCGGCGGCAGTGGCTTGGGGATGAGCATTATGAGCGCGGTTATTGAATGGCACAAAGGTGATCTAACTTTTCGGCAAAGCCAGTTAGGTGGATTGGCAATAGAAGTTAGACTTACCTCAAATGTCTAAGTCACTTGAAGAAGTATTCGGCGAAGCTTCTGCCCACATTATTGAGCCTACGACTTTCGTCAGAGCGGTACTTTCTGGGCGGCGCAGAAATATGCAGACCGATTGTGAACGCATAGATCTTCGCCCGGTTAGCATCAAAGGCACAGTGCAACTACAGCTCAGCCATAGCGATGGCAGAGCTACGACAACTAAGAATATTGAACCTGATCTGTTTACAGTCTCTGAATTATTGAATAGCGGATATGCACATATTCTTGTCGAACACATTGATGGTTCACTCTCGATTCGAATTACTAAGAGTGGTGAAGCCCAAGTTCATTATGAGAGCAAAGAATTTAAACAAAGTTTAGATCATGATAAAAAGAAGGCACGCTTACTTGATTCAAGCGACCCATTCTTATTAGAAGTCGGTATAGCCGATCATAAGGGTTCGATTAAGCCTTCAAAAAACGATAAGTACTTACAAGTTGAAGAGTTCTTACGTTTACTTGTGCCTACGTTGGAAGCTGCAATTAGTGCTGGCCAGATTCATAAGCCAACCGATGCAAAGCCATTAACAATCGTAGATTTGGGTTGCGGGCATGCATACTTAACTTTTGCCACTCATCAATACTTACGCGCGATTGGAATACCTGTACAAGTTACTGGAATTGACGTACGAACTTCATCGCGTGACCGAAATAATAAAATTGCCCAGAATTTAGGAATCAGCGAGACAATTAATTTTAGAGCTGAAGAAATTGCATCAACAACTGCCCAAACTGCTGATGTAGCTATTGCACTGCACGCATGTGATACCGCTACCGATGATGCGATTGCTTGGGCAGTATCGGCTCAGTCAAAGTTAATGTTAATTGCTCCTTGTTGCCACCATGACATTCAGCGACAGATGAACGAGAGTCCTGAGCCCTGGGGGGCTCTTACGAAGTTTGGTCTGATGAAAGAGCGTTTAGGGGATTTGTTGACCGATTCCTTACGCGCCCAATTACTGCGGATTGCTGGGTATCGCGTAGAAGTTATTGAATTTATTGGTGGTGAGCACACACCTAGAAACATGATGATCCGTGCAGTAAAGACTGATGCCAAAGCTGAAGCAATCGATATCCAGAGATATCGTGATATCTGTGCGCAGTGGGGCATTACGCCAGCCCTCGAGAAGAAACTTCCAAGACTTAACATCGGTTAGACTTAGCTCATGTCTAAAGTCCTTGCATCACTTCCTATCGGCGAAAAAGTCGGCATCGCCTTTTCTGGCGGTCTTGATACTTCGGTTGCTGTTGCATGGATGCGTGAAAAAGGTGCTTTGCCTTGCACGTACACTGCCGATCTTGGTCAATATGACGAGCCAGATATTGACTCTGTTCCTGGCCGAGCCAAAGAGTATGGCGCTGAGATTGCACGACTTGTCGATTGTAAAACCGCTTTGGTAGAAGAAGGTTTAGCTGCGATCGCTTGCGGTGCTTTTCATATTCGCTCAGGCCTGAAGCAGTATTTCAATACAACACCGCTGGGCCGAGCCGTTACTGGCACAATGTTGGTACGAGCGATGCATTCGGATTCAGTTGAAATTTGGGGCGATGGATCGACTTACAAAGGCAATGATATTGAGCGTTTTTATCGCTATGGATTGTTAGCTAATCCTAATTTACGAATCTACAAGCCATGGCTTGATGCCGATTTTGTTAACGAACTTGGTGGACGAAAAGAGATGTCGGAATGGTTAGTCGCACATGGTTTGCCATATCGCGACAGCACAGAAAAAGCCTATTCAACGGATGCCAATATTTTGGGTGCAACCCACGAAGCTAAGAGCCTTGAGAATTTAGATACGTCAGTGGAGCTCGTTCAACCAATTATGGGTGTGCGTTTTTGGGACTCTGCTATAAAGATCGACAGTGAAGATGTAAAGATTTCTTTTGTACAAGGCCGCCCAGTTGCCATTAATGGCAGAGATTTCACCGATGTTGTTGCATTGATGAATGAGGCCAATGCGATCGGTGGTCGCCATGGGCTTGGAATGGCCGATCAAATTGAGAACCGAATTATCGAAGCTAAGAGTCGCGGCATTTATGAAGCACCAGGAATGGCGCTTTTATTTATTGCTTATGAGCGCCTCATTAGTGCGATTCATAACGAAGACACCATTGCTAACTATCATGCCGAAGGTCGTCGCTTAGGACGTCTACTGTATGAGGGACGCTGGTTAGACCCTCAGTCGCTGATGTTGCGCGAATCCCTGCAGCGTTGGGTGGCATCTGCTGTTACTGGGGAAGTAACCCTACGTTTACGTCGTGGTGATGATTTTTCAATTATCAATACGACTGGGCCTGGCCTTAGCTACCACCCAGAGAAGTTATCTATGGAGCGTACGGAGAATGCGGCTTTTGGACCAGTGGATCGCATTGGCCAGTTAACTATGCGCAATCTAGATATCGCCGATACTCGTGCCAAGCTAGAAATGTATCGTGCCCAAGGACAGCTTGGCGGCGGCGAATTTAAACTAATCGGAGAACTCGAGTAAAGGTGAAGAATGAAAATCAATAAGAAACTAGCGATTGCCGCAATTCTTGCGCTGTCGATTACATCTCTAACGGCATGCGGAGGAAAAGATCCAGTGGCAGATTCAGCAACAGCAGGACTTCCTGCAGTAGCAGGTAATGCAGGTGAGGCGCCAACAATCACCGCTCCAACTGGAATACCTCCAACTACATTGCAGACACAAGACATAATCGTTGGCAGTGGAACCGAAGTGGTTGCAACATCCACGTTAACGGTTCATTACACATTAATGTCGTGGTCTACTGGCACGATTGTTGAATCATCATGGACAAGTGGCCAACCAGCAACTTTCCCTCTGGCAAATGTGATTGCCGGATGGCAACAGGGCTTACCTGGTGCAAAAGTTGGTGGACGTCGTCTCTTAGTTATTCCAGCTGACCTGGGTTATGGTCCAAATGGTTCTGGTCCAATTGGTCCAAATGAAACCTTGATCTTTGTGGTCGACATCATCGGTGTCTCATAAATGAAACTACGAACTTTCTTAGCCGAACTAGTCGGCACAGCAATTTTGGCAATGGCGGTCGTGGGTTCTGGAATCATGGCAACTAACTTGACCAAAGATATTGGGCTTCAATTATTCATAGTTGCCTTTGCTACATTTTTGATTCTGGCAGTCTTGATTCAAATGTTAGGGCCAATCAGTGGGGCGCACTTTAACCCTGTAGTAACGGTCGTTGCACTAATTAATAAAAGTATTTCAGCAGTAACAGCTCTTAATTACATTCTTACCCAAGTTGTTGGTGGCTTAGTGGGAGTCATTATCGCTAATGTTATGTTCAAGCTTCCTGCCATCGGGTCGTCCACTCATGCAAAGACAAGTTCAAATCTCTTACTCAGTGAAGTTGTCGCGACTGCCGGCTTAATCCTCGTGATTCAAATAATCGGTAAGCAGAATGAGGGTCGCTATGTCCCATTGGCCGTTGCCGGTTGGATCGGGTCGGCATATTTCTTCACCTCCTCGACAACTTTTGCTAACCCTGCCGTAACCTTTGCACGCGCTTTCAGTGATACGTTCACTGGTATCGAGTTGTCATCGGTACCAGGCTTTGTTATCGCCGAACTCATCGGTGCACTAATTGGACTTGGCATAGCCAAAGGATTGAGCAGTGAGCGCTAAACCCTCCGTTCTATTTGTTTGTGTACATAATGCCGGTCGTTCTCAAATGGCGGCCGGCTTTATGACGCATCTGTCCGGTGGTGCTGTAGATGTTCTATCTGCCGGATCTGCACCGAAAGATTCAATTAACCCCATTGCAATAGAAGCAATGGCCGAAGTTGGTATCGATATTGCCAATAATGTTCCAAAGATATTGACTTCCGAAGCTGTTCAAGCCTCGGATGCAGTTGTCACAATGGGTTGCGGCGATGCATGCCCGTTCTACCCAGGTAAGCGATATGAAGATTGGGTTTTAGAAGATCCAGCAGGTCAAGGTATTGAATCTGTGCGAGTAATTCGTGATGAGATTAAGCGCCGCGTAGAAGTCTTACTTTCCGAACTGCTTACTTAATCTTCTCTCCATTTTTATAGAGATGAATAATCTTAATCTCCCTTACTTCATGTGGATTTACTTCTAATGGGCTTTGATCCAGCACTACAAAGTCGGCACGCATTCCAACCTCAAGCTTTCCTGTCTCATGCTCTCTAAAAAGCTGGTATGCAACATTTGAAGTATAAAAATGCATTGAATCCTCAATAGTAATTGCTTCTTGCTTACTCCAGCCTTCCGCGGGTTGGTGATTGATATCTTGTCGATGAACTGGAACAGCTAAAGCATGAAGTGGGACTTGGCTAGTCACAGGCCAGTCACTTCCAAAACTAATGGTGGCACCGGATTCAATCATTGTACGTAGTTGATATTGACGGTTATTTCGCTCTACACCCAAGCGCGGAAGAATGAGCTCTTTGTTCATGGGATCTAAGTAAGTCCACAGTGGCTGATAGTTTGCAATGATTCCCAGTTGGGCAAAGCGAGCAATATCATCAGGATGAATTAATTGGGCATGTGCAATAACTGGACGTCGATCACGCGGGGGATTGATACGTATCATCGCTTCAATAGCATCGAGTGCTTGGCGAACCGCTGCATCACCAATTGCATGTATGTGTACCTGAAAATTCAGTTCGTCAAATTCCACTAGGGAATCGAGTAACTCATCTGAGGACCAAATCATTAGCCCAGTGCTTTCTGGCTGATCTATATAAGGCTCCATTAACGCTGCCGTACCTGCAGATAAGGCTCCATCGGAGATGAATTTAATCGTTGAAGCACGCAAGTTTTGTGGATTAGATAGAGCGTCAATCTCGGCTCTTAGTCGATTAAAGTGCGAAACATTATTCTTCCACTTATTGGGTTCGGCTAAAAAGCAGAGATTCATATCTACGCTCAGCTGCCCGGTTTGAGCAGCAGTTATGTAGACCTCGGCCATTCCATCTTCGACCCAGGCATCTACAGCCGTTGTTACACCAACTTCTCGTAGCGCTTTACAAGCAAGGGTCAACGCATGAACTTCTTGCGCCATCGTAAGGGCGGGTGCATGTTGAAGTATTAAATCAATCGCCGCTGGTTCGCGCAAAGTTCCTTTGGGTTCGCCATTTTCTCTTCGTGCGATGGTTCCGCCAGAAGGATTTTCTGTGCCTGAAGGGATTCCGGCAATCTCTAAAGCCTTAGAGTTAACCCAGATTGTATGGTGATCAACTGCATGCAGTACTACTGGTCGATCGTTCACAACCGAATCTAGCCAATGTGCATCAAAGTCGCCTTGTTCGATAATCGCAGCCTCGTATGCTCCGCCAATAATCCACGGTACATCTGGATTCCCCAATGCATATTTAGAAACTTCAGAAAGAATTTCATTCACACTCTGAAGGTTTTTAATTTGTGGCCCCATCATTTCACGACCGGCAAAAAGCGGATGTGCATGACCATCGGCAAATGCAGGCATTACGAATACATTTCCAAGATCTACCACTTCATCGAAAGGGCTTGCTAAAGCGTTATCGCCGATTGCTGTGATGATGCCATTAGTTACTAGCAGAGCAGAAGTCGGCGCAGCTCCTGGGCTCCAGATTGTTGCAGCTTTAAATAGACGTTGCATAAAACTATTTCTTCACTAATAAGTTGATAAACTTATCTACTGGAGTATTAATCAGCGTTGAGTAGTCCAAGGCAACTGTACATATTGCATCCTGTGCTGGCTTGTCAAAAATTCGCGCAAGGTTGGTGCGGAACTTTTTGACCAGCAGAGGAATACCTTCAGTACGCCGGCGGGCATGGCCAATTGGATACTCAACGGCCTCTTCACCAATGGTGCTTCCATCATTGAATTCAATGGTGATGGCATTGGCAATAGAACGCTTTGATGGGTCGTGATAATCGGCAGTAAAAGCCGAGTCTTCTATGCAGATTATCTTCTCCCGCAGCGCATCGATGCGCGAATCTGAAGCGATATCGTCTTCGTAGTCTCTGGCAGTCAAACGACCAAATATCAATGGTACGGCCACCATGTACTGAATACAGTGATCGCGATCGGCAGGATTATTGAGCGGTCCTTTCTTATCAATAATGCGAATGCAGGCTTCGTGAGTACGAATCGTTACTTTTTTAATATCATCAGAACTCTTGCCAGCCGCAATCATCTGCGCCTGAAGAGTCATTGCCGCTTCAACTGCCGTTTGTGAGTGGAACTCTGCGGGGAAAGAGATTTTAAAGAGAATATTTTCCATGACGTAGGATCCATATGGACGTTGAAATTTAAATGACTGGCCTTTGAAGGAGACGTCGTAGAATCCCCACGTTTTAGCACTAAGGGCCGATGGGTAGCCCATTTCTCCGGCCTTTGCAATCAAGGCAAGTCGTACAGCGCGAGAAGTAGCATCACCGGCTGCCCATGATTTACGCGAACCCGCATTTGGAAAGTGGCGATACGTGCGCAGTGATTGGCCATCTACCCAAGCTAATGAAACAGCATTCAAAGTTTCTTCTCGGGTAAGTCCCATCATCTGTGAAACAACTGCAGTTGATGCGACCTTAACTAAAACAACATGGTCAAGACCAACTTTATTAAATGAGTTCTCTAAAGCTAAACACCCTTGAATTTCATGGGCTTTGATCATGGCTGTTAATACATCTTTAACGGTGAAACTCTTCACTCCAGTTCGGGTTAGCCAATCTGCAGTTGCAAGGATGGCCCCTAAATTATCCGATGGATGACCCCACTCAGCGGCTAACCATGTGTCATTAAAATCTAACCAGCGAATTGCGGTTCCTATATTGAAAGCACCTTGGACGGGATCTAATTCGTAGTTGGTACCAGGAACGCGGACGCCATTATTAAACGTTATCCCCGGAACAAGTGGTCCAAGCAGTTTTGTGCAGGCTGGGTATTCAAGGGCTTCCAAGCCACAGCCGATAGTGTCGAGAAAACAGTTCCACGCAGTCTCATAGGCGATAGGTGACTCGATCGTAAAATTCAAAACATAATCAACGATGTCAACAATCTCTTGATCAAAAGGCTGCGTTGATTTACTAACTGCGCTAGACATACGTACCTTCTTCTCTTTACTGAATTTTAACGCTGGTCAATGGGGACGTAGATGAGGTCTTGAGGGCCAGTGTAGTTAGCACCGGGACGAATTATAGTGTTATCAGCACGCTGTTCAATGATGTGGGCGGCCCATCCAGAGACTCTTGCCATAACAAATATCGGTGTAAAAAAACTCGTTGGAATCTTCATTTGATTATAAGCAACGGCTGAGAACCAATCTAAGTTAGGGAACATTTTCTTAGCATCTGCCATCACCGTTTCAATTCGCTCTGCGACATCGTATAAGTGAGTATCACCAGAAGCTTGTGATAGTTCTAGAGCTAGGGATTTAATAATTACGTTACGTGGGTCGGAAACGGTATAGACCGGGTGACCAAAGCCGATCACCACCTCTTTCTTTTCGATGCGGACACGAATATCGGCTTCAGCTTGATCGGGGGATGAGTAACGCTCTTGGATTTCTAGGGCAGCCTCATTTGCGCCACCATGCTTAGGCCCACGTAAGGCTCCAATTGCACCGGTAATAGCCGAATACATGTCAGCACCAGTACCTGCAATTACTCGGCCGGCAAATGTTGATGCATTAAATTCATGCTCGGCATAAAGAATCAGTGAAACCTGCATAGCTTTTTCCCAGAGGTCTGAGGGTTTGTGCCCATGAAGAACATGTAGAAAATGTGATGCGATGGAAGAATCGTCTGTATTGAGTTCAACTCTCTTTCCACTGTTGCTAAAGTGAAACCAATATAAAAGCATCGAAGGTAGTTGGGCCATTAATTGATCGGCAAGTTCACGCGTATGGGCAGCGTTACTTAGCTCAGTCTCGGGCTGACATGCACCCAGCACTGAAACGCCGGTACGCATTACATCCATTGGATGGGCTGTGGCAGGCAGAATTTCTAGGGCTTTTTTGACCTCTGGAGGTAGATCTCGATGCTGGGCCAACTTACTTTGATAGGCACTTAGCTCTGCCTTAGTAGGCAATGCTCCATGGATGAGAAGGTATGCGATCTCTTCAAAGTTGGAAGATGCCACTAAATCTTTAATGTTATATCCACGATAGTGAAGATCCTCACCACTTTGACCCACATAAGAAAGTGCCGTATTTCCTGCGATAACTCCGGACAGGGCTACTGATTTCTTAGTACGAAACTCTGCCACGGTTTACTCCTTTGGGTCTAGAAACTTATCTAATGCAGTTTCATATTCATAGTAATTAATACGCTGATACAGCTCTTCGCGAGTCTGCATCTGGTCAATAACATTTTTTTGAGTTCCATCGCGACGGATTGATTCATATACATTCTCTGCTGCCTTATTCATCGCTCTAAAAGCTGACAGAGGATACAAAGCGATAGAGACATCTGCACTTTTTAGCTCATCAGTTGTAAATAGCGGCGTCATTCCAAACTCAGTGATATTTGCTAAAATTGGGACGCCTGCAGCTGCTGCAAACTTCTTATAAGTCTCTAAATCATTGACCGCCTCAGGGAAAATGTAATCAGCTCCAGCTGCAACATAGGCACGTACTCGATCTAGAGCTTTATCCAAACCTTCGTTAGCTAGTGAATCTGTTCGAGCCATGATTCCAAAGTCATCATCGGTGCGTGCATCAACTGCCGCCTTAATTCGATCCACCATCTCTGCAGTTGAAACAATCTCCTTATTAGGACGATGCCCACAACGTTTAGCGCCGACTTGATCTTCGATGTGGGTTGCAGCGGCTCCGGCCTTTATTAAATCCTTAATCGTGCGACCAATATTAAATGCCGAAGGACCGAAACCAGTATCGCAGTCGACAAGTAAGGGCAGGTCACAAACATTTGTTATGCGCCGAACATCGGTTAAAACATCTTCTAACGTTGTGATTCCCAAATCAGGAACTCCAAGGGATCCTGCAGCAACACCACCACCCGAAAGATAGATCGCTTTATAGCCAGCACGCTTTGCTAACAGCGCATGGTTTGCATTAATTGCACCTATAACTTGTAGGGGCGTCTCAGCTAATAAGGCAGCCTTGAATCGCTTTCCTGCACTGGTCTGACTCACCTTTAAAGCCTATCTATGTTGGCGAAAAATAGCATTTCCGCAACAAAATAAGTTATTTCTTCTTATATCCACTTGGGCAGACTGGTTTTAACGCAGTAATTTTCTTACTTACTTTACCTTTTACACAAGTGATGGTGATCAACTTCTTAGTAGATGCAGCTTTTGCATCGGCAGCAGCCTTTGCATCTGCCGCAGCTTTATCAGCCGCAGCTTTATCAGCAGCAGCTTTATCAGCAGCAGCTTTATCAGCAACTAACTTATCGGCAGCAGCTTTATCCGCCGCAGCTTTTATTTCGGCAGAATATTGTGTAGCTGTAAGTACTCGCACTGTTGACAGCAATCCGGAATCAGAAAAAATTGATATCTCTGTCTGATCACTAATTACTAAAGTTGTGAATTAGGATGAAGCGAATGCATTAGTGCCAACCGAAATAACAGTTGCCGGCAATATATAAGTACTTGAGGTATTTCCAGAAGGGTAGGCTACTAAAATTTCATGATCTATATCGAAGAGAACCCCAGCATCAGATAAAAAAGTGATATTTGTAGAACTTACTTTGAACTCGTTTAGATTGAAGGCGTTCAAAAAAGCATCTTGAGAAATTTCTGTTACGGAGCTTGGTACTGTAAATGTCGAATCTATATTAGCTCGAGAGTAAAAAAGGAGCTCGGATCTCTCACTATTGAGTAGGACCCCATTTTCAATGACGTAACTGC
>QYPG01000020.1 GCA_007279945.1 Streptomycetaceae bacterium | reverse complement strand
GTCCTATACGATTTTGTCCTCCGAGTTAAGAAATGAGAAATACCATGGGCGCTTGTCAATGCGGTTACACCACAGATCCAGAGAAGAACTGCAACGGAACACATAAAGTTGTTAAGGCCGTGAAGGAAGATATGGCTGAGAAGCTTGCAGCTAATGGGTTTCCGCACGCTGCCGAGTATGTAAAGAACAACTAACTAGTTCTTTAATAGGAGCCCGACTTACTGATGCACATACTTCGACGTATCCCACAAGTGGGTCTGGGCTTAGCCCTGGCCTATGCAGGTATTACTCATCTGACTACAAAACGTGCTGAGTTTCAGGCACAAGTTCCAACGATCCTGAAATCAATTGCAGATTTTGTAGTTTTGGCATCGGGAGTTGTTGAGATTGTTTTAGGTTTATCCCTAATCTTTTTATGGCGATATCGAGTGCATGTGGGTTGGGTAGTGGCAGCTTTCTTTGTGGCAGTCTTTCCTGGCAATATCTCTCAGTACGTAAATCACGTTGATGCTTTTGGTTTAGATAGTGATAAAGCCCGATTTGTGCGCCTGTTCTTTCAACCGTTGTTGGTGGTGTGGGCGCTGTGGTCAACGGGTGCGTGGAGTAGCTGGCGAGGAAAGCCAGCGCAGTAGATAGGCGCAATGGCGAGATCTCGGATCACCCACTAGAATTTCGACGTTGTTTCCGGGGTCGATGTAATTTCGAACCGGCGGTTATAGTCCGCGACCCGATGCCCACCAGGTATCGGTTGACTCAGTGAAACTCTGAGACCGACGGTTAAAGTCCGGATGAGAGGAACCAACAAAAGGTAGGTATTGACCTACCCTTTTTGTGCGCTTATGCACCCACCCCGGAAACTCGTATGTTGAGTGGGGGTAGATATGGATTACACAGTTGCTATGCAACGTGCCATTGCCCTGTCCGAAAAAGCTTTAGGTAAGTGCGCACCGAATCCAATTGTTGGAGCCGTGATTATTGATGCGTGCGGAAATATTGTGGGAGAAGGCTTCCACGATCGCATGACCAGCAATGATCATGCAGAGGTTGTAGCGATAGCTAATGCGGGTGACAACGCGCAAGGGGCGACAATGGTTGTCACACTTGAGCCCTGCAATCACACAGGAGCAACTGGTCCATGCGCACAAGTGATTATTGATGCCGGAATTACTACGGTTGTTTATGCAGTTTCAGATCCCAACGCGCTAGCCGCTGGGGGAGCACAGAGATTGCGCGATGTAGGTATCACCGTTGTTGCAGGGGTACTAGAAACTGAGGCGGCGTTTTCAAACCGCGCGTGGTTAATGAAGATTCGCAAGCACCGACCATTCTTTACCTGGAAAGTTGCGGCAACTCTCGATGGCAAAGTTGCAGCTGCTGATGGAACCTCTAAGTGGATCTCCAATGAAACCTCGCGCGCAGATGTGCAGGTTTTGCGTCGCCAAGCAGATGCAATTCTGGTGGGTACCAATACTGTTATTGCAGATAACCCACATTTAATTCCACGCGGTGATTTTGCTGGTTTTACACACAATCCGATTCGCGTTGTTTGTGGTGAACAAGAGCTGCCAAAAGATGCTCATATATTTGATGATGCAGCTCAAACAGTTGTTGTTAAAACTAAGGATTTAGATGTCTTGGTTGAAAAGCTCAACGAATTAGGTGTCAACCATGTCTTTGTCGAAGCTGGACCAACTCTGGGCAGTGCGATGTTGGATGGCTGTTTACTCGATGAGTTAATCATGTATCAGGCGCCAACGCTTCTTGGCACTGGGAAACACTTCTTTGCCTTTGACTACCCAACGACCATTACCGATCAGATGCGAATGGATCACATCAGCACCGACGTTCTAGGTGGAGATGTTAAATCGGTATACAGAATTAGGAACGGTGAGTGATGTTTACTGGACTTGTCTCTGAGCTCGGAACTGTTAGCGCAATTACTAAAGGCACAGATTCAGCCGTGTTTACAATCAATGCACCCGCACTGAGTGCAGAGATAAAACTGGGGGATTCCGTCGCCGTTAATGGAGTGTGCCTGAGTGCAACATCAGTGACTGGAACGGAGTTCACGGCCGATGTCATGATCCAAACCTTGGCGCTGACTTCGCTTGCGCAAACAAGTGTGGGCAGTGAAGTAAACCTAGAGCTTGCTGCCCAGCTCAATGCCCGCATGGGCGGACATATGGTTCAAGGTCACGTCGATGGAGTTGCCACTGTTATCGAATTTGCACCGGGGGATAAGTGGGCACAGTTAGATATTAAGGTGCCGGCAAAGTTGAGTAAATATATTGTTAATCAGGGCTCTATCTGCCTTGATGGGGTCTCACTCACCGTTGGACAGATCAATGATGAGCGCGATGTAGTGACAGTGTGGTTGATTCCCGAAACGCTAGAGCGCACTAACTTGTCATCGAAGAAGCCAGGGGATTTAGTCAATGTTGAAGTCGATGTTCTTGCAAAGTATGTCGAGAGATTACTTATTAAAGGGGACAAGCCATGAGTGATTTCACAGCAGCGCTAGAGGATTTCAAGAGTGGAAAATTTCTGATTGTTACCGATGATTCGGATCGCGAGAATGAGGGCGATTTAATTCTGCTTGCACAGATGGCAACGACTGAGAAAATTGGTTTCATGGTGCGCCATACATCTGGTGTTATTTGTGGCGTTACTACCAGCGAGATTGCCAAGGGCTTAAAACTGCCGATGATGGTTGCGCGCAATGAAGATAGTCACGAAACGGCATTTACAGTTTCAGTAGATGTGATTGAGGGGCGAACAACAGGTATCAGTGCCGAAGAGCGTGCGAATACGCTTCGCGCCTTAGCTAATCCAGATGCAAAGGCTTCAGAGTTTTTACGCCCCGGACATATTTTTCCACTGGTAGCTGTTAATGGCGGCGTTCATGAGAGAGCCGGACATACCGAAGCCGGTATTGCCTTATGTCAATTAACAGATTCATACCCAACCGCGGTTATCTCTGAGTTAGTTAATGATGATGGGTCGATTATGCGTGGGCAGAAGTTAGAGGATTTTGCCGCTAAGAATTCGATTAAGAAAATCACTATTGAAGAGATTAAGGCCCATAGTAAAAAAAGAGAGAACAGCACACGTGTTGATTTCCAATGGGCGAAACTGCCTATCGGTGATTACCAGTGGCGAATCGCGACATTTACTTCACGCAATGGTGCAGAACATGCCATCGTGGCACTGGGAGATTTAAGCGATGGAAGCGTATTGGCCAGAATTCACTCTGAATGTTTAACGGGTGATACCTTTGGTTCGCTGCGCTGTGACTGCGGACCTCAACTGATGCAGGCAATGAGTGAGATTGAATCGCGCGGTGCTGGAGTCATTATCTATCTGCGCGATCACGAGGGCCGAGGAATTGGGTTGAGCCAAAAGATCAGAGCCTACGCATTACAAGATAGTGGGCTAAATACTGTGGAGGCAAATATTTCACTGGGCCATGGAGTAGATGAAAGATCCTATAGCGATGGTCTTGAAATCATTAAGGTTCTAGGAATTACCGATGTGGAGCTACTGACAAATAATCCAGATAAATTAGCGATCTTCGCCGGATCTGGAATCAGTTATAAGGGACGCACACTTCAGATACAGGCAAATGAATTTAACAGAGGTTATCTAGAGAGCAAGCGTGATTTATTAAGCCATACGTTAGGGGAAATTTAAATGGCAGGACATGCACCAGCGTTAGAGCTTAAGAAGTTTCCAGATCTAAAGGTCGCCGTCATCAGCGCATCGTGGCATCCAGAAATCTGCCAAGCACTTATTGACGGCGCCGTCAGAGGCTTTGAGCAATCAGGTGTTTCATTTATTGAAGTGCGCCGAGTATCTGGCTCATTTGAACTGCCACTTGCTGCCCAGTTTGCACTTGATGCAGGTTTCGATGGTGCAGTAGTTGTCGGCCTAATTCTTCGTGGACAGACTCCGCATTTTGATTACGTCTGCCAAGGTGTTACTGCAGGCATCATGCAGGTCTCATTGAGTCGATCTAAACCAATTGGTTTTGGCGTTCTTATGTGCGACACACTTGAGCAGGCACAAGAGCGATCTGGTTTGCCCGGTAGTTTTGAAGATAAAGGGTATGACAGCGCCATTGCTGCGCTGAGTACATTGAATTAAACTTTAAGCATGAAGCGCTTTCCATTTATTAGAGCCGGCCTGATCTTTGCAGTATCACCACTCATCCTGGCCTTTGTTACATCGATTTTTCAAGGCGTATCGATGTGGGATGAAGGCGGCGGCACAGGTACCTATATCTGGTTCATGATGCTGACTATGCCGGTTGGATTTGTGCTGGTTGTTATTGGTTTATTGAAGTCGATAATTGGCAGGTTGCGGGATAGATAAGCGGCATTTTTAGGCAAAAAGTAAGCCAATAGCTGGTCCCCAACTGTTAACTTGTTGTTTGGCGTAGGGATTCTAAGGGTTAATCATGTGGCAACCTTTGAAAACAAGGATACGCAGATGACTAACCTACGTACATTCAAAGCGCTTAAGCGCATACTTGCACTTCTTATCATTGGTTCACTTGCTTTGGTAGTTTCAAATGCAGCGAGCACACAAGCAAATGCTTCAATGGCATTTAAATACAGCATCGCACTGACTGGCGATATGCCATATGACGCTAAAGGCGTTACACAGGTACCAGCGGTTATTAATGACATCAACTCAAACTCATTAATCAACTTGGTTCTCTTTGATGGCGACACAATGAGCGGTAAGGGCGACAAGTGCACCGATGCCGCCTACCCAGCGCTAAAGACAGGCTTCTTCGACAAGTTTGCTAAGCCACTGTTTTACTCAGTCGGCGATAACGAATGGGTTGACTGTGATCGTGCAGTAAAAGGTGCATATGACCCGCTCACTCGTTTGGCACTTGTTCGCTCAAACTTCTTCCAGAAGGCCGATGGTTCATACATCACTCTTGGAGCAACAAATACTCGCATCTCGGTCCTGCATGATGCTGTCTATCCAGAGCTTCAGATGTTTAGCTTCAAGGGAATCACTTACATCTTGCCTCACGTTCCTGGCTC
>QYPG01000030.1 GCA_007279945.1 Streptomycetaceae bacterium | reverse complement strand
TGCGTGCAAATGACGGATTATTTGTAATGAGCACTTCGACACCGTTATCTGAACAAAAACGCATATCGTCGGCGTCATCAACGGTCCATACAAAGAGTTTGCGCTGCTCATGGGTCAACTCCGGCTTTGATCTCAACAACTTCACGCTTGGGCCCAAATATGTAGCTGAGGTAAATCTGCGCATTGGCCCATTAAATCGATCTTCGAGTAGGGCAACAGTTCTTTGTTGAGGGTTAATTTTCCGAATATTTTCAATTGCCAGCCAAGAAAATGACATGAGATAAATATCCGCACCAGGCTCTTCTTCCGTAATTAAATCGAGAACCTTCTTTTCAACTGCACTACCTGTTGGCACTGGATGTTTAGTCTCTATCGCGAGCTCTTTCTTATTTTCTCGTGCAAGTTCAAGGAGATCGTCTAGAAGTATGGCCTCTGGGTACTCTCTTTTAATCTCTAAATATTTCATTTCGGCGATGCGACCTGAATACCCAGCGGTTCTTTTCATGTCGGCGTCATGCCATAAGAGCAGTTTGTTATCTTTGGTAAGCCGCACGTCACATTCAAAGCCATCGGCTCCGACATCTATCGCCCCTTTATAGGCGCGCATAGTCATCTCTGGGAAATCGATGGAAGCCCCGCGATGGGCGTAAATCTTCATGATTAAAGATTAACAGGGGTTAGGCTTATCCATTATGGGCGCCTTTAATTTTGATACCAGCGCACGCTCAGCCCTTGGTTTGGTTCGAAGTGACAACGAAGATTCAGCGTTAGTAACTGAGCGTTTAATTGCCGTCGCCGATGGCATGGGTGGGCATGCTGCAGGTGAAATTGCCTCAAAGATTGCAATTACTACATTGCATGCCTTAGCACCCGTACTTACGGATACAACTATTGACTCTGATTCGATCGAGGATCTCTTGCTGCATTCTTTACACACAATCGATTTAAATATTAGTGAGTACGTAAAAGAGGCTATCGATTTAAAGGGGATGGGAACGACGCTGACCGCCCTGCTTATTAATGCGCAAACTATCGCGCTTTTGCATGTAGGAGATTCTCGTTGCTACCGCTTGCGCGCAAATACTCTAGAACAGTTAAGTAACGATCACACTGTGATTCAAGAACTTCTTGACCAAGGCTCGATCTCTTCGGTTGAAGCACTTAATCACCCGCAACGTTCTGTTCTTACTCAAGCTCTTATGGGTGATGGAAATACTGATCCTATTTTGCAAGTTTACGAAGCCAAAGAAGGCGATAGATATATGTTGTGCAGTGATGGTTTATCGAGCATTTTAACTGAAAAAGAAATTAAAGCCTTGCTTAAGACCGGCGACAAAGATGCCGCTGTCAAAGCTCTTATTGATGCGACGTATATAAATGGGGCGCCAGACAATGTAACGATATTAATCGCAGATGTGACACGTAAAGAAGTCTCTGCCAACCAATTATTAGGGGCGGCGCAATGATCGACAAACTTCTTGGTGGCCGCTACAAACTCGGCGAAATGATTGGCACCGGCGGTATGGCCGACGTCTATACGGCACACGATACTCGCTTGGCTCGCCAGGTAGCAGTAAAGATTTTGCGCAGTGATTTGGCACGCGATCCATCATTTGTTTCGCGCTTTAGAAAAGAGGCTTTGGCTGCTGCTGGTTTGAATCATCCTGGAATCGTTGCTGTTTACGATTCGGGTGAAGAGCCAGCTCCTTACATTGTGATGGAGCTAGTTTCTGGCCACACACTCAGGGAGTTAATCCATAAAGGTGAGCGTGTTCCATTAAAGCGCGCACTTGAAATCGGAGAGGGAATACTGGCTGCGCTTGAGTATTCACATGAGCGCGGGATTGTTCACCGCGACATTAAGCCGGCAAACGTCATGATTACCGATCAAGGTGATGTAAAGGTGATGGATTTTGGAATCGCACGCGCACTTGCCGATCTAGGAGCAACTCTTACGAGTACATGGAACATTGTTGGAACCGCACAATACTTATCTCCCGAACAAGCCTTGGGTGAGATTGCAGATTTTCGGAGTGATATTTATTCGACAGGTTGCTTGTTATATGAAGTGCTTACGGGGCAACCGCCTTTCACAGGAGAGACTCCGGTTTCAATCGCTTACCAACACGTGTCGGGCAAATTAGTCGCACCAAGTTTGCTCCAACCAGATCTGCCCACTGGTATCGATGTCATTTTAAATGTCGCTCTCGCTAAAAAAGCTGAGGATCGTTACCAATCTGCTGGTTTAATGTTGGACGATTTGTTTAAAATTGGTACTGGGCAGATATTAACAACCAAAGTTGTTCGTAAGAAAATATCTCGAAATAAAATTCTTGTCATCGCCCTTTCAACCGTAATCGCACTCGGAGCTGTTACTGCCGCTCTTTTACTTACTCGTCCATCGGCTAACATCTCTTCCTTCCCGCAGATCCCAAATGTTGTTGGTTTAACCCAGACCGAGGCGCAAGCTATATTGTCTGACTATGTAGTCACTTTTACACGGGCACACGATGCAAGAATTCCAAAAGACCGTGTTGCTAGTCAGATTCCATTAGCTACAACCCGCGCGCAAAAAGGTTCTGGGGTTGTGCTCACTCTCTCTGACGGGCCAGGTGATGCGATAGTTCCTTTAGATTTGATTGGAATGTCTCTCATCGACGCTCGTACAGCTTTATCGGCTGTAGGGCTTTTAGTTGCGCAGACCGAGGCGGTTTCATCTGACCAACCGCAGGGAACAATCCTGCGCGTGACACCCGAACCAGGTTCCACCATTACGGCTGGCAGCGGTGTGGTTTTGCAAATTGCGAGCGGTGAAGTTGAAGTCCCTGTATTAATTGGTGTTGATGCTATCCAAGCGAAAACTATTCTTGTCCAAGCCGGCTTCTTAGTTAAAGAGATTGAAGCCTACGATGTTAATCAACCCGTTGGTGTTGTAATTCGCCAAGCTCCCGATGCCGGTACAACACAAACAATTGGTAAATCAGTAACAATTACAGTTAATAAAGCGCCTTAATTTCTTGAGCCAACGACAGGAGATAAACCAACTGCTTTTTCCCGAGCATTAAGGTCTCCGCACTCAACTAACCAATTAGCTAACATTACATGGCCATGTTCAGTTAATACAGATTCAGGGTGAAACTGCACTCCTTCAATCGGTAAAGTTTTATGACGCATTGACATTATGATTCCTGATTCGGTTGAACCTGTAATCTCTAAATCATTCCCGATAGTTTCAGGTTCGACACACAACGAGTGATAACGCGTTGCGGTAAACGGTGATGGAAGTTTTGCTAATACGCCTTGACCCTGGTGATGCACTAAGGATGTCTTTCCGTGTAGCAACTCTGGTGCGCGTGACACGGTTGCACCAAATGCAACACCGATTGCTTGATGGCCAAGACAAACACCAAACAGTGGAATCTTTTTCTCGGCGCAGTACTTGATCATCTCAATACTCACACCAGCGCGTTCTGGAATACCCGGTCCGGGTGAAATCAATACCCCGTCGTACTTGCTAGCCTCTTCGGCCGTCACGGCATCGTTTCTAACCACAGTGCATTCGGCGCCTAGCTGCCCTAAGTACTGCACCAAGTTAAAGACGAAAGAGTCGTAGTTATCGACGACAAGGATTGCGGTGGCCATAGGAGCATTCTTGCTCATGGTGTATCTTTCGCGTATGCCTAAATCCAAGCTCCGCAAGAAAGTTATTGAAAAGCACTCCCATGACGCTGAGGTGGTTGTTCATACGCCTGCCGCCCCGCTAGAGAGCCCTAAATGGCTGGCTCCGGCGATGGTCGCTGGCTTCTTGATCGGTCTTTTCTGGATCGTGGTTTTTTACGTCACTCAAACTAAATATCCCGTCCCTGGTATCGGCGCCTGGAATATGGTTATTGGCTTTGGTTTTATCGGTGTCGGCTTTACCCTTGCCACTCGCTGGCGTTAATAGCCACTTCTAAATTACATGGCTGTAACTCTCTCCACATTGTGGGTAAGTGCTGTGGATAACTTTCTACTTCTTGTTAAGAAGGATTTGAGAGGCGAGAACTCCGCCTAGTAATCCCCCAAGGTGGGCGTGCCAATCGATGCCACCTAAAGCAAAACCAATTGCAAAGTTAATTCCGATAATTACATAGATAGATCGAGTATCGGTTCCGATTCGCTTTCCAACAATTGCGAGCGCACCGAATAATCCAAAGATCGCACCTGATGCACCAACTGAGGCGCTCGGGATTTGAGCAAAGTATGCCGACGCCAAAGAACCACATAGTAAAGATACAAAAAAGAGTGTAAGAAACTTATTTTTACCAAAAGCGGCTTCTAGGGGATTACCTAAAACCATTAACGCGTACATATTAAAACCTAAATGCATTAGCCCGCCATGTGTTAGCGCTACTGTAAACAGCCGATACCACTCGTTTGTTGATTGTAAATATGGGAGTTCGCGCAAATAAAGATCTTGCTGAATAGATGGAACAATCATTTGCAGCAGATATGCACCGCAGATGACTGCGATTAAAGTATAAGTGGCTGAACGCTTAAGCAATGGTGACGCTATTAATTGTTATATCTGTAGCTGGTTTATCTTGCGCCCCAGTCTTAGCTTTACCAATAGCATCTACTACAGCCTGGCTTGCAGAATCCTTAACTTCACCAAAGATTGAATGCTTGCGATTTAACCATGTTGTTGGCGCTGTTGTAATGAAAAATTGTGAACCATTTGTTCCTGGTCCAGAGTTTGCCATCGCAAGAATATATGGACGATCAAAGACTAACTCTCCGTGAAACTCATCTGCGAAGCGGTAACCGGGTCCGCCGGTTCCTTTACCAAGTGGATCTCCACCTTGAATCATGAAGCCGTCGATAACGCGGTGAAAGATTGTTCCGTCGTACAAATTGGCATTTGTTGTTGAGCCAGTGCTTGGATTCGTCCACTCTTTAGCACCTGTTGCAAGTTCAACAAAGTTAGCAACTGTTTTTGGTGCATGGTTAGGAAAAAGTTCGATAACAATGTCACCGAGTGATGTGTGAAGGGTTGCGCTACTTGTCATGTGGAGACCAGGGGAATCGAACCCCTAACCCCCGCCTTGCAAAGGCGGTGCTCTACCAATTGAGCTAGGTCCCCGTATTAGAACGGGTGGGCCTAGATGGACTCGAACCATCGACCTCTTCCTTATCAGGGAAG
>QYPG01000044.1 GCA_007279945.1 Streptomycetaceae bacterium | reverse complement strand
GCCCGACTGCCCAAGCCTGCGCCTATCGTTGAACTCGATGTTACAAATGAGGATGATCTAGCCGCCCTTGAATCTCGCGTCCGTGCACATTTTCCAGATGGCCTTGATGGTGTTGTTCATTCAATAGGATTTGCTCCTGAGGCTGCCCTTGGCGGAAATTTCTTAAACACATCGTGGGAGGATGTTTCAACGGCTCTTCATGTCTCTGCATATTCACTCAAAGCGCTGACTATGGCCGCGCGGCCGCTTTTCAATGGTGGCGGATCAGTAGTCGGATTAGATTTTGATGCCGCAGTAGCGTGGCCAAAATATGATTGGATGGGCGTTGCAAAAGCCGCCCTTGAATCAACATCGCGGTATTTAGCCAGAGATCTAGGTGCTGAGAATATTCGTATCAACTTAGTTGCCGCGGGTCCTATTCGCACAATGGCCGCTAAATCAATCCCTGGCTTTGAAGAGTTTGAAAAGGTATGGAATGAGCGCTCACCTTTGGAGTGGGACGTCAATGATCCAGTGCCGGCCGCTCAGGCGACTGTGGCCCTGCTTTCAGATTGGTTTCCAAAGACCACTGCAGAGATCATCCACGTCGATGGTGGCCTGCACGCAATGGGCGCCTAAATCCTCGATTTCTTCAAATAGGCACCTAGCAGGTATCCTTTGCGACAGACCAGTGGCCTAACAGCTCACTGCAAGAGGAGTTACCGCTCCCACCTACATCGCTAGTTATAGTGATCTGGTTCGTCGGATTTAGAGATGTACATCTCTGTTTCCTTGCGGTTTTCTTTTTGTAGCGCTGCGACACCATATGCGTTTACCGAACCGAAGGAGCACACAGTCAGCACAGAACCGCGCATCAATGATCGAATTCGCACGCCTCAGATTCGTTTAATCGGACATACCGGAGAACAAGTTGGAGTAGTCGATATCGATACCGCGTTAAGAATGGCCGATGAAGTAGGTCTTGACCTAGTCGAAATCGCAGCAGAGGCCAATCCACCCGTATGCAAGATCATGGATTTCGGAAAATATAAGTACGAAATTGCACAGAAGGCTCGGGAGGCGCGACAGAACCAGACCCACATAGTGGTGAAGGAAGTGCGTTTGACGCCGAAGATTGAAACTCACGACTATGAGACAAAGCGTACTCAAGTTGAAAAGTTTTTAAAGGGCGGCGACAAAGTAAAGGTGACTATGAAGTTTCGAGGTCGCGAGCAAACGCGTCCAGAGCTTGGATACAAAATGTTGCAACGTCTTGCAGAAGATATTGCAGAGTTTGGATTCATCGAGTTCGCCCCTAAGCAAGAGGGACGGAATATGACAATGGTTTTAGGACCTACAAAGAAAAAGACCGAAGCGGTTGCTGAAGCAAAAGCTGCGCGTAAGGCGAAAGCCCTCGCCGCAGCAGAGACAATGGATGGAGCATAAAGATGCCAAAGATGAAGACCCACAGTGGCGCGAAGAAGACTTTTCGCGTTACAGGTACTGGAAAGATCATGCACGAGCGCGCTGGAAAGCGCCACTTACTTGAGCGCAAGTCTTCTCGAGTTACCCGTCGTCTCTCTACAGAGCAGTCAGCAAAGCCAACCGTAACAATGACAGCCAAGCGCATGCTTGGTTTGAAGTAAGGGACGTGAATTAAATGAGAGTAAAACGTGGAGTTCACGCAGCTAAGAAGCGTCGTACAACTTTAGAACGCGCAAGCGGATATCGCGGACAGCGCTCACGCCTTTTCACTAAGGCCAAGGAGCAGGTTACCCACTCAATGGTCTACGCCTTCAATGATCGCAAAGACAAGAAAGGTGATTTCCGTCGTCTCTGGATTCAGCGCATCAATGCTGGTTGCCGTGCACACGGATTAACTTATAACCGTTTTATTCAAGGACTTAAGGCTGCAGGAGTGGAAGTTGATCGTCGCGTTCTTTCAGATTTAGCGACTAATGATCCAGCAACATTTAAGACACTTGTAGATGTAGCTCGCAAGAGCCTCATCTCAGCTTAATAATTCACATGATTGAGAGCCTTAACTCGCCACATGTTGCGCGAGTTAAGGCTCTTATTTCATCCAGAGGGGTAAAAGAACGTAAAGCCGCGGGAGAGTTTGTAGCTGAAGGTTTGCAGTGTTTTCGAGAAGCCGTAGTTTCAAAAAATGGCCCACAAATCCAATCGTTGTATTTAACGCCATCGGCGCGGGTCAAAGTAGATGAGCTGACAGATCTTTCATTAATTAATAGCTTTGATGTCACTGATGAAGTGATGCGGGCGATGAGCCAGACAATCACACCTCAGGGGATCCTAGCCATTTGTGCTATACCTCAATCAGAAATTGACTCGTTACCTTTGAACGGCAAACGTAGATTTATTTATCTATCGGAAGTACAAGATCCAGGTAATGCCGGAACAATTCTTCGTTCAGCCGATGCATTTGGAATGGATGCAGTAATCACATCGCCCGGAAGTGTCGATATGTATTCGCCAAAAGTTGTACGAAGCACAGCTGGATCGCTGTGGCATATTCCAGTTTTTCAAGGAGTTGCGTTGACTGATCTGCTGGCTGATCCACAACTTCATTGCTTTTCTTTAGGCGCAGATGGAACACAGTCGCTGTCATCGATGTCTGTAATTGGCGACATAGTAGCTATCTTTGGAAATGAAGCGCGTGGATTATCGACGGCTCAATCCACATTGGGCATTAATACCGTGAGTATCCCAATGCCCGGTGATGCAGAAAGCCTGAATCTTTCAGCGGCAGCATCAATTGTCATGTATCACCTTGCAAATATGCAGGCTTCCTAAACTCACACCCGATAGACTCGCTCCCATGCAGCCCCAAGAAATAGCCACGTGGATAGATGATGCCCGCAAGGCTTTCTCTGGTGCACCCGATTTAGATTCGCTAAAAATTGCACGCCTTGCACACTCGGGTGATAAGTCACCAATCGCATTGGCATCCCGCGGCCTAGGCTCTATGTCACCTGATGACAAGGCAAGCTATGGAAAGCTCATTGGTGAAGCTAAAGCTGCGATTGCAGAAGCTTTAGCCGGCGCAACGGCTCTCTTAGAGGCCGAGCGTGATCGTAAAGTTTTGCTTGAAGAAGTAGTCGATATTACTTTGCCGGTTGATCGCGCACATCGTGGGGGGCTTCATCCGATTTCTATCATTAAGAATGAAGTATCAGATTTCTTTATTGAGCAAGGTTTTGCTGTTGAAGAAGGCCCTGAACTTGAATCGGGTTGGCTCAACTTCGATGCGCTTAATATCCCTGCAGATCATCCCGCACGAACGATGCAAGACACATTTTTCGTTGAACCCATCGAATCTGGAATGGTTTTGCGTACTCATACGTCTCCCGTACAAATTCGCACCATGTTGACCCAAACTCCTCCCATTTATGTGATTTGCCCAGGTCGTACATTCCGTGCCGATGAGCTTGATGCAACACACAGTCCTGTTTTTCATCAGGTCGAAGGTTTAGTTATTGATAAAGGCATCACGATGGCACATTTGAAGGGAACTTTAGATAACTTTGCTCGGCATATGTTCGGTCCAGATGTGACAACACGCCTGCGTCCTTCATTCTTTCCATTCACGGAACCAAGTGCTGAGGTAGATATCTTCTTTAACAATCGGTGGATCGAATGGGGCGGTTGCGGAATGGTTAACCCCAAAGTTCTTGTAACCTGTGGAATAGATACCGATGAATACAGTGGTTTTGCTTTCGGTATGGGTCTCGAGCGCACACTCATGGTCCGCCATGGCATCACTGACATGCACGATATTGTTGAAGGCGATCTACGCTTTACTCGGCAATTTGGAGTTGGTCTCTAATGCGCGCGCCGTTATCGTGGATAAAAGAGTTTGTAGAGATCCCTCAGGCAATTACTGCAGAACAAATATCCGATGGCCTCATCCGTGTTGGTTTTGAAGTCGAAGAGATAATTCACCAAGGACATGATGTGACGGCTCCACTGAAGTTCGCTGCGGTCGTCTCTATCGAAGAGATAACCGAACACAAAAAACCCATTCGTTATGTTGGACTTGACTGCGGTGAAGGCCAAACACGCTTTGTAATTTGCGGTGCAACTAATTTTGCAGTGGGCGATGTCATTGTTGCAGCGCTTCCAGGTGCAGTTCTTCCTGGAGATTTTAGAATTTCGGCGCGAGAAACTTACGGCAAAGTTTCTGATGGCATGATTTGTTCGAGTCGAGAACTGGGCATCAGTGATGAACACGCTGGAATTATTGTGTTGCCAAAAGATAGTGTTGTAATAGGTGGCGATGCGATTGAGGGCTTACAGATCAATGATGTCATTTTTGATGTAGCCGTTAACCCTGATCGTGGCTATGCATTGAGCATTCGTGGCATCGCTCGTGAAGTGGCCGGCTCACTCGATTTAGCCTTTACCGATCCAGTTGAGGCACTTCGTAATGTAACTTTTCCTGACACTGGCAATGGCGTTAGCGCGACAATCGCCGATAAAGCTACCGCCTCAGTTTTCTACCTGCGGACGTTGTCTAATTTTGATCCTACGGCGACTACACCTATATGGATGCGTAGGCGTATAGAGAAGATGGGCATGCGTTCCATCTCCCTTGTTGTTGATATTACGAACTATGTAATGCTCGAACTAGGTCAACCTTTGCACGCCTTTGATAAGTCAAAAATCAAAGGTGGTTTAACCATTAAGCGTGCAGGAAAAGCTGGCGCATTCACTACATTAGATGGACAGGTACGAGCCTTAGATCCTGATGATTTAATGGTCGTCGATGATGATCAGCCACTTGCAATTGCCGGCACCATGGGTGGTGCATTTTCAGAAATTACTGAAGCGACAACAGATATTGCGTTGGAAGCCGTTCGTTTTGATCCCGTATGTATTGCTAAGAATTCGCGTCGACACAAACTTTCATCAGAGGCATCCCGACGTTTAGAGCGAAGTGTTGATCCTTCGCTAGCTCAGTTCGCTTCAGCTCGATTCGTGCAATTACTAACAGCGCACAGTAGCGCTGTGCATGTAGCGACTGTTGTCGCAGGGGAGCCAGTGTTTCCGGAGCGCATAAGAATCAATCCTGAGCATGTCTCGAAAACCCTTGGTTTTGAGATCGCGCCTGTGCAGATCGCTCAAGTTTTACGAACCATTGGATGCGAAGTCGATGAGAAGAACTTCGATATCCAGCCTCCATCATGGCGACCAGACCTGTTGCAAGCGGCAGATTTTACTGAAGAAGTAGCTCGCATGCTGGGTTACGACAAAATTCCTTCTATTTTGCCACCCCGACCTCTGCACGCATCACTCACGTCAACGCAAAAGCGTCGACGTGCAGTTGCTTCCATGCTTGCAAGTAGAGGGTTAGCTGAAGTACAGAGCTTTCCTTTCACTAATCAAGCCACCATTGATGCGATGGGATTTGTTGGAGAGCGCGCAGCAACATTTAAGTTAGTAAATCCAATGTCAGAAGAGTTTCCTCTCATGCGGGTGCATTTGGTTCCAGGGTTAATCGAAGTTGCACAACGCAACATCAGTCGTGGTGCTAAGGATTTTGCGATTTTTGAGATGGGCTCCATATTCCGTAGTTCCCAAAAATTGGAAACATCCATTTCTCCCGATTTGACTAAGCGCCCTGATCAAAAAATTATTGAAAAGATTTTCGCAAGTGTTCCTAATCAGGGTTACCACGTCGCGGGACTGCTGGTTGGCAAACTTGAGAATGAAAATTGGCAGGGCAAGGCACGGGCATACAACTGGCAAGATGCAATTGCATTAGCCCAAGACGTTGTTTCACTGTGTAACTTAGAGTGGTCCATCACGCGATCAGATTTAGCTCCTTGGCACCCGGGTCGTTGCGCAGAACTGATAGTTAACGGAACGGTTGTTGCCCACGCTGGTGAACTCCACCCACGCGTAGTTGCCGCTTATGGTCTTCCTGAAAGATCTGTGGCTTTTGCAGTAGCGCTGAGCGCACTTCCTGAATCATCTCTAGTAAATCCAACTACTGTTGGGACTATGCCAGCAGCCGTTCAAGACGTTGCACTTATAGTCGATGCCACGGTTAGTGCGGCTGATGTGACCGCCGCTCTTCGAATAGGCGCTGGAGATTTACTAGAGTCCATCACGCTCTTTGATCGCTACGACAAGATTGGTGAGGGTAAAGTTTCTCTGGCTTTTACGCTCGTATTTAGAGCTTCAGACAGAACACTGACAGGTGAAGAGGTCTCAGCGATGCGTGAATCCGCTACAGCTGTGGCAAGTCAAAAACTGGGGGCGGTCGTACGTACCGCATAAACATGCACCATCTTGCATATTTATCTATTTAGCCTTATGCTGGACGTATGAAAACAGCGGTCATTGGTGGAAGCGGTTATGCGGGAGGAGAGCTCCTGCGGTTACTGGCAGTTCATCCTTTTTTCCACGTCGTCAGCGTGAGTGCACATACCAATGCTGGCGAAGCAATTACCTCTGTGCATCCGCAACTACAAAGTTATACCGGCAGATCCTTTGTTGCAGTCGAGACAATTGATTTTTCAACAATTGAGTTAGTTTTTCTAGCGCTCCCACACGGTGAATCCTCAGCGCTCATTGCGAAAATTCCGGAAAATGTGAAAATAGTCGATATAGGAGCTGATTTTAGATTAGAAGATGCCCAGCAGTGGCAGAAATATTACGGTGGCGACCATGCTGGTGCTTGGGTTTATGGTTTGCCTGAACTAAGCGCTAGCCAACGAACGGCAATCGCTCAAGAGTCCAGAGTCGCAAATCCCGGGTGCTATGCCACTTCAATTTCTTTAGGAATAGCACCTGCCGTCGACATCATCGATGTTTCTGACATTGTTGTCGTTGCTGCTTCGGGCACAACCGGCGCGGGACGCAGTGCAAAAATCAATTTAAGCGGTAGTGAAGTGATGGGATCTCTGACTTCTTATAAATTCGGGGGAGTCCATCAGCACATACCAGAGATTGAGCAGGCACTAACTTCACTTTCTGGAAAGAAAGCAAAAATATCGTTCACTCCGATTCTTGCACCAATGCCAAGAGGGATTCTTACGACAATTACGGCGAAGTTAAATTCTCCGATAACAACACAGTCTGTTCACGACTTGTTTAGCAAGGCATACGAGGATGAATATTTTGTCGATGTTTTACCGCTTGGTCAGATGCCTAAGACTGCTGCGCTAACTGGCAGCAATAAAGTGCAGATACAGGTTGCCGTTGATGAGCACACTGATCGTCTAATTATCAGTGTTGCCATAGATAATTTAGGTAAGGGTGCAGCTGGTCAAGCGATACAGAATGCGAATCTCATTTGTGGTATTCATGAAGGGGCAGGGCTCTCTGCAGATGGACTGGGAGCATGAAACTTCCATCGGGTTTTCGCGCAGGTGCTGTAGCTGCTGGACTTAAAAGCAGTGGCGCGCTGGACTTAACCATCATAGAAAATCAAGGACCTTACTTTGATTGTGCAGCGGTTTTTACCGCAAATAAAGTTGTTGCCGCTCCGGTTATCTGGTCACGCGAAGTAACACGTGGGGGAGTTGTTCGCGCAGTCGTACTTAATTCTGGTGGTGCCAATGCCTGCACCGGTCCACAAGGTTTTGCCGATACTCACAAAACTGCAGAGATTACGGGCGAACTGTTATCCGTTTCTGCTGGTGAAGTTGTTGTTTGCTCAACGGGACTGATCGGTGAGCTATTGCCTATGCAGAAAATTGCATCTGGATTAAAGCACATCGTTCCTACGCTTTCCACGGATTCTTTAGATCTAACTGCCCAGGCAATCATGACAACCGATACGGTGCCAAAAATTGCAACAATCGGTAAGTATGGAATTGAAATGAGCGGAATCGCTAAAGGCGCAGGAATGCTTGCGCCAGCACTAGCAACAATGCTTTCTGTTGTCATGACCGATGCAATCATCGAAGATAAAGCACAGGAAATATTTGCACGCTGTACAGATAGAACTTTTAATCGAATCGATTCGGACGGCTGTACATCTACTAATGACACCGTACTTCTTATGGCATCAGGCGCATCAGGAGTTACTATTAATGATGCACAGTTGGAAGAATTTTTGATGGAAGTGTGTGGATCCTTGGCCAGTCAATTAATCGCCGATGCCGAAGGCTCAACCAAGACTGTTTCTATCAATGTTCATAACGCACATAGCGAGTCGGACGCCGTCGAAATTGGACGCGCATGCGCGCGCAACAATCTCCTTAAGGCTGCAATTTTCGGTGGAGACCCGAATTGGGGACGTGTGTTAGCCGCCGTTGGAACTGCGAATGCCGTTATAGATCCACTAACGATTGATGTGAAACTTAATGGCGTTAAAGTCTGCTCTAACAGCGCACCGTATGGAGACAAAGCAACAGTGAATTTTAGTGATCGTCTTGTAGTTATCGATATCGATATGAAAGTCGGAGCTTCATCGGCAGTTATTATGACTAACGACCTATCCCATGATTACGTTCATGAGAATTCGGCCTACTCAACATGATCGTCGTAAAGTTTGGCGGACATGCGATGAAGGATGAAAACGGTAGTTTTTCAGAAGCAATTAAGACCGCTAGAGCGACCGGGGAAAAAGTTGTAGTTGTGCATGGAGGCGGCCCGCAGATAGATGCTGCGCTGAATAAGGCTGGGATCGTCAGTGAATTTGTTGGCGGATTTCGTGTGACGACTCCTGAGATCCTTGCCATAGTTGAAAACGAACTATGCAATGAAGTAGGACCTGCAGTGGCGATGCAGTTAGTTAACTATGGAGTTCCAGCTACCTCCATTTCAGGACGTAGCTTTCCTACCTTGATTGCAGTTAAAAAGGGCCTATTAGTAGATGGCTCGCCTGCCAATTTAGGTCTAGTCGGTGACGTTGTTGAAGTTAAAACGCACGATATACAAAGAATTCTAAGTGAGGGTTCGGTACCAGTTATCTCACCACTTTCGGCGGATCGAGATAGCAGCGATGGCTTGAATGTAAATGCTGACCTAGCGGCCGCGGCGATTGCTGGAGCCTTAGATGCCAGTGTTTTAGTAATCATGACGGACGTTCCTGGAATTTATAGAAACTGGCCAGATAAGGATTCTTTGATCGGGTCTATCTCAGCCCTAGAGCTTGAATCAATCAAATCCACTTTTGCTGGCGGTATGGCACCCAAGGTACAAGCGGTTCTCGATGCTATCGCTAACGGAGCAAAAGCGGTACGCATTATTGATGGTACCGATGCCACCAGTTTGCAGATTGCACTTGCCGGACATGGCGGAACGTTGGTGAACGCATGAAAAATAATGGTTACTTAGATCGCTGGAATGATGCGATGCAAAATAACTATGGCACGCCGTCGTTAGTTCTTGTCAAAGGCAAAGGTATAGTTGTTGTAGATGTTGATGGAAATAAGTATTTAGATTTCCTTGGCGGTATAGCAACAAATATCCTTGGACATGCTCATCCAGCTATTGTTAAAGCCGTATCTCATCAGATCGACACTCTTGGTCATGTTAGTAATTTCTATGCGCATCCACATGTTGTTGAGCTGGCAGAAAAGTTAAAGAGTTTTACGGGTGATTCCGATGCAAAAACCTTCTTCGCTCAATCAGGGGCCGAAGCAAATGAAGCCGCGCTCAAGCTATCTCGCCGCACGGGTCGCTCACGTATCGTTGCCGCACAAGGCGCATTTCATGGGCGAACTATGGGAGCACTGTCGTTAACTGGTCAACCATCGAAGCGGGAGCCTTTTCTTCCACTGCTTAAAGGGGTCAAGCACGTTGAATATGGCGATCTAGAGGCGATGCGCCGTGCAGTTAATAGAAAAACTGCGATGGTGATCATTGAACCAATCATGGGTGAATCCGGAGTCATTGTTCCGCCACCTGGATATCTCCAAGGGATCCGTGAAATTTGTGATGCGACCGGAGCACTGATGGTGATGGACTGCGTTCAAACCGGAATGGGACGCACGGGGGATTGGTTTGGTTATGAATACTCTGGAATAACTCCAGATGTAATTACGCTAGCTAAAGGTTTAGGCGGCGGACTACCACTAGGTGCAATGATTGCTCTTGGTGCTTCTGCCTACTTATTCCAACCTGGAGATCATGGTTCCACGTTCGGCGGTAATCCTGTAACTACGGCTGCAGCTTTAGCGGTCATTAAAGTTATCGAAAGAGAAAATTTGATGGTCGCAGCAGTAAAACATGGAAATTATTTGCTGCAGGAAATTGCTCAGATGCAGGGAGTTAAAGAGGTTCGAGGAGCCGGGTTGTTGATCGGAATCGAATTTGATTCAGAGATTGCCACAAAGATCATGATAGATATGCGTGCACATGGAGTCTTGATCAATGCTGCGACCCCGAATACGGTCCGTATCGCACCTGCGCTAAATGTAACTACAGCGCAGACCGCTAAGTTTGTTGAAATCCTTCGAAAGGTGCTCAGCGATGTCAAATAATGCAACGAGTGTTTCAGCCCGAAGAGCTCGAGCGATCGCGCTGATTCAATCGGGCTTAGTGCACTCACAGTCTGACCTAGTGACCTTACTCAAGAAATCCGGATTTCCAGTAACTCAAGCAACTGCTAGCCGTGACTTGGAAGAGATTGGTGCAGTTCGCGCACGATCGAAAAATGGTGATTCAATTTATCAAATTCAAGAAAGCTCTGATGATGCACTCTCTCGCATCACACCAATGCCATCACGATTAATTCTCTCCGTAGATCACAGTGCTAACTTGGCAGTTATTCATACCCCACCCGGGGCTGCACAGTTTCTAGCAAGCTCACTCGATCACGCTAACTTGACGGACGTGATTGGAACGATTGCAGGGGACGACACGATTATTCTTGTGTCCAAGAAAGCCACTGGTGGAGCTCAATTAGCGAAAGAATTGCTCGCGTACGCAGGATCTAACGTAAGGAAAAAGTAGATGGCACTCTGGGGCGGACGATTTTCACAAGGCACGGCCGATGCGGTCTTTGCCCTATCCCGCAGCGTGCACTTCGACTGGCGACTAGCTCCGTATGACATACGTTCCTCACGAGCTCATCTTGCAGTTCTGGCGTCAAGTGGACTTCTTGAAAAGAGTGACGCTGCAGCGATTAAAGCAGCCCTTAAAGAACTAGCCTCTGACGTAGAAAGCGGAGCATTTACTGCCAACGCAGACGATGAGGATGTCCATGGTGCGTTAGAGCGCGGTCTGAATGAAAAATTGGGAGCAATTGGTGGCGCATTGCGTGCTGGTCGTTCTAGAAATGATCAAGTCACTACCGATCTTCGACTTTTTACTATCGATCACATGCTTGAAATAGCTCGACAGTTAACGTTGCTTCAAATTGCACTGTTGGAAAAGGCGGAAGAGTACGTCAACGACAGCGCACCTGGCTTTACGCATATCCAACACGCGCAACCGGTGTCATTTGGCCATGAGTTAGCAAAGCATGCACATGCATTTGCGCGTGACTTAGATCGAATCAATGATTGGTTGGCACGTACATCAGTAAGTTCATTAGGCGCAGGCGCACTTGCAGGATCATCCCTGCCACTTGACCCCGAAACTACTGCCCATGATTTAGGTTTTGTTTCAGTTTTTGCCAACAGCATCGATGCCGTCAGTGATCGCGACTATGTTGCTGAAGCACTCTTTATATTCTCACTCGTTGGAGTACATCTCTCACGCATTGGCGAAGAGTGGAGTCTGTGGGCATCGACCGAGTTTGCGTGGGCAAAAGTTTCAGATGCATACTCAACCGGATCGTCAATTATGCCACAGAAGAAGAATCCCGATATGGCCGAGCTTGCTCGTGGAAAATCTGCTCGCTTGATCGGAAATTTAGTGTCAGTTTTAACGATGCTGAAAGCTTTACCTTTCGCTTACAACCGCGATCTTCAGGAAGATAAGGAGCCTTTATTCGACAGTGTTGATACCTTGCTCTTAGTCTTGCCGGCAATCACCGGGATGATTGCAACAACAGATTTTGATCGTGAAAAAATGTCACTTGCAGCCCCTCTGGGATACTCCTTAGCGACGGAGATTGCTGATTACTTAGTTCTAAAAAAGATTCCATTTGCACAAGCGCATGAAGCCGCTGGAAAGTGCGTAGTGTTGTGCGAGAAGGATGGAAGAACGTTACATCAACTCAACGACTCAGAGTTGGCGAGTGTTCATCCAGCTCTAGATGCTGGCGTCCGTGCGGTTTTGACTGTCGATGGAGCTTTGAACTCTCGGACTACTCACGGTGGAACCGCACCAACATTAGTGGCTGCACAAATCAGCCAAGCCCTTAAAATTAATGCTGGAACTATGGCAACAATTACCAGCGCCCAAGCACATTTTTCAGAGATGATGAGCCAATGAATCTGATTGAAGATCTACGTTGGCGAGGCTTAGTGGCCCAATCCACGGATGAGGCTGCACTCCTTGAATCAATGAAGAAGCCAATCACGTTGTACATCGGCTTTGATCCAACTGCGCCATCACTGCATGTCGGTAATTTAGTTGTTCTCTTGGTTCTTCGCCGCTTCCAATTAGCAGGTCATAATCCCATCGCTTTAGTCGGTGGAGCTACTGGATTAGTGGGCGATCCCAGCGGAAGAAATGACGAGCGAACCCTTAACAGCAGTGAAGTTGTAGAAGATTGGGTCTCACGTATTCGCAATCAAGTAGCAGCATTTTTAGATTTTGACGCAGAGAATAATCCAGCCTTAGTTGTGAATAATTTAGACTGGACGTCTCCACTGAGTGCAATTGAGTTCTTACGCGATATTGGAAAGCATTTTTCAGTCAATCAAATGTTAGCTAAAGACTCGGTCTCCAGCAGATTAGAGGCCGGTGGAATTTCTTATACAGAATTCTCATATCAAGTTCTGCAATCTTACGATTACTTAGAATTATTCCGCAGAAACAACTGCACACTGCAACTGGGTGGATCTGATCAATGGGGCAACATTGTTGCAGGCCTAGATTTAATTCGTCGTGTTGAACAGGGGAGTGCCCATGCACTCACAGTTCCACTTCTTGCAAAGGCGGACGGAACAAAGTTTGGTAAGACTGCTGGAGGATCGGTATGGCTAGATCCTGAGATGACTTCGCCATATGCGTTTTTTCAGTTCTGGTTAAATACTGAAGATAAAGATGTCGTTAACTTTCTCAAGGTTTTTTCCTTCTTATCTCACGCAGAGATTGATGCGTTAGAAGTTGGACACACAGCAAATCCAGGATTGCGCGAAGCCCATCGCGCACTTGCACGTGAGCTAACAACACTTGTTCACGGTGCCGATACAACTTCTAGAGTAGAAGCCGCTGCACGTGCACTTTTTGGACAAGGCGAACTGAGTGAATTAGATGAAAAGACTCTTGCAGGTGCTTTAGCTGAACTTCCGCGTACAGTAATTTCAAAAGATGCGCAGATTCCAACGTGGGTAGATCTCCTAGCAGCAACGGGTGTCGTTGATTCGAAATCGGCTGCGCGTCGCATCGTAAAAGAGGGTGGCGCATATCTCAATAACGTAAAGATTTCGGGTGAAGATTTTGCACCCCAAAAATCCGACTTTTTATGCGGTAAATACGCGATTTTGCGAAAAGGCAAGCGCGATCTGGCCTGTGTTGAATTGGCCTAATTCCCTTAGAATCCCTCTAAAAGCCTAGCCCGCTAACGTTTTCTTAATGCTTTCATAAACCACTCTTTGCCTATTAGCCCGATTTGACCCCCCTTGCTCTCAGGGTTATAGTTACGCTCTTGCTGTGAAACGGACGAATTAGGCCGAACAGCATCGATCCTCACTTCTAGTCCTGAAACGGCCCGGTTTGACCGTGCCCGTGTGTATGGACTAGGTTTGGCGGTCTGCCCTGAAAAACGGAGAGAGATCTCCGTGGTATCAGTGCGCATCCGTACCTTGAGAACTCAACAGCGTGCCATAAGTCAATGCAATATATGCCATCAAGTGGCTCTATTTGACATGCTTTCAATAGCGCAAAGTCAGTGTTTTACGCTGACTTTTTGATAATACCCACGGCAGAAGAAATACTTCAATAGGTATGACCGTTAAAAGTTATACCCGTTGATTTCCTTTGGTAATAAGACAAAATAAACGTTAGTTTGTTTGTCTGTACGCCAGATAAAACTTTCTATGGAGAGTTTGATCCTGGCTCAGGACGAACGCTGGCGGCGTGCT
>QYPG01000049.1 GCA_007279945.1 Streptomycetaceae bacterium | reverse complement strand
CTCTGCCTTTAGACGTGCAATCTCTTCCCGGAGCGCTTCAAACTCACCGCGCTTAACAAAGCCCATTTTGGAGACTGAGCGTTCAACTTCATCCTCAATCTTTACTTTCAACGCTTCGCCGCCTTCGCGAAGCCATTGATTAACGGCAGATGCAACCTCTGTTGCGCTCCTGTCACCATCCGTAACCTTCGTCAGATAGGTTCGAAGGGTTGAAAAAATATCGTTTGCCATACCGATAAGCCTACCTATATTCGCGTAATCCCTATGGCTTCAACCTGCCAACGGCTTGCAGGACCGTTCAAACTGCGCCAAAATCGGCGATGAACCGATCCCGATACCTCAATCCATTCATCGGATTTGAGAGATAACGCACTTCTGCGTGCTTTTGCGCTCCACGCGCCGACATCTAGCGTATCTACGCCCGCGGCTCGATCTCTCGTTACTATCAGTCGAAACTCCACGACTTTATCTCCGCTTGGGAGCTCCTTTTCAATCGCCGGAGCAGATAGACGGCCCCGCAATAAAAGCTCATTCCACGAGTGATCGACAGCATCTTCAATTTCTTGCACTTTTTTCATTCTCTGGCCTCCTATGTGTATGGAGGCTAAGCATGTGACGGCGCACTGACACCGTTTGCAAACTGTGCGACATGAGTGTGGATAAACATGAGTTGTTAAAAAATTTGAGATGAGGGGGAGGTCAATATGTGGATTTGGCAGTTGATAATTCGTCGTGCCAAAAAGGTTACCATCCCCCTCACTAGAAAAAACTGTACTCCATAAAAGACGAATATTTCTACTCGATGTGGAAAATTCTCTAAATTTTTCAACCTTTTGCTGAGGACCAGCGCTTATATTTCCATACGGAAATCTGATGAGGAGTAACTCTGCGGCAAAACCCGTTAAGAGTTCTTCCTATTACCACCGACCAACGGCTATCCTAATAATATAAATTAGGACTAGTAGTAGCGGGGAATCATGGGCTTACCACGGATTTTGACCACAGTTGATACGGGTAATGTTTCATACGTTCAAAGAAGCGCCGATTTCAAGGAACTCATTGATAGTTTTCTCGCTAAGACGGCCGATGCCGCTCTCGGTGGTTCCCACGTTGCCCGCACCCGCCACTTAGAACGAGGAAAACTTCTTCCGCGTGATCGGGTAGGCGAACTCTTAGATCCAGGTTCCCCTTTTCTTGAACTCTCGCAGCTTGCCGCACATGGAATGTATTCAGATGAGGCACCGGGGGCGGGATTAATCACTGGTATCGGAATGGTGAGTGAACATCCGGTAATGATCATTGCAAATGATGCAACGGTAAAGGGTGGTACTTATTACCCGATGACTGTAAAAAAACATTTACGTGCACAGGAAATTGCACTTGCGAATCATCTTCCATGTGTCTACCTTGTTGATTCAGGCGGGGCTTTTCTCCCCCTTCAGCATGAGGTATTTCCTGATCGTGATCACTTCGGACGGATATTTTTTAATCAAGCGAAATTAAGTGCAAGCGGTATAGCTCAACTCTCTGCAGTCCTGGGTGCCTGTACGGCAGGTGGAGCCTATGTTCCGGCGATGAGTGATGAAAATATAATCGTTGCCGGAGCTGGACATATTTTCCTAGCGGGTCCCCCATTAGTAAAGGCTGCTACTGGGGAAGAGGTGAGCGCTGAAGATTTGGGTGGTGGTGCGATGCACTCACGCATCTCGGGAGTCACTGATCATTTGGTTGAAAGTGAGTCGGCTGCATTGATGATGCTCCGCGCGATTGTCTCTACTTTACCAAAAGCTCCAAATTGGTTAGTACCAAATACCGAATCAGAGGAACCGCTGTATAGCAGTGAAGAACTTTTAGGGATTGTTCCTACAGATACACGTACTACCTATGACGTCCGTGAAGTTATTGCAAGAATTGTTGATGGAAGTCGCTTTCTAGAGTTCAAGGCCGAGTTTGGGATGAGCCTTGTTACGGGTTTTGCCCATATCGATGGTTACCAAGTTGGAATCATTGCAAATAATGGAGTTCTCTTTAGCGAATCGGCCCAAAAAGGTGCGCACTTTATTGAAATCTGCGATCAACGGAAAATTCCATTAGTTTTTCTGCAAAATATCTCTGGCTTTATGGTCGGACGCGAATATGAAACCGGTGGCATTGCAAAACACGGTGCCAAAATGGTGACCGCCGTTGCCTGTGCGCGGGTTCCAAAGTTCACAGTAGTTATTGGCGGCTCTTTTGGGGCAGGCAATTACTCAATGTGCGGACGGGCCTATGATCCACGCTTTCTTTGGATGTGGCCTAATGCCCGCATCTCAGTAATGGGCGGAGAACAGGCCGCATCCGTTCTTGCAACAGTCAAGAGTGACCAACTTGCAGCAAACGGTCAGTCATGGAGTAGCGAGGAGATAGAAGAGTTCAAGGCACCAATTCGGGCAAAGTACGAGAGTGAGGGCAGTGCTTATTTTTCTACTGCCAGGATTTGGGACGATGGAATAATTCATCCCGAAGATACCCGTAGGGTTCTCGCCCTCGCCTTATCTGTCGCAGGTCTTAGCCCACTGCCTGAACCATCTTTCGGAATCTTTAGGATGTAATCGGTGTTTGAGAAAGTTCTCATCGCAAATCGCGGAGAGGTTGCCCTACGAATTCATTCAACTCTGACAAGACTCGGTATCACCTCCGTCGGTATCTACACCGAAAACGATCGTGCTGCTTTGCATGTCTCCGGCATTCCAGAGAGTTATCTCCTTAAGAATTCACATACCAACGGTTACTTAGACATCACAGCAATTATTGACGTCGCAGTTTCAACCGGTGCGCAAGCAATTCACCCTGGATATGGATTCCTCGCTGAAAACCCAGAGTTCGCACAAGCATGTCATGATGCAGGTTTAGTTTTTATAGGACCTACACCAGATGCAATGAGGGCAATGGGTGAGAAAATCTCAGCAAAAGAAAATGCAAAAAGGGCTGGAGTCCCTGTAGTCCCTGGTATAGGTGCTACTGGAATGAGTAATGAAGAGATATTAGAGGCTGCAAAGAGTTTAGATTTTCCACTACTGATAAAACCAGCTGCAGGCGGTGGTGGCAAAGGCCTGCATGTTATACACAATCTAACCGAACTACAACACTCATTACCAACCGCCCGTCGAGAGGCAAAGGTCGCATTTGGCGATGAGAACCTGCTTGTGGAGAAGTATCTTGTGCACGCGCGGCACATTGAGTTCCAAATCGTTGCCGATAACCACGGAAATACTATGCATTTGGGTGAACGCGAATGCTCGCTGCAAAGACGTCATCAAAAAGTTATTGAGGAAGCACCGGCTCCCCTGTTATCTGATTCAACTCGCCAAGCTATGGCGAAGGCAGCACTTGCTTTGACTAGCGCTATTGGATATCAAAATTTAGGGACAGTTGAGTTTATAGTCGATGCTTATTCGCCAGAGAAATTTTATTTCATGGAGATGAATACCCGTCTTCAAGTGGAGCACCGCGTTACCGAAATGATCACGGGATTGGATTTAGTCGAGTGCCAAATTCGAATTGCACAGTCCGAGAGCTTGAAAGATGTAATACCCGATAGAAAGTTCACTGGACATGCAATTGAAGCCCGTATATATGCTGAAGATGCGTTCAATCATTTTCTTCCAACGGGAGGAACTATTGGTAAATTCTCGCCGCCCAAAGTGCCCTCAACAATTATCGATTCGGCAATTAGCGATGGAACACTCATCACCACCACATTTGATCCGATGCTCGCAAAAATATCCTGCTGGGGCGTCAACCGTGAAACCGCCATTGACCAATTAGGTAGTGCACTTTCACATACCGTTCTTCTGGGTGTAACAACTAATATTGACTTTCTTATTGAACTTTTGGCACGCAGGGACTTTAAAGAGTCGAAGTACAGTACGGCCTATTTAGAGAGCAATGACTTCTCTCGAGGAAATCCACCGGCGGAACTTTTAACTTCATACGCATCTATCACCTCAAAACCTTCGAAAAATGGGCCTTGGCGTCACGATGGTTGGCGACAAAGCGGCTCCCCCTCTTCTAAAGTTTTCGCATACATAGATTCAGTTCGTTATGAGATTGGAATCCCGAACGGTACTTCCTTTGAGGTTGATTCATACCAGAACGATGCCGGCTACTGGATACACCACCACTCCTTTGGAACATGGTTGATCAAAGGGGTCAATCAGCGGGTCATTTCTAATGATAAAAACAGCGATGAGATTTTAAGTCCAATGCCAGGGGTTGTAATTGCCGTGAACGTGACCGATGGAGATTTAGTTGCGCTCGGAGATCCGCTTGTTGTAATTGAGGCGATGAAAATGGAGCATATTGTTCGCGCCAAACGCGCAGGTCGAGTCGCCGCTTGCAGCATCGTATGTGGTACTAAAGTCAGTGTTGGACAACTCCTACTAGAGGTGGTTGAAAATGTTTGATCGCAGCACATTACCCAACTCAGTTACTATCTATGAGGTTGGTCCGCGGGATGGACTGCAAAACGAAAAATTTGTTCTCCCAACTCTCCTGAAGGTTGAGCTGATTAAGCGGCTTGCAAGCACCGGTATTCCAGCTATTGAGGTTGCCAGTTTCGTACGAGCCGATTTAGTCCCTGCCCTTGCCGATGCCGATGAACTTTTATTGGAGATCGCCCCACTTTTATCTACTCACCGTATGAGCGCACTTGTTCCAAATCAAAAAGGGCTCGACCGAGCCTTAAAGACTGAACTTCGCGAAATAGCAGTCTTTGCAAGTGCAACAGAATCATTTTCCAAAGCAAATCTCAACAACAGTGTCGCCGACTCTCTCGACATTTTTACCCCTGTGATACGACAGGCGCGCGACTCTGGACTAGATGTCCGTGGCTATATCTCTATGTGCTTCGGCGATCCGCTCGAAGGAAAGGTCAGTACAAAGCAAGTAGTTGATGTGGCAGAGCGTTTATTTGGCGATGGCATTACGCAGCTATCAATTGGGGACACGATTGGTACCGCAACGCCAGGAGATGTCGTTGATTTGCTCGCCGCTTTCGATTCTCGAGCAATTCCTCGATCTCTGCTTGCAGTTCACTTTCACGATACTTACGGGCAGGCGCTGTCAAATACATTAACTGCAATTTTGGAGGGCATCACAACTGTTGACTCCTCGATTGCTGGTCTCGGTGGATGCCCATTTGCGAAAAGTGCTACTGGAAATCTTGCGACTGAAGATCTTGTTTGGCAACTTCATGGACTAGGAATTTCAACTGGTATTGATTTTCAAGCACTACTCGATACAAGTGCATGGCTCGCCGAAAAGGTTGGCATAAACATCCGCTCTAAAGCTGCAATCGCATTAATTAACCAATAAGAAATGGCGGAAACCATATGAACTCAGCCCTGATGGAGCTATCTGATGAACACCAGGTATTAGCTAAAACCGTAGAGGAGTTTGCAAACCGCGTCATAGCCCCGGTCGCTGCCAAACACGATCGAGATCACTCCTTTCCATATGATGTAATAAAGAAGATGGGAGCGATGGGACTCTTTGGCCTCCCCTTCCCTGAGGATGTTGGCGGTATGGGTGGCGATTTTCTCTCCCTATGTCTGGCGATTGAAGAGCTTGCGCGCATCGATCAAAGCGTCGCCGTGACCCTTGAAGCCAGTGTCGGTTTAGCTTCAATGCCAATTTTTCGATACGGCACGGATGAACAGAAAGCGAAATACCTACCAGCACTCGTATCTGGCACGTCCATCGGAGCGTTTGGTTTAACCGAGCCTGATGGCGGCAGTGATGCAAGTGGCCTTCGAACAACTGCAAAGTTAGAAAATGGTGAGTGGGTAATAAACGGTTCTAAAACTTTCATCACGAACTCTGGTACCACAATGACATCTTTGGTTCTTGTCGCTGCAATTACTGCTTCAAAAGCCGATGGGACAAAAGAGATCAGCACAATCATTGTTGAAAATGGAACCCCTGGCTTCACTGTAGATCCCGCGTATTACAAAGTTGGTTGGCACGCATCCGATACGCATCCACTTAGTTTCAATAATGTACGGGTACCGGAAAGCAATTTATTAGGTGAGCGCGGTCGTGGGTATGCGAATCTTCTTCATGCTTTAGCTGAAGGTCGCATTGCCATCGCAGCTCTTGCCGTTGGAGCAGCTCAAGGCTGCATTGATGAATCCCTGCGCTATGCCAAAGAGAGAAAAGCCTTTGGTAAATTAATCGGAGAACATCAATCAATCGCCTTTAAAATTGCAGAGATGCAGGCACGAACACATGTTGCCCGTTTGGCTTACTACCATGCAGCAGCCCTACTAGCGGCGGGTAAAGATTTTAAAACACAGGCCTCCATAGCAAAACTTGTTGCCAGCGATGCCGCGATGGATAACGCTCGTGCTGCAACGCAGATCTTTGGTGGCTACGGATTTATGGATGACTTTGCAGTAGCCCGTCACTACCGAGACTCTAAAATCTTGGAGATTGGTGAGGGCACTAGTGAAGTTCAAAAAATGCTAATTGCCAGAAGCCTTGGATTGAATGCATGATGGATATGAATCAAGCTCTTCTTTTTGATGTCTCGAATGGAATTGCAACAATCACTATCAATAGGCCAGAAGCGCGCAATGCACTCAATGCCGAAGTGCGCGAAGGCATCCGTGCCAGCGTAAAATCTTTTGCACAAAATGATGACGCAAAAGTTTTAATCATTACTGCCACCGGGGATGTTGCATTTAGTTCCGGTGCTGACTTAAAGGAGATGAACGATTCGGCGATGACAATCCCCCCCGATGATTTCATCCCAAACTTCCCCACTCATAAACCAGTTATTGCAGCTGTTAACGGCGCAGCGTTGGCTGGAGGATTCCTTTTAGCGCAACAAGCCGATCTAGTTATCGCAGTTGAGCACGCCACTTTCGCAATCACCGAAGTCCGTCATGGTCGCGGTGCTCCATGGGCTGCGCCATTGCCGTTGATGATTCCACCCCGTCTTGCTATGGAGCTGCTTTTAACTGGCCTACCCATTACTGCCGCTCGCGCACACGAGATTGGACTTATCAATTACATCGTCGCACCTAAAGATCTAATGAGCACTAGTGTGGCACTCGCACTTGCGTTAGTCGATAACGCGCCACTCTCAGTTGCCGCCTCTAAGGCAATGGTCCGAAATAGTTTAAGTAATGCTTTAGGGGAATCTCGAACACAAGCTAATCAAATCTGGAGCTCGGTTTATTTAAGTGATGATGCCCAGGAAGGGCCACGTGCATTTAAAGAGAAACGAGCGCCTCGCTGGAGTGGCCACTAAATTTATTGTTTGTGTCGCGCTAAAACTTTTTTAGCTAATGGCCATTAACTCTGAGTTATCGCCATCGTGCAATATTTGTGCAATTCGAGACAGGAACTTCGAACCCTGAGCACCGTCAACTAATCGGTGATCAAAGGAGAGTGAGATTGTAGTTACTGCCCGAATAGTGATTTCTCCGTTCACAACCCATGGACGATCACTCACCGCACCAAGAGCAACGATGACCGCCTCTCCAGGCGGCAAAATTGGGGTTCCGGTATCAATGCCGAAAATTCCAATGTTAGTTATCGAAAGTGTTCCGCCAGTTAGCTGCTGCGGCTCTGCGCGGCCATCGCGGGTCACATCCACAAGATTAGCAATCGCAATAGCTAACTCTTTAACAGTTAGTTCGTGAGCATCCTTAATATTTGGAACTAAAAGTCCGCGATCTGTTGCAGTTGCAATTCCAAGATTCAAATAGTGTTTAGTGACAATTTCATGGGCTACGCCGTCCCAAGAGCTATTCACCTCAGGAGTTTGCGGGAAAGCTATTGCAATCGCGCGGGCAAGAAGTGTCAATGGAGATAATTTAATATCAGCAAACTCCGGATCCATGCGCATTTTCTCAAGAAGTGTCATAGATGCAGTGACATCAACCGTAATAAATTCGCTCACGTGAGGGGCGCTGAAGGCGCTCGTGACCATGGCATCTGCCATTGCTTTACGTACTCCACGGATTGCGGTTCGAGTAACTCTGGAATCCTGCGTTGGTTTATTATCGCTAAGAGATGTATTCGCAGGTGTTGATGTTCCGTAATTGCGTGGCTCCCTACGGCGAGTTGTGCTCTCCTCGCTGATTGGACCGGAACCAACGAGAATTTCTTTTCGCTCAGTTTTGGCAGCTGCGTTTTTTACATCGATTGCAGAGGGTTCACTTAATTGAATACGGATAATTGGGTTGCCAACTGAGACCATCTCCCCCATTGGTACTAGAAGTTCAAGGATCGTGCCGGCATATGGACTCGGGAGTTCAACCAAAGCTTTCGCGGTCTCGATCTCCACCATTGGCTGATTGACATCAATTGTTTGGCCGACTTTCACCATCCATTGGACTATCTCTGCCTCATCCAACCCCTCTCCAACATCGGGAAGGAGAAAATCAAATATTGTGGCTTCTGCATCCGTCATATTAATAACTCATAACTTTCTCTAGGGCATCTAAAATGCGATCAGCATCTGGTAGATAATGTTCCTCAATCCGACTTGCTGGATAAGGGGTGTCGTACCCCGTGACTCTTAGTACCGGCGCCTTTAGATCCGTAAAGCACGTTTCCATAATCCGTTGTCCGATTTCAGCTCCAAGGCCACCACTTCCAGGTGCTTCATGAACCACGATAACGCGGCCAGTTTTACGTACCGATGTAGCGATTGTGTGCATGTCAATTGGACTCAACGATCGCATATCAATTACCTCTATTCCGACGCCATCCTCTTGCGCGAACTTGGCTGCTTGCAAAGCTGTAACTACCGTTGGACCATAACTTATCAATGTGCAATCTGAGCCATCAGTTAAAACTTTTGCACTAAACATCGGCATTGCCGACGATAAATCTGCATCGGTATCAACGTCGCCCTTCTGCCAATATCTGCGCTTTGGTTCAAGAAAAATGACGGGATCATCGCTAAAGATGGCCTGTTGAATCATCCAATAAGCATCATGCGAGTCCGCGGCTGAAATAACTCGTAGCCCTGGAGTTGCAGAAAAATAGGCCTCGGGAGATTCACTGTGGTGTTCAACGGAGCCAATTCCCCCGCCAAAAGGGATTCGCATCGTGATTGGCAAACTCAACGCCCCGCGAGAGCGATAGCGCATCCTGGCCATCTGCGAAACAATTTGATCAAAAGCTGGATAGACAAAGCCATCGAATTGAATTTCAACTACTGGGCGAAAACCATTGAGAGCAAGGCCAATGGCAGTTCCAACAATGCCAGACTCAGCTAAAGGCGAATCGATAACCCGTTCATCGCTAAACTCTTTTTGTAAACCTTCTGTTACTCGAAAAACTCCGCCAAGTTTGCCGATGTCCTCACCCATGAGAAGGACTTTGGAGTCTGCCGCCATCGCACGTCGCAAACCTTTATTTATGGCTGAGACAATCGTTAACTGTTCCATTGCATTAATCACCCATTTTCGCAAGGATGCTCTTTAACTCGCTGCGTTGCTCGTCTAGACGGGCATCAGGTGCGCAATAAACATTCTCGAACATGGAAAGTGGGTCCGGGTCGGGAAGTTCGCGGCAACCTATCCGCATTCGTTCGGCAAGAGATGTCGCCTCAGCATCTAAATCACTTTGAAATGTGTCATTAAGTACTTCATTTGCGCGCAGATATATTCTCAACCGATCGATTGGATCTCGGCTTCGCCAAAGTTCATCATCACTGCCATCTCGGTATTTTGTAGGATCATCCGACGTTGTATGTGCGCCCATTCGATAAGTAACGGCCTCAATCAAAGTAGGACCGCCACCGCTGCGAGCTCGATCCAGTGCCTCGGCTGTGACAGCATGACAGGCGATTACATCATTTCCATCGACGCGAATACCTCGAAGGCCAAAACCCTCCGCACGTTGTACAAGCGGGATTCGGCTTTGACGTTTTGTAGGTTCAGAAATCGCCCACTGATTGTTTTGACAGAAAAAAACTATCGGCGCCTGATACGTAGCAGCGAAAACAAATGACTCATTAACATCGCCCTCACTCATCGCGCCATCGCCAAAATATGCAACGACAGCCTGATCGGTTTCACTATTGCCCGTACCCGATCGACCAGAGAGATAAGCACCCATTGCATACCCAGTTGCATGAAGCGCATGAGCGCCAATAATTACTTGATAGCCATATAGACGGTGAAGGTTCGCATCCCAAGCCTGATGCATAGTCCCGCGCCAAAAACGAAGCATGTCAACTGGATCAATTCCACGACACCATGCAACACCATGCTCGCGATATGTGGCGAATGCATAATCTCGCTGCGCAAGCGCCCGACCCGATCCAATTTGCGCAGCCTCTTGTCCAATCAGAGGCGCCCAAAGACCAAGTTCACCCTGTCTTTGCAGAGCCGTGGCCTGCTCATCGAGTTTTCGAACTAAGACCATATCTCGATAAAGCGCGAGCAATGAAGAATTATCTAGCGCTGATGAGTAATGAGAATCAATGACGGGGGAACCGGTGCTATCAAGCAGTTGAACAACAGAATCAAAACCGTCCATCGAACCTCCGGTTACGCTTGAGCGTTAGAGACCTGAAACTAGATGCGATGATACTAACTTTGGCCAGTTCTAAGGTACAAAAGCCAAAGACTTGCTACAAGGTTGCCTCTCATTTTCGTCTTTTAACCCGACGCCGATCCTGCACTTTCAACCACTAGCTTCGGCGAAGCGCCCTTATGGCAAGCTCGGCATGCATTTCTACGCCTCTACTTAAAACGCTATCGTCAAAAGTGGCAAGAGCACTATGGTTATTTGCCGCAGTTACGTAATCATCGCTCGTGCAAGCTCCCAGAAACATGTAACTTCCTGGAACTTCAAGTAGAACTCTGGAGAAGTCTTCAGCACCGGCTATGGGAAAATCCATTGCCGCGTAGGATTCTGCGCCAAATAGTTCAATGGCGGTAGTAGCAGCAAACTGGGCATGCTCGGCATTATTAATCGTTACTGGGTACTGCCCCATGACAACTGCGTCAACTTCTAGGCCAAAAGCTTCACCAATTTTTTCGCACAGTAACTTTGCTTCACGAAGAATCTTTTCTCGAGCGATAAGTGAAAATGCTCTAATTGTTACCTCGAATTTTGCTTCACTCGGAATAATATTTGCTTTAGTTCCAGCATGAAAATATCCAACGGTCACAACAATTGGATCAAAGATATCGAAATTTCTCGTCACAAGTGTCTGTAAATCTCCGACCATTTTCGCAGCCACAACAATTGGATCCTTACCAAAGTGAGGCATCGAACCATGGCCGCCAACACCACGCACCGTTACATGCAGCTCGTCGGCCGAAGCCATCATTGTTCCCGGTTTCGTTGAAAATACATTACGCGGTTCTGCCGCAGAGGAGACATGTATTCCATATGCCGATGACACTCGAACCCCGGCAGCATCCAAAACCCCCTCGGCAATCATGTGGGCCGCGCCATCTTGACCCTCTTCGCCAGGTTGAAACATAAATACAACATCACCCTCTAACTGATCTCGATGTTGCGAT
>QYPG01000051.1 GCA_007279945.1 Streptomycetaceae bacterium | reverse complement strand
AGTAGCCCCACGCGACTAACTGAAGGGCTACTTATGGTGTGCACCGCTGGCGGGGATCGAACCCACGACCATCCCTTCAGTCAAAAGGTTGCTCTATCCGCTGAGCTACAGCGGTACACGGGGTAAAGATATGAAAACGTTGATATAGAACTCATCGTGTTACTCGTGCCTGTGGATTACTTTTCCACTGATATTCTTTATTTACTTCAGTCAGAAGGCTGGCAATTCCAAGAGTTACAGACAAAAGCCCCGCAGAATAATCTCTGTGGGGCTTTTGTATTCAGTGAAATAAAGTTTGAGTGCGGTGCGATTACTTTTTAAATGTAGGTTGAAGTACGCCGAGATCTAGTGCGCGTTCAATGTGTGCAAGTGCCGTGACTAATCGCAACTCATCACCTGATCGTGCAACTACGCCCAATCCAACCGGCAAGCCATCTACGATTCCCATAGGAACTGTGCCAATAGGTGCACCGCTAATTGCTGGTGCCATTGTGATCCAACTGTTATCACCGTAGGCATCGCCCTTACCCAAAGTGCTAAGCCACGCTGGTGAATATGTAGCACCAATCAAGACATCAACATCGGAGATACCTTTAGCTAAAGTATTTTGTGCCCACGTCAGATTGCGTGCACGCTTGCTTTGATAGGCGCTGTTGCGTCCACCCAAAGTTAGCGCCTTATCGAATAGCTCTTGGGCAAAGTACTTCATCTCATTATCTTTATGGGCGAAATTGTAAGAAACCACATCAGCGAGTGACTTAAGGGATGTATCCGCGCGTACTGCCAAATAGCCACCCATATCATCGAATAGCTCATGCAATAAGACTTCATATTCATCAGTGCCGGTATTGTCATCGGGAGCTTTTAGCTTTATTTCTACAAGCGTGGCGCCTGCTTTTGCAATCTTTGTAAGTGCTGCATCAAATAATGCATCAGTTGCACCATGGCCAGTAAGCCATGACCGAACAACACCGATTCGCAATGTACGTGTGTCTGACGTTGCCTCTACTAAACCAGTTGTTGCGCTCATGATTTCTAATAACAACGCCGCATCTTTAACTGATCTAGCCATTGGTCCAGGTGAGTCTTGATTGGCGCTAATAGGAACAATACCTTGCGTCGGAACACTTCCCACTGTGGGTTTAATTCCTACACAACCATTCAGTGATGCTGGACAGATAATTGATCCATCGGTTTCAGTACCGACGGCAAGAGTGATAAGACCTGCAGCTACTGCAGCACCAGAACCCGACGATGAACCACCTGCACTATGTGCGTGAATCCAAGGATTTGCGGTTAATCCTCCAACGGCTGACCATCCACTTGTTGATGATGTCGAACGTATATTTGCCCACTCCGAAAGATTTGTTGCGCCAATAATATTTGCGCCAGCTGCGCGAAGACGTTTTACAAGTTGGCTATCTGCGGTGACCGGGTGATCAAGAAGTGCAGTGGATCCAGCGGTTCCGGGAAGGCCAAGGGCTTCGATGTTATCTTTAATTAAAATTGGTAGGCCCGCAAGTGGTGACGCTGAATCAAAATCTGCTGCAGCAAGTTTGGGTGCAAGGGCCAGAACTGAGTTCAGTTCATATCCGGTTGCATCAATCTCTTCAATACGATCGAGTGCTAAGTCAGCTAGCGTTGCAGCAGTAACAGAGCCTGCACGTAAATCGGCGATCGAATCAAAGGCTGAGCGTTCGAACTCCATGGGCCAAGGTTAGCCTAGGTATATTGCTTTATTTTCTAAATATTTTTTGGACACCTACTTTGATTCTTTCGGCTATCTGCTGAATCTGTGCACGCACCGAGATGCGTAAGACCTTAGCCTCAGCCGGTTCATCAGGTGTCATTACTTCACGCAAAGCCGGTGAATTCTGATCTAGCGAATCAGCGATAAGTTCGATATTTGCCGCCATCGAAATCCCGCGCACAATTTGTGTTTGATCGGCATCTTTAGCATCGCCCATTAAAGTTTCAGCTAATGCCGAGCTGGCCTCACGCGCATCAGTAGTAGCGCTTTGATGCGAATCATCCGAACTTGGACCAACGACTTCAAACTTAGATGAGATTGCATAGCTAGCTGCAGATAAGGCAACGGCGATTGCTTTTTGTGTGGAATCGGCAATTCCTCCGCTAACTGCTGAATCAAATAACGTTCGCGCGATTGTTCGAATTTCTACAACTGTATGTTCTAGTGCAATACCTTGTATGTAAATCTCTTCGGCCTCATCTTTTCGAGCCGTTGGAAACCAGCGCGCATGTCCACGGGCTTCAACAGATTGCGCACGGATAATTGGAATTTCCTCATTAAGAAGTCGTGCCTTAGCTAGCCAGTTTCCAGCTTCTTTTTGCGTATACCCCGTGGCAACACCTTCAGACATTGTTGCAAGCAATGCCGCAGCCTTAACGCTCACTCTTTTAATCTGATCAAGTGAGCGACCAACTGGCGTTTTGTGGTGAGAAAAATATGAGAAGAAGATTGCGACTCCTGCACCTATAAGTGTTGACGACAATCTTCGTAATGCCGTGCTCTCAGATAGCCCCGGACCAATAACAATTAATGCTGTTACCGGAACATTGATAGATGCCACTTCGCCCAAATGCAGAGCCCGTGCTACAACTGCGCACATAATAATCGTGATGCCAACCGAAATAAATCCAAAATCAAATAACGTTACCGCAGTCAGGGCGACCGTTGCGCCAATGGCAGTACCCACAATTTGACCAAAGCCTTCGCGCAATGACTTGTGTAATGAGATTCGAATACTGAGTGTGCAAACAATTGCTGCAACTATGCCGCCTTTGATTACAAGTAAATTACCAACTTCCCAAGCTGTAGCTCCAGCTAAGCCGGCCACTGCAATTTGTCGGACCCATGCTCGGCGGGCAGAAAAGAGCGTGATCACCCTTTTAAACCCACCCTTGATTGCGCCCATGATGTATGAAGTCTACCTATCTGTGCGGCTCAGTTATGATGAGGGAATGAGAAAAGCCATTGCTGCAGCCCTCTGTGCACTATTTCTTTCTCCGTTGACGGCAATCGCAATGGGCTCGGGTGATAAATTCTCTGATGCTCAGACTGGACTCACGTATACGGTCTACAAGCCAAGCAATACCCTGGGTTTAGGCCTAAATAAATTTCAAATGATCTCGTGCGGAATGGGCAGTGAGCAGTGGATTTATGCAAAATATGGTGGCACGAAACGTTATTTAGAGATTATGCAAACCATGGCTGGGGTTAAATGCTCTGACCCCGGTTTGTCTAAGTACCTAAAAACACTGCCAATTAACGGCGTGAGCGCAAAACTGTATGTGTATTGCGACCCCATGAATGCAGCAGCGTTCAAAAAATGCGCTACTGCAGATATTGCTCGCGTTGGTGGCTACTTAATCTTTACTAATAAAGCGGCTAAGAACTTGAAACGTACGGAGATTCAGGTACAGGCTATCGGTGGGTTTACATATGCGCAGTTATTAACGGTCGCAAAGTCTCTTAAGTCAGTCACTGCAAGTGGTAAAACTTCTCAAGCTTTGCCACCTGTAATGATCGACCCAGCAACTACTGCCCAAGTATCGGTAAAACTTGGTAACTCTGTTGTCTTCACCGTCGCCGATCCCGACAAGTGGAGCGTCATTGTGAGAGATATGGATATCGCCGAATTTATACCTGGCGGTGATCAAGGTAGTTATACGACTAACCCAGCAGTGAAACCTCTAAAAGTAGGTACTACTACCCTGCATGTAACACATGGAAACGATGTATTTGAAATTCAGTTGACCGTTACTTCTTAGGGTGGGCAAGCAACCAATCCATTACCTTAAAGCCAAAACTTGAATCTAACGCCGGCCCATGGGCTCCCCCATTTATTGTCCATAACTCAACGCTTGACTGAGGACAGGAATAAATCAGAGGAATCGTCTCTGATCCTTCAAGATTTGCTACTAAATCAAATGCCTTACCTGTTTCTGCAGTGGTTGAACACTTATCAATTACTTCCCAGCGTTGAACACTCTGTTTGGAACTTGTATAGAAGTTAGAAAAGATTGAGCCACCCGTATAAGTGATTACTTCATCGTTGGTTCCATGGATATGTAAGACGCTTACTGGCGATCTAGCGGCACAGGATTGAGGATCAACATCCATTGCACCCGCAAGTCCTGCGATGGCAGCAACCGTCTGAGGATATGTACAAGCAAATTTATACGTCATGAAGTGCCCGTTGGAATGGCCGAACACATAGATACGTTTAGGGTCAACCGCCACTTTGCTAGATATTTCATCAACGAGTGATTGAATAAAAGCTGCGTCATTAACGGGATTATTATTGAAATTACAGCAGGCCTTAGATGCATTCCAGAATTGATAGCCCTGCGAATCTCTCAGACCATCGGGAGCAACATAGATTACTCCCCGCTTTTGTGCCGCCGAATCCATCATGGCAAATCGCTGATGAGCCAAACTTGTGCTCATATAGCCATGTAGATCAATTAAAAGTGGGGCCGGCCTATCGGGTGAATACCCTGCCGGCAAGGTTACAAAAGTAGGGCGATCTCCGCCAACAGTGAAGATCGATGACAGTTCGGTATCTACTCCTTCAAGTGAAGTTAAGCTTTGACTAACTTGTTCTTTATTAAAAACTAATACAGAGATGATTATTAGAACTAAAGCAATGATTGATGCCCACTTCTTGCCAACTCGCTGGGGCATTCCTCCTATATTGCTTTCTCGATCTTGACTTAAATCTTTCAAGACATTTGCAAAGTGAAAGGCCACCCCGAGCAATGATCCAATAGCTAACACCGACAATTGTGGCGTGCGATCTGTTGCATAGAAAATTGATGCGGGAAGTGCTGCGCACGCAACTGCATAAGGTAGTGGCGATAATGGTGAAAACTTAAAGTAGAAGTTGTAGGCGATCCCGCAACCAACTCCAAGTAAATACACTGCTCCGCCTTGTAGGCCAAGAGGTCCAATTAGATTAGCAATTACTGCTATGGGTAAGAGAATAAATGTCGCTGTACGAAGTTTCTGCACTGAAATACTGCCGGCAACCAAGGGCTTATTAGTGCGATTATGTTTTAAGTCATCCTGATAATCATAAATATCGTTGCTCCAGCCAATTAAGATCTGGCCTAAGAAAACAGTGAATGCGATTACATATGCTGGGCCTTCCCACCATAGGCGGAGCGCTAGAAAAAAGGAGATTGCAGTAATTAGCATTGTCGGGCCAAAGTGCGCGGCCTTTAAATATGCCCGTACTTTTAACAATCGCAACTGCTCTCTACCGTCTCTGATGCTGCAACATCCATAGCCGGACTGCGTCTGAAAAATCCTGAAGGCTTTAAATGAAAGCCCGTGCGCTCAACTGGCATGACTGGCCAATCTTCCGTGCGAGGAATGTGATTAGTTCCAAAGACATGCCAAAGCACTAGATCAGTATTTTCAGTTGAGCGATCGCCCTGAGTCCATTCTGGCAGACCAGCACCGCCTTTATGCTGGAATGGATAATCACCTGCTGGGTAACGCTCGCTTTCAGTATTAGGCGTAACCCATAGGTGCTTGTACATAAATCCTGCGCGCTTACCAAGAACTGACTCTTCATGGGCTAAAGGAAAAGTAGTATGTCCTGGAATTAATTTGTAACCCACGCTATGGCCTACGTGATTCTTACGTTGTGGATTAATAATCTTCCAGAATCGACTCTTCATTGGATCGATTAAACGTTGAGCTTTTTTCTCACTAGTTAATATAGTTTCACGAGTTTCATATGCTCCCCCGTAAGGATTCTTCTCACCAATTGGATGGGCAAATGACTCGACTTCAACAACACTGTTATTACTGCCATCGATATCCATATCCATACGTGCGCACAAAATATGTTGGTGATAGGGCGCCCACAGACCAGGCTCTATCTCAGTTGCAGATGGATGGGTTTTACCTGGCGTATCGGCCAAGGTGAGAACAATTCCAGTTAACTTAGCTTCAAATTCAATGGAGCCATCTTGGTAGAAGTACCAGAAATATCCATATTCATAGTTATTGACCGTAACAATTGATGAAGCCACAAATCTACGGCCACGACGAACTTCGGTATGCCCATCTACATCAACGTGCTTCCACAGAATTCCAAAGTCTTCTTCATGCATACAGATTGCATTCTTAATTGTTCTGACTCGGCCATCGCCTTCAGTAACGGCTACATCGAGATAAACAATCTCACCTAGGCAATCACAGCCTAATGTCAGTGAATTCGTGAAGTTACCCAAGCCGAATTCGCCTGTATCGAAGGCGTTTTTGCGATATGCCCCTTGTGCTGGATCACCGTAAGGAATAACTAACTCAGCGATTGATAAGCGATGTGCGATCTTTCGCGCAGTGCCCTCATCGTTGAAATGTACGTCATGAATGACTAAGCCTTCTCGCTGGTCAAAACCGATACGAAATGACCATCGTTCCCATTTAATATTCCAGCCCTTAACTTCAAAGGAAGCACCGTCAGGCTGATGAATCATTAACTCTTTGAGTTTTATATTCGCACCAGTCTGAGATTCTCGATAAGGCCCCGGGGTCTGTGGAATAGGAACATCAGCATTGTCCTCAAGGCCTACAACTTCTTCGGCGTCGATATCAACAATTGCATGCAGGCCATTAATGGGGTGTGCGTAAAAGTTTGCATCCGGTGTTGGTTGATGCCACATCGGTGTCCAGATAAGTCGGCGGCCATCATCTAAATGTTTAGGTATCTGAGCTCCGATTGGCCACGTCTCCATATGCACAGTGCTTATGTCGTTAATACCGCGACGAGCAAGTGCCTCAATAACTGACTTATCTTTTTGAACTACTGCAAGGGCAATCGCAGATTCAATAACACTGACTGGCGATTTAGCCCCAGGGATCTCTTTATACTCTTTAGCGACACCATCTGTAGTGATTAAACCTTCAGTGACAATCCCTTTTTTGCGATCCCAAATAGTTACACGTGCAGTGCGATCGAGCTTTGTTCCCGAAGCTAACTGCGCTTTAGTTGGTTCGTGTAGTTGAAGCATTGAAAATAAGTGATGTTCTTCAAGTTTCCATACCGCGCGCGCATGCGCAACGATTAACTCTTGTTCGGCATGACTCAGTGGATCAAGTGGATAATTAAATGCGCTCATCTCATACCTGGCTTTCGGACATGCCAAGGTTTGGTAGGTAATGCTTTGCTACGCCACCGCGCGCAAAGGCTAAGAGAGTTAAACCAAACTCGGAGGCTAAATCAACAGCTAGTGATGATGGTGCGCTTACCCCAACGATGGCTGAAACTCCTGCGCAGATAGCTTTCTGTACTAGTTCATAGCCAATGCGGCCTGAGACTAACAACGTCCAGTTAGCCATTGGAATTGAGCCAGCCATAAGCCCTGCCCCAATTACTTTATCGACTGCATTATGGCGGCCAACATCTTCGCGAACCCACACTGCGACACCTTCGGGATTAACCAGAGCCGCTGCGTGAAGACCGCCGGTCTTCTCAAAGATACGTTGGCGGCCATCTAGCAAGGCAACCATCGCGGCAAGTTCTTGAACCGTATGTGTGGTGTGTGAAACCTTAGTTACTCCACGCTTATGTAAATCAGCAATGTTGGTAGATCCGCACACGCCGCAAGCTGCAGTTATTGTAAATCGGCGCTCTAAAATTCGCACGGACTCTGAAGAGCTTTCAGTTACTTCGGCAATAACTACGTTGGCACGTTGGCGAGCAGAGAGTTCTCTATCTCCGCACACCTTGACCTCAATTAATTCACTAGGTGTTTTAAGAAAACCTTCACCCCACAAAAATCCTGCAGCTAGCTCTAAATCATTTCCAGGGGTACGCATCGTTATTCCAAGTTGCTCATCTTTCCCACCTCGTTTAATACGAATCTCGAGTGGTTCTTCTACAACTACTGAGTCCGATGTCGATGTATCCGAATCGGTTTTTTGTACTTTTACTTTTGCAATTGCTGACGGTGCTAGTTCGTTACTTGGCATGGCGATAGAACTCGATACTTTCTGCAGGCAGGGGTACTCTTCCTAAAATTAAATCCGCAGCTTTTTCTGCCACCATCATGACCGGCGCATAAATATTGCCGTTGGTCACATAGGGAAATACTGATGCATCACATACGCGCAAACCGTTTACTCCATGAACTTTCATGGTCTGTGGATCGACAACCGACATCTCATCGGTACCCATCTTGGCGGTACATGAGGGATGCAAAGCGGTCTCAGCATCTTTGCGAACCCACTCCAATATCTCAGCATCGGTTGCAACCGATGCACCAGGAGATGACTCCCCTGCGTTGAAATCATTCATGGCAGGCTGAGTCAGAATATTTCGCGCAGTCTTAACGGCCTCAACCCATTCACGACGGTCTTGGTCTGTGGACAAGTAATTGAACTGAATCGCAGGCTTTTCCAATGGATCACCGCTCTTAATTTTGAGCCAACCACGTGCATCTGAATACATAGGACCTACGTGGACTTGATAGCCATGTCCGCGTGTATCTCCCGTGCCGTCATAACGAATTGCTAGCGGCAGAAAGTGGAACATTAAGTTGGGGTAGGCAACATCATTATTGCTGCGCGTAAAGCCCCCTGCCTCAAATTGATTTGTTGCACCTGGCCCTTTGCGAAAGAAGAGCCATGCTGCGCCGATAAATGGGCGGCGCCAAAACTGAGTAATGGGTTGTTGGGTTACTGGCAACTTACATTTGTACTGAACATAGACTTCAAGGTGATCTTGTAAGTTAGCCCCGACTCCCGGTAAATGGTGAATCATCTTGATACCTAGTGGTGCTAAATCTTTTTCATTTCCAATACCTGAGAGTTGCAGTATTTGAGGGGTATTGATTGCTCCTCCACACAAAATGACTTCCCGCGAGGTAAAAACATGCTTCTTACCTTTAATCACTACTTCTACACCGCTTGCAGTTGTGCCCTCAAATAAAACTTTAGTTACATGTGCACGTAACTTAATCGTCAAGTTCGCTCGTTTCATT
>QYPG01000029.1 GCA_007279945.1 Streptomycetaceae bacterium | reverse complement strand
TGAAACTGTCACCGGGTCCGGTATTCGAACCCCTGACAGCCCTCTAATTGAATTTCTTAGTGCGGTCTTATGCGTGCTCTCCGCCTGTGTGTGCAAATACTTTGCACGTAATCTGCCAACGACCTTCAAGGATCGACAGTGTGAAATAGTCAGTAAATGAGAGAGTTCCCCAAAATCCTTCTTCTTTCACAGTTGCTACTGCAACAGTCTTATCAATTTGAATGTCGGTAATCTGTGCAGTTAATTGGCCTGCATCTCCTGGAGATCCAACCATCAGGCCTACAAAGCCTTCTTTATCTAAGTCATAGTCCGTGCCGCCCATTGTGCCAAACCAACGTGCATTGGCGTGAAAAGCTTCGTTCAATTTAGCTGCATCGCCCTTACCAGCTCCATCAATATAAAGATTAATCAATCTTGTAATTTCTTCACGATCTTTATTCATGTCTCTCCCCTTATGTAATGAATACTTACTAATCTTGCGTTTCGATAATGTAGTCCTATCGGATGTTTTTGTGAATAGGCCCAAGAAGCTAGTGCGAACTAATGAGTTTGGCCCGCAGCTTTTCTAGCTCCATGCTCATTTCGATGGGTAGTTTTGGGCCAATGGTTGTAAACCAGTCATCGATCAACGGAAGTTCGCTGTTCCATTCGGCCATATCAACGTGCAGTGCGGCTTGCATATCAGCGGCGGAAACGTCTAAGCCTTCAACATCAATTGCGCCAGGACTAGGTGCATAACCCAGTGGGGTTTCAACTGCATCTGCACTGCCTTCAATTCTTTCTATCGCCCATTTAAGAATGCGACTATTTTCACCGTATCCGGGCCACAAGAACTTGCCACCTTCGCCTCGACGGAACCAGTTAACGTAGAAAATTTTTGGCAGTTTTTCAGGTGAACTCTTCTTACCAATCTCTATCCAATGATTTATGTAGTCGCCAACGTGATAACCAATAAAGGGAAGCATCGCAAATGGATCCCTACGAACAACGCCCACTTGACCTGTTGCTGCGGCAGTGGTTTCAGATGAAAGCGTTGCACCCATAAATACACCGTGGTTCCAATCGCGAGATTGAACAACCAAGGGAATCGTTGTTTTACGGCGGCCGCCTAAAAAAATTGCAGAGATAGGGACTCCCGTTGGGCTTTGCCACTCTGGAGCAATGATTGGACACTGCGCAGCTGGTGTACAAAAACGTGAGTTGGCATGGGATGAAAGTTCGCCATTATCTGGAGTCCAGCTTTGGCCTTTCCAATCGGTTAAATGAGCCGGTGGTACATCTGTCATACCTTCCCACCAGATGTCACCATCATCAGTCAGTGCAACGTTAGTAAAAATTGAGTTTCCTTTTTCAATAGTGCGCATAGCGTTGGCATTTGTCTGCCACCCGGTGCCAGGTGCTACACCGAAGAAACCGAATTCAGGGTTAGTTGCATACAAACGGCCATCATCACCAAAACGCATCCAGGCAATGTCATCGCCAAGGGTTTCAACTTTCCACCCGTTAATAGTTGGATCCAACATGGCAAGATTAGTTTTGCCACAGGCCGATGGAAAAGCAGCGGCAACGTAATGCACATTTCCATTAGGCGGTGTAAGTTTAAGAATCAGCATGTGTTCTGCAAGCCAGCCTTCATCGCGACCCATAACCGATGCGATTCGAAGTGAATAACACTTCTTTCCGAGCAATGCATTGCCGCCATATCCAGAGCCATAAGACCAAATGCTGCGCTCTTCTGGAAACTGCACGATGTATTTAGTCTCATTACATGGCCAGGCTGCATCTTTTACACCTTCAGCAAGTGGTGCGCCAACAGAATGTAGCGCCTTCACAAAGTGGTGATCACTACCTAGCGCACTTAGCGCCTCGGTACCCATGCGCGCCATGATTCGCATTGAGGCAACAACATAGGCGCTATCTGTGATTTGTACGCCAAACATTGGATGTACGGAATCAAGTGGCCCCATGCAGAATGGAATGACATACATCGTGCGACCATGCATCGATCCCTTATAAAGATCAGTCATAATATTTTTCATCTCAGCAGGTGCCATCCAGTTATTAGTTGGCCCCGCATCAGATTCATTTACTGAGCAGATAAATGTTCGATCTTCAACACGTGCAACATCGGTTGGATCAGATGCGCACCAGAAAGAGTTAGGTTTCTTCTTAAGTCGAACTAATGTTCCGGCATTTACTAGTCCATCGGTAATGCGGGTCCACTCTTCATCAGAGCCATCACACACATGAATATTGTTAGGTTCGGTTAGTTCTGCAACTTCTTTAATCCATGCAGAAAGCCCAGAGTGCTTTACACCTTGAATCACCATTGATTCTCTCCGTTGCTCGTAAACAACAGTAAAGTGCTACTAAGCGGTACAGAAAAAAATCACTTGTCTGCTGCGTCACACACGCTGTTCAGCAGGCAGAACAAGGCGGATTACTTCCGATTTCTCGTAATTGAGAGGCTAGAAGAATGAATACGAATCGATTTCTGTAAGAAATGCCCGAACTCCATTGAAATCTGCAAGTACAAACTTAAAAGAGCCAAGCATGCTGGCATCATTTGCAACCTTGGCTTTGTTAACCATCAAGCGTGCGGATTGAACATCATATAAACGTTCATATTGTGCGTGAACCGCTGTAACTTGTTCTGCTCGTGTCGGAATAACTTAAAAGGTTTTTGCCGCTCTAGTACTTATAAATATTAATGAGCTAATTATAAGTAGCGCCGTAATTCGAGATTTTACTGAGCAGTCCAGCCTCCATCAACGGGAATAGAAACACCCGTGATGTTGTGTGCAGCTGCTGAGCATAAAAAGACTGCCACAGCACCAATCTCTTCAGGGGTAGACATTCTCTGCGAAGGTTGTTTTTCCGAAAGCAGATCAGCGATACCTGCAGCGCGATCTCCGTTAAATAAATCAACGCGTGCTTGAATCTGTGGCTCAATTAATGCTGTTTCAACCCAACCAGGACAGATCGCATTAACGGTCACTCCCCCAGATTCACGGGTGCCGCTGGCGGCATAATCAAGTGCTGCGGTTTTAGTTAAGCCAATGACTCCGTGCTTTGCCGATATGTAAGGTGACTTTGCAATTGATGCAACTAAACCATGAACCGAAGCTGTATTTATTACTCGACCGTATCCGCGTTCTTTCATCTGGGGTAATAACAATCGCATAGTGTCGAAGTAGGACGTTAAGTTAATTGCGATGATGTCGTCCCATTTTTCGCGTGGCATTTCGGCAATAGGCGCAGTGAATTGAATGCCTGCGTTATTGCACAAGATGTCTACTGGACCTGTGGCCAAAATAGTTGCTATTAAAGCCTCTGTTGCCGCCACATCACGAAGTTCAGATACATGAGATTCGACTTTACCCGCACCTGCAGCTTTAACTGCTGCTTCAGCCTTTGCAATTCTTTCGGCATCGGCTAAACCATGCAAGACGATGTCCGCACCCTCTGCAGCAAGGGCGGTAGCGATTCCAAGACCTATGCCCTGAAATGAACCAGTGATGAATGCGCGCTTACCTTTTAGACTCATGTGCGATCTCCATAAATTATCTGTGCAACTTTTTCTGCTCCGCCAGCCTCAATAAACATGTCGTAGTGGTTGCAATCTGCCAAGAACTCTAACTTTAACTGCGGGTACATCGGCAGAACTAAGTCTAGAACCGCCATGGGATACAGACCATTTTCTTCATTTTGCAAACCGCGTTCGGCCTTAATAAATAAAGACTGCTTAGTTAAACCTTGCAGCGAGCGCGTAATCAAGTCATCACCAAACAAATCGTGCGAGTCTTCTTCAACGGCCTTCGGATTAGTTGATGGCTTCAAATGCGGTGCGTCTCCGCGAAGGTCGTAATCAATATATTCATCCATGACCGCTGACCAACCTTTTGCAAATGCTGGTTGTGGTTTCCAATAATCGCGGTAAGCCTCTTTGCTTTCAAACTCCATCGCAAGCCGCGCAAGTGCAGGTCCTAAAACAAAAGGCATGATTTGCTCGACCGTCATTCCAGGTGGCATTGGTAGTGGCACTCCACCGTCGGCAAATACAACATTGCCAACTAACTCTGGATATAAACCAACAAGAGCTGCCGTTACAAAACCGCCCATCGAATGACCGATAACATCTGGCTTATTCCATCCGAAGTGTTTAATTACTGCCGCCATATCATGTGCATGGTTGGCCATTCCGAATGGACCAGGTAAATTATTTGAATCACCACGGCCGCGCAGATCAACGGCAAACGGCGCTTTACCTCGTGCAATTAGTGCATCGGCAAAAACTTGGAAAGCACGGTTTGATGACGTAACACCATGGATCAAAAGAACTGGGGTTCCCGTGCCATCTCCATACTGGAAAACGGCAAGTGGGCCGCCTGAGACCTGCACCGATGTCTTACGTGTTGGAAGGGACATGGGCCAAGTCTGCCCTTGTCTGAACGTGAAACCAACTCTTTTAGCGAAGCTAACGAGGAGTTTCCTCGTGTTTCTATTCACACTCTGTAAGAAATCGTTATCTAAAAGCAATCTGGCGATTTCACAGTTACATAGGCCAGGCCCTAGGTTTGACCCTAAGAAGCCCATCCCTCGATTGGCTTATCCATTTGATTAGGAGATCTCTACATGAGCAAACGCTCACTTTCACGTTTGGGAATCGCTGTTCTTGCAGCTGCCGTAATTATGCCAAGCATGGCACCTGCACAGGCAGCAACTGATATTAAAATCGGAGTTATTACTTCAACATCTGGCCCATTGGGTTCATATGGACTTGCATATAACGATGGACTTGCATGGGGCTTGAATTACTACACACGCGGCAAGATGAGCGTTGATGGTCAAAAGCTAGTTGTCACATCTAAAGATGATGCTGCTGATCCTGCATCAGCGACTGCAACTTTCAAAGATATGGTCGGAAACGGCACCAAGATTATCGTTGGTACAGCTTCCTCAGGAGTTGCCCTAACTCTTGGACCTCTAGCTGCTCAGAACAAGGTTCTATACATCTCGGGTCCAGCTAAGAATGACTTAGTTACTTCATCGGCGAATAAGTATGTATTCCGCTCAGGTAACTCATCAACTCAGGACTTAGCTCCACTTGCTGGTGTTAAGCCAATCATTGGCAAGAAAGTAGTTCTCTTCGTAGAAGATAATGCATTCGGTCTTGGCAATATTGCCGCCGCTCGTGCATTGATGGGTCCTAAAGGCGCACTCTTTGAAGAGATCAAGGTTCCAACATCAACATCTGATTTCACACCTTTTGCAAAGAAGGCCGCTGATGCCAATGGAACATACATCTTTATTGCTTGGTCAAATGCGCTTACAGCTGGTGCAATGTTGACTTCACTTAAGGTGCAAGGCGCATTCAAGACTCAGAAGCCAATTACTGGTCTTGCTGGCGCAGCTACATACAACATCTATGGAACTCTATTTGAGGGTACCGGCGCAATCATGACAAACAGTTACTTTGCAGGTGTATCTAAGTCAGCTGCAGCTACAGATATGGCCACTTGGTTTACTACCAACAAGAAGTCTCAGGATCTGTTTACCTCTGCAGGTGCAGATGCTGCCAAGATGATTGTTGCAGCCCTTACTGGAAATCCAAGTCAGAACGTTGACACCATGATCAGCAAGCTTGAAGGCTTGACATGGCTCGGCGTTAAGGGTCAGATGAAGATCAGCGCATCTTCACACCTTCTTATTCAGCCAATGTTCCTTGTTGGTCTGACTAAGACTGAATCAGGTTATGTACCTGTATTGCAGAAGACAATTTCTGCAGTGGGTGCGTAATACTCACCACATAAGTTAAAGAACCCCAGTGTAGAAATACGCTGGGGTTCTTTATATATTAGGCCAAAAGAATTTAAAGGGGTTAGGAAATTGATTTCAGCGCTCAGCGTCACCGATCTGTCACTGGATATTGGTGGCGCAAAGATTCTCGATGGAATAACTCTCTCCGTAAAACCAAATGAAACCCTTGGAATTATCGGTCCAAATGGCGCAGGAAAAACCTCATTTTTTAATCTTCTTAGTGGAATCCGTAAACCATCTCGGGGGAAAATATTTATTGGTGATCTAGATGTCACCGATTTGCTTCCACATGAGCGCGCTAAAGCCGGTATAGCAAGAACTTTTCAAACATCGAGTGTTTTTGTAAATCTGACCTGTTTGGAAAATGTTCGAATCGCAGCTCAAGCCGCACATGGTAAGTCTATGAACTTAACTAGGAACGCCTATAAATTCACCGACGTTGTCGGCCATGCCCACGATGCACTGGCAAAAGTCGGCCTTTCTGCATATGCGCTGCATCGAGCCGGCGCCTTATCTCATGGTGACAAGCGCCGCTTAGAGATTGCAATCGTTCTAGCTTCAAAGTCTGAGATTGTTTTGCTCGATGAACCAATGGCCGGTATGAGTGTCGAAAATGTGCCAGAGCTAGTAGAAATCATTCGCTCGCTGGCCACTGTGCACAAAAAGACAGTGTTAATTGTTGAGCATCATATGGAAGTCATTTTGGGGCTTGCCGATCGAATCGCAGTTCTGAACTATGGAGAGTTACTCGTATGCGATACGCCGCAAAATGTAATTAAGAATCCAATTGTGCAATCTGCCTATATCGGTGAAGCGCTATGAGTGCATTGACCGTTAAGAATCTGCATGTAAAGATCGGCGAATCTCATATCTTGCATGGTGTGACATTTGACGTACCAGCGCACAAGGTAACTGCGCTACTGGGGCGCAATGGCGTTGGTAAATCCACAACGCTCAAAAGTATCATGGGGCTTTATCAAGGCACGGGCTCTATAGAACTCGATGGACTTCAGATACTTGGAACGCCGACATACAAGATTGCACAAGCCGGAGTGGCCTATGTGCCCGAAGATCGCGAGATTTTCTCAACTTTGTCGGTTCGAGAGAACTTAACTTTGGCATCGCGCAACAAAAATAATGGCGATGCTTATAAGAATATTTTCGAGCTCTTTCCCGAACTGGATACACGTGCGGCGCAGCTGGCGGGATCATTGTCGGGTGGCCAGCAGCAAATGGTTGCGATTGCAAGAGCGTTGTTAAATGAAAATGAGATTCTTTTAGTTGATGAACCCACAAAGGGTTTGGCGCCAAAGCTAGTAACTGAGGTTGCAAATGCCTTGGTTAAAGTTGCTCATAAGACAACTATGTTGCTTGTAGAACAAAACCTTGCACTGGTCAAACGAATCGCTGAAAATGTGATCGTCATGGATCAGGGAAGGGTCGTTTTTCAAGGCGGCCCTGAAAACTTAAATGACCCAGCATGGGTGCATCAAATGCTAGGTGTCAGCGGAGGTCATAAATAATGGAGACGTTTATTCTTATTGGAATCACCGGCATTGGTTTAGGTGCACTGTATTTCCTAGTAGCCTCAGGTCTCTCGCTTATTTACGGTTTGATGGGTGTACTCAACTTTGCTCACGGAAGTTTTCTAACCGTTGGTGCTTTTGTTGGTTTCTGGGTTGCTAGCAAGATGGGTTTTGAAACCACCATCCCCGAATTTCTCCTTGCCATGATTATCGGCGGCTTAGCCGCAGGGTTATTTGCACTGCTTATTGAGCAGTTGTTAATTACTCGACTATACGAGCGACATATTGACCAGGCCTTAGTTACAGTTGGTGTCTCTTTGGTAGTAGGCGCAGTCTTGGGTGGCTGGTTTGGTAACGATCTTCGGATGTTTCCAACCCCTATGTGGTTTTTAACTGCCATTGATATTGGTGGGGCACAGATTCCAGCTGATCGTGTTATCTACATTTCTACGGCCATTCTTTTATTGATCGGTAACTGGGCACTTCTCAAGTTCACGCGCATTGGCTTGATTATCCGTGCTGGTGTCGAAAACCGACACATGGTTGATGCCCTTGGAATCAACGTGCGCAAGGCTTTTAGCACGGTTTTCTTCTTAGGTGGCTTTGCCGCTGGAGTCGGTGGAGTTTTGGTCTCGGTCTACTCCAATGGAGTATCTCCCCTGATTGCCGGCTCCTATCTAATCTACGGATTCATTGTCGTTGTTATTGGTGGAATGGGTTCAGTACCCGGCAGCTTCTTGGCAGCCATGTTAATTGGAATTATTAAACAGTTCGCAAATTACTATGCAACCGGACTTGGTGATTTCGTTGTAGTAATTTTGTTGGCCGTTGTCTTACTTATTAGACCGCAGGGTTTATTAGGAAAGGTGCGTGCCTAATGTTACGTTGGAAATATTCTCGACCACTGCTTGGAGTCGTTATGGCTCTGTTGGCACTTGCCCCAATACTTGGTGATAATCCATTGAGCAGGCCCGGCTTACAACAGACCATGGCAGTTGCATTTATCTGGGGTGGGCTCGCGCTTACGTATGACCTGCTCTTTGGTTTCACAGGTCTGCTTTCATTTGGTCACGCACTTTATTTTGCAACTGGTGTTTATGTGACCTGTATTTTGATTAACCATGAGGTTGTTTCTTGGTGGCTAGCCTCGCTTATCGCAATCGCGGTAAGTGCACTGTTGGCGCTTTTGGTAGGTGCGGCATCACTGCGAACAACTGGAATAACCTTTGCAATGGTTACCTTAGCCTTTGGTGAAGCTGGCCATGTGATTCTTGAGCGCAACTTCTTCAACTTAACTGGCGGAGAAAATGGAATCGCACTTAACGCCAATTTAATTCCGCAGTTCTGGATTAGCGTTGTAAATACTAAATATATTTATTGGACCGCCCTTGCTGCCATGGCACTGACTTATGCCGTTATTTGGTGGGTGACAGAGAGTTCAGCTGGGCGTGTATTTGCCGCCCTTAGAGATAATGAGCTTCGCGTACAAGTACTAGGACTAAATACACAGCGCTTTAAGTTGCTGGCTTTTGTCATTAGCGCCGCACTTGCCGCTTTATTGGGTGACGTGATGTTGCTGGCTGCAGGTAGCGCCGCACCTCGCTTTGCCGACGCAGGCGTGACTATTAGCCTCTTGTTAATGGTCGTTTTGGGTGGAGCAGTCACGCGATGGGGCGCAGTGATAGGTGGAATTATCTACTCAGTGGCCACAACTCGAATGCAGGATTTAACTCAACAAGAATTCTTTAAAACTATTCCAAAGTTGATCGGTGGCCCGATAGCCGAGCCTGCATTCGTCCTAGGCCTTCTCTTTATCTTTGTTGTTATGTTTGCACCTGGTGGCCTCTCTGGTGCTTACTACAAGCTTCGGCTTAGAGCTATAACTAAGAAATCACAGTGAACACTAAGTTATGGGAGCCCTCGAATCCTGAAGCAACCGCAGTTGCAGGATTGCAGCGTGAATTAGGTTTTAACTCATATGACGATCTCCATGCTTGGAGTATTGAAAATCCTGGCGCATTCTGGTCAAAGGCTTGGGATGATTGCCAGATTGTTGGTTATAAAGGTTCAGAGTTCTATGACTCAGGCAAAGATTTCATTTCTGCCCGATTTTTTAAGGACGCAAAGCTCAACGTCGCCGAGAATCTACTCTCAAAAGGCAACGATGAAGAAATTGCAATCATTTCGATTCTCGAAGATGGGACTCGCACTGAAATTACATGGGCTCAGTTAAGGGCGCAGGTCGGCGCAACAACCGCTGCACTAAAAGCATTAGGCGTTGTTAAGGGTGATCGAGTCGCTGCATGGGTTCCCAATGTAACCGAGACAATCATTTTCACTCTAGGAGCGCTAAGTATCGGTGCCACAGTTTCAACAGCTTCACCTGATTTCGCGCCAGCAGCAGTACAAGATCGCTTCGGTCAGATTGAACCAAAAGTTTTACTGGCCGCAGATTCTTATCAATACAACGGAAAGCTTTTTGACTGCACGTCAAAGATTGCGCAGATACAAGAGTTACTTCCATCATTGATTCATACAGTTCAGATAAGTCAATTTGCTGCATGGATCGCACCATTTATGGGATCATCTTTGGATTTTGAGCCGCTTCCATTTGATCACCCCGGTTTTGTTCTTTTTTCATCTGGTACAACTGGAAAACCAAAGTGCATCACTCACAGTGGGGCCGGAGTAATGCTTAAAGCCAACGCTGAAATGCTGTATCAATTCGATATAGAAGCCGCCCAGAAGGTCTTTTTCTTTACAACCTGCGGGTGGATGATGTGGAACTGGTTGTTCATGGCACTTGGGCGTGGAGCAACAATTGTTTTATTTGATGGCGCACCTATGTATCCAGCACCTTCACGACTATTTGATATTGCACAGTCAGAGCATTTAGATTTCTTAGGAGTTTCGGCTAAATTGATCGATACGGCTCATAAAGAGGGTTTAGAGCCGATTAAGACGCATGATTTATCAAGTGTCAAGGTAATTGGTTCTACGGGTTCAGTCTTATCTCCTGAGAGTTTTGATTATGTTTACTCATCAATTAAGCGCGACGT
>QYPG01000035.1 GCA_007279945.1 Streptomycetaceae bacterium | reverse complement strand
GAGGTATCAGTTGGCGCAGCTTGCCAGTCATCATGACGCCGTAGGCATAAGCCTTGTCACGGTGCACGATTGCGCTGAATGCATCTACGGCTTCACCTTGCAACAAAATATCGACCTTCACGAGGTTTCCTTCAGCATCACCCTTTTCTTCATAGTCAAGGGATGCGTATCCCTTAGTACGAGATTTAAGTTGATCAAAGAAGTCAAAGACGATTTCGGCAAGAGGTAGGTCATAGCGAATCTCTACGCGATCCTCTGAAATGTAATCCATTCCCAGCAAGATTCCACGGCGCTCTTGGCATAACTCCATAATTGTTCCGATGAACTCTGATGGTGCAAGAATCGTCGATTTAACAATTGGCTCTTCTACCGATGCAACCTTGCCATCAGGAAACTCTGATGGATTGGTGACGCGAACTTCCTTACCATCTTCCATCGTTACGTTATAAACAACGTTAGGTGCCGTAGAAATTAGATTTAAGTTGTGTTCGCGCTCTAACCGCTCGCGCACGATCTCCATATGCAGTAGACCTAAGAAACCACAACGGAAACCAAAGCCAAGTGCAGCAGAACTCTCCGGTTCATAAACTAGCGCAGCGTCATTTAACTGCAACTTATCTAAGGCTTCACGAAGAGCAGGAAAATCGGCGCCATCTAATGGAAACAGACCAGAGAAAACCATTGGCTTGGGATCTTTGTAGCCAGCTAACGCATGCTTAGTTGGATTGGCATACGACGTAATTGTGTCGCCCACACGTGACTGGCGAACATCCTTTACACCTGTAATTAAGTAGCCCACTTCACCCACACCGAGGCCCTTTGAAGCAACAGGTTCTGGTGAGATGACACCAACTTCTAGCGCTTCATGTCGAACACCAGTTGAAAACATTTGAATCTGTTCACGCGGTGATAAATGTCCATCAATCACGCGTACATATGTGACTACGCCGCGATAACTGTCGTAGACCGAGTCAAAGATCAATGCGCGTGCCGGAGCATTTGCGTCGCCCTTTGGTGCAGGAATCTGCTTTACGATCTGATCCAACAACTCTTTAACGCCATCGCCGGTCTTACCGGAGACACGCAAGCAGTCTTCGGGTTCGCAGCCAATGAGTTTGGCAAGCTCTGCAGCAAACTTTTCAGGTTGTGCATTAGGTAAATCGATCTTATTGAGTACTGGAATAATCGTTAAGTTATTCTCCATCGCTAGATATAAGTTAGCTAGAGTTTGAGCTTCAATACCTTGTGCGCAGTCGACGAGTAATACTGCGCCTTCACATGCTGCAAGTGAGCGCGAAACTTCATAAGTAAAGTCAACGTGACCAGGCGTATCGATCATGTTCAAGATGTATTCGCCGCCATCGATTCCACTGCGCCATGGCAAACGAACTGCTTGAGACTTAATAGTGATTCCGCGTTCACGTTCGATATCCATACGATCTAAATATTGCGCACGCATATTGCGAGGATCGACTACTTCAGTAATTCCCAACATGCGATCGGCAAGGGTTGATTTACCGTGATCGATATGGGCAATTATGCAGAAGTTACGTATCTGCGCCGGATCAGTGGATGCTGGTTGCGGCGCCTTGGCAAGTGAAATTGCAGGCATGAACCTAGCCTCGCTTTAGAGTCTTAGGAGAATTAACGTGTGCCGGCTTTGGCAGCAGCCTTAGCCATTGATGACTTCTTATTTGCTGCAGAGTTCTTGTGAAGAACGCCCTTCTGAACTGCAACGTCTAGCGCCTGTGAAGCGCTGCGTAGCTCAGTAGTGATTGCAGTTGAGTCACCAGCAGTAACTGCATCGCGGAATTTACGGACAGCGGTCTTGATAGATGAGCTCACTGACTTGTTGCGAAGGCGTGCCTTCTCATTAGTCTTAATGCGCTTAATCTGGGACTTGATATTTGCCACGCTGTGGTACTCCGGACTCTGGTAGTTGATGAAGGGTAAAGGTTACCCGTTCAGGCCTGCAGGCTCAAATTAGGCGGTAATAATGCCTTTAGATGAGGCCCGGCGGCGCTTGCGGCCACCCTTAGGGGCCTCCTGCGTTACTGGCTCCTCGACATTGAGTGACTCATGGAACTCATGTTCAGTGGCATCTTTTTCATCGGCATCTTCATGCTTCGATGATGGAACATCTAACTGTGGCATTGGTGCCTTCATTTTTACGGGCTCCATATGAATATGAATTCCGCGTCCACTACATGCATCACATGTTGTTGAGAATGCTTCGATAAGTCCTTGGCCAACACGCTTGCGTGTCATCTGAACAAGTCCAAGGGATGTAACTTCGGCAACCTGATGCTTAGTGCGATCGCGGCCAAGTGATTCAACTAAACGACGTAAAACCATTTCACGGTTTGATTCAAGTATCATGTCGATGAAGTCAATAACGACGATTCCACCTAAGTCGCGAAGTCGAAGTTGACGGGCAATCTCTTCAGCGGCCTCTAAGTTGTTTTTAGTGACCGTCTCTTCAAGATTTCCACCCTTACCGATAAATTTACCGGTGTTAACATCGATAACAATCATCGCTTCAGTGCGATCGATGACAAGTGATCCACCCGATGGTAGATATACCTTGCGATCAAATGCCTTTGCAAGTTGTTCTTCAACACGGAAGTCGGCAAATAAATCACCGGTGCCCACGTACTTTTCAATCTTGGTAGTTAACTCTGGTGCAATAAAGCCCAAGTAGTTGGTGACTTCATCCCATGCACTTGAACCTTGAACTGTGAGCTTACGGAAATCCTCATTAAAGATATCGCGAATAACGCGCACTGCAAGATCAGGCTCTTGGTAGAGCGCGGCAGGTGGATGAAAGTTTGGATTCTGGCTCTTGGTATAGATGTCGTCCCATTGCGCTTTAAGACGGGCCACATCATTAGTTAAATCTTCTTCGCTGACACCTTCAGCGGCGGTACGAACAATCACACCGGCTTCTTCAGGAATTAAATTCTTTAAGATTGCCTTAAGACGTGTGCGCTCAGTTTCAGGAAGGCGCTTTGAAATGCCCGACATTCCGCCGCCAGGAACATAGACAACATAGCGACCTGGCAATGAAATCTGGCTTGTAAGGCGAGCGCCCTTTTGTCCGATTGGATCCTTAGTAACTTGCACAAGAACACTCTGACCACTCTTTAATACAGTTTCAATCTTGCGTGGCTCTGACTCTGAAATACCTGCAGCATCCCAATTGACTTCACCTGCATATAAAACAGCGTTACGGCCCTTGCCGATATCTACGAATGCAGCTTCCATAGATGGAAGCACATTTTGTACGCGGCCTAAATAAACATTGCCTACGTAAGAGACATTGCTATTGCGGTTTACATAATGCTCAACCATGACGCCATCTTCGATAACGGCAATCTGTGTACGATCTGCAATCTGTCGTACCAGCATTTCGCGATCAACGTTTTCACGACGAGCTAAGAACTCTCCATCGGTAATAATCGTTCCGCGCTTGCGATACGGCTCACGGTATTCACTGCGACCTTGGCGATCATTGCGCTCTGGACGATCACGGCGTGCGCCGCGACGTTCATTGCGATCTGGGCGCTCGGTGCGAGCTGGGCGTGCTGGGCGTTCACGAACTTCGCGAACCTTGACAACAGTCACAACACCATCTTCTTCAACGGTCTCCCCTGGAGTTACGCCATCACTGCCAGCTACGCGTCGACGACGGCGGCGATGTGTGGTTCCTTCTGGCGAATCCTCAGTGCCCTCTTCGCTGATTTCTTCGTTACCGGCAACGTCGCTACCTGGCTTGCGACGGCCACGGCCACCACGACGGCGACGGCGGTTGCGATTAGCACGATCTTCAGAGTCCTCGGTTGATGCAGCTACATCGCTCTTAACCGGCTCACTCGTTGGAGCCTCTGCAACAGCAGCCTTCTTGCGCACGGTCTTTGCCGCTGGCTTTTCCGGAGCTGATTGGAAAACCGGTACTGGCACTGACGCGGCTTTCTTGCGCACAGCCTTTTTCGGCTCTTCTAGAACTATCTCTTTTACCTCTGCTTTAGCAGAGGCTTTCTTCACCGCACGCTTGCGCGGTGTTTTAGGCTCAATCGCCATGGCACCAAATCCTCTATGCGTTTTTTCAAACGCTTATCTCGTTAAAAAATCCCCGTTTAGGTTTTTTTCATCTGTCCGCGCTGGGCTTTTGTCGCGAAGGATTCGCGAGCCGCGCTGAACTGTTGGGCTAAGTATGACAGAGGAGGGCGAAAATACCTACTTCAGCCCTTAGATCGAGCGTGAACGTTCTGCAGGAGGCCAAAACCGATCAAAGTGGCAAACATGGAGGAGCCACCATATGAGATGAAGGGCAGAGGCACTCCCGTCATGGGCATCAGTCCCAGCGTCATTCCAATATTTTCAAAGAGTTGAAAGGCAAACCAGGCAATTACGCCAGTGGTTACCAAGCGCCCAAAGGGATCGTTAGTTCGCCGTGCAATTGCAAAAGCGCGCATCAAAATAATGAAATATAAAATCAAAATAAGACCGCTACCTAAGAAGCCCAGCTCTTCACCTGCTACGGTAAAAATAAAATCTGTCTGTTGCTCAGGAACAAAGCGGCCATTGGTCTGAGGCCCGTTAAATAATCCGGTTCCGATTAATCCACCAGAACCCACCGTAATACGTGCTTGGCGAAGTTGATATCCAGCACCTTGTGTATCCGCATTTGGATTGACAAAAGTTTGTAGGCGATTGATTTGATACTCACTAATAACACCAGTCTTGGTGGCACCCACTGCACCTAAAACTGCGACCAACAATAAGCCCGCAACCCATTTCGATGGCGCACCAGATACAGCAATGATTGTGACAACCGAAGCACTAATAATAAATACGGTTCCCATATCCGGTTGTGAAATAATAAGTAAGACTGGAATTCCAGCTACAACTAATGCTTGCAGAACATCACGCGATGTTGGTTCATCACTATCGTGCGATCGCTCCGATAAAAGCATGGACATTCCAATAATAATTGCAATCTTGGCAAGCTCTGCCGGTTGAATCTGAAATCCACCAGGGAGTGCAATCCATGCACGTGCGCCGTTAACCGTACTTCCCAAGCCTGGAATCAAAACCATTGCCAACCCTAAAACGCCTAATCCCCAGAAAATCGGTGTGTAAGCACGCAACAAACGGTAATCAATAACTGTCGTTCCATAGGCTAGAAGCGCCCCGATAACAATATTAATTATGTGTCGCTTGAGGTAATACTGCGGATCTAATCCGTTGCGCGAATACCAATCGCGGGTGGCGGCATAGACCAAGATTGTGCCGATTAATAGCAGTAAACCCACCGCACCAGTGAGGACAGGATCAAAGCCATGAAAAATCGAAGACCTAGATCGACGATATAAACGCTGGCGTGCAGAGATCTGACTCATGGCGCCACCTTTGGCTTAGTTGCTGGTGAAATTGTAGGCAGTTTTGTTGGTGGTTTTCCACCAGGAAAGATCTCTGCCCCAGGGATGACTTTATTTCCCTTTATGCCAAAGAGTGTTTCATAGATCTTTCGAACACCGACGCCAGATGTAGATGCACCAAAGCCACCTTGGCTCACCATCATTACCACTGCATAACGTGGATTCTTACTTGGTGCAAATGATGCAAACCATGAAGTGTTGTCTTTGAGTGAGCCGTTTAAGTTTCGGCCAAAGACTTCAGCAGTTCCGGTCTTTCCGCTGACTTCTATTGGAAAGCCTGAAAAAGCTCCGGCGCCCGTTCCGCTAACAACTACTTCACGTAAGGCACTATGTAAAAACTTTATTGTAGAAGGCGCGGCTTGAAGAGTGCCAAGTTTTTTAGGTGTCATGGCCTTCACAACTGTTCCATCAGTTTTTACAATTGCCTTTCCAACTAACATTTGCCAGATAGTTCCACCATTAGCAATGGCCGCATACATCTGAGCTAATTTCAGCGGCGTGACAACCGTATCGCCTTGACCAATTGCAAAGTTAACGGCATCACCGGCACGAATTTTATCGCCATCTACACAGTTCTCTTTGGCAAGTAAGATTAAAAACGGAGTTTGTTGCGCTTTGGTCGCCCGATCTTTGTAGTTGCAGTAGAAATCCTTATTTGCCTGGTACCAACTCTTTTTGTAGCTGCGGTCGGCCAGGCGTGAAGCCGACTCAGATGGTAGATCGATGCCAACTCTTTGCGTGATATTGAAGCCTTGTGCAGCCTTAAAGAAGTAGTCATTCAGCTTAGTTTTTGGATGCAGACCACCATCACGTAACCACTCATCAAAGGCGATTTGATACCAAATGGTGTCGCACGAGACTGCAATAGCCTTCTTTAAGCTCATAGTGCCCTGTGATTTGCTTTCAAAGTTCTGAAAAGCTCGTGTACCTACTTGGACTTCAGCTGGACATTTATAGGCCGCGTTCAAGTCGTAACCGGCTGCGGCTGCGGCAATCACTGATACTGATTTGAAGGTTGATGCAGGTGCATAAAGACCTTGTAGTGCTCGGGACAAGGCAGGCACAGCTTTCTTTGCACTAAATAGATCTGAGGCTTGCGCAACGGTTAAACCCTTTTCAAATGCATTCGGATCATAGGTTGGATATGAAGCCAGCGCTAAAATTTGTCCAGTTTTAACATCCATGACAACGGCAGCGCCTGAATCTGATGTGTAACCATTTGCTCGCCCACGCTTTACGGCGTCGGCAAGGGCAACTTCAACGGCCCCTTGCAACCGAGCATCGAGTGAAGTCACCAAATGATCTCCTGCAATCGGTGCAGTGTTTTGTCCTTGCGAAGTTATTGCCTCTTTTCGATCAACAATGAGGGTTTTGATTCCAGGAATTCCTCGCAAGTAAGCGTCGTACTCAATTTCAAGTCCAGATTTTCCAATTACTTCACTCCTGAAATAGTTTTTTCCATTCCCTTTAGCGAGATCGGTTTCAGTCATTGGCCCTACATACCCTAGAACATGCGCGCCATTAACACCGGCATTACCCGGATAACTCCTAATTGCAACTGGAGCTGCATCAACACCAGGATATTGATCAGAACGCTCTACAATTTGTAAGGCAATATCGGGATCTGCCTCTTTAGTAATTGGTATCGGTTGATAACGTGAACCTGTCCAGCATCCAGCTTTCTGACCTTTTGGAAGCTCGCCACACAGGCGCGTATTTCGATAAACGTCATCGTATTTTAATTTCAGTAACTTACTTAACCTCTGCATCACTGCAACACCCATATCGGGTTGTTTATCAATAGCGATTCGATCAATAGTGATCGCTAAACCTACTTTATTAAGGGCTAGCGGTACCCCTGAAGAGTCCACAATGAGACCTCTATTAGCTGGTGAAACAACATCACGGCTTTGAATACTAAGGGCAGCGTCACGATACTTTGGTCCAGCAGCTACTTGTAAGTAAAACAAGCGTCCAAAAAGTGCCACCATTAAAGAAACTATAAGAATCTGAACCACCATGAGGTTAAGTCGTGAGCGTTGATTCATATCTTCGATCGCGTATCTAGCGCAATGTCATGCATCAATGAAAATACGGGTAAACAGATTGGTGTTATTACCAATGTCCATAGTGTGATTCCAAAGATAGTCAGAAGTACTTGCCCGAAACTTCCAGTCTGCACGCCGAGTAATGCTCCTGTAATAACAAATAAAATCTCTGTAAAGAAAACGGTGGTTGAGATGAAGAAAGTCACTCCTACGGGATTACCTTTTACATTTTCATTTCCCGAACCAAAGTAAGCGATTGCATAACTACTTGCTAGCAGAATAAGAGTCCATTGACCGATAGGTCCGCTAGCACTCGGTGAAAGATCCATGAGCAAACCACTAACAAAACCCGAGACTGCAGCAACATCTGGTGTGCTCAAAATTGCCCAGACAAGAGCGAAAATTAAGAAAACTGAAAAACCACCAGCAGGCAACCGAAACTGATTCACGACAACTTCTTGAACGCCATAAATGAGTATGAATATCGGAGTTGAAATCGATAACTGTCTAGTAATCATGAAGGTTATTTCGTTGGTGATGGAGATGGAGTTACATAAATTGTCACAGTTGGAAGAGGAGTTGGTTGTGGCTTTTGTGGAACCAATGCATCACCCGGATTAACTGTGGGAGCTCCAACTACAACCGCAACCACGCCAAGCGTTGCAAAGTTTGTATACAGATGCACTGTTGCACTCTGGGCAATTGCACCTGCTGAATTATCAACTGCGGTGACATAACCAACTGGCACTCCGGGTACAAAAGGGCGATTAGCAACACTGCCGCGCGAGAGAAGAACATCTCCAACCTTCACTGTGGTCTGATTATCCAATAACTGCAGGCTTCCAGAGCGACTTCCGCGGCCCGACAAAATACCGATTTGTTGGCTTCCAGCGATTCTTACACCAACTCTAAATGCAGGATCCGTTGCCAACATAATTAATGCCGTATGCGAATAAACTTCTTTTACTACACCCGCAATTCCAGTTTCAGTCAAAACTGTCATGTTCTTTTTAATTCCAGCGTTAGTTCCTAAATCAATGGTAATTGTCTGTGAAAAAGATTGACTTGAACCTTGGCTGATTACCCGTGCATTGAGAATTTTATAGCCTGCAGTTCCTGCTAAATCTAGAATTGACTTCAGCTTAAGTAGCTGTGCGTCGGCATTTTTACGGTTTAAGAGCGCGGCACGAAGTTTCGCATTGTCGGATCTGAGTTTTTCAATCTGGTTTCTTGTACGACCTAAGTGTGTTACGTCAGAAAAGAAGTTCTTAAACGGAGTAATGACAACACTTCCACCGCGCTGAAAAGGCGAGAGAATTGTCTGAGTTCCTTGTCGTGCACCTTCTAAAACTCCAACGCCACGCAAATCTAAAGTAATAAGGAAGAGTGCAGAGACGATGAGCACTATTAGGAGAAGTCGACTACGACCTTCACCGCCGTAACGCATCTCTTAAGTGACCTATCGACGTGGTTCGGAGATTAGGACCTTCTCTAGGGCCTCAAACTCTTCGATGCACATACCAGAGCCTTCAACAACTGCATCAAGTGGACGCTCTGCAACGTGAATTGGCATGCCGGTCTCTTTGCGAAGTCGTTCATCTAAGCCCTTGAGTAGCGCACCGCCACCGGTAAGAACGATTCCGCGATCCATCAAATCTGATGCTAACTCCGGAGGAGTCTTATCTAGGGTTGATTTCACTGCGTTAACGATTGCATTTACTGGCTCTTCAATTGCTTTACGGATTTCTGCAGCTGAAACAACAATTGTCTTTGGAAGACCGGTTGCTAAGTCGCGACCACGAATCTCTGCATCATTTTCACCTGGTAATTGATAGGCAGAACCAATTGCCATCTTGATTTCTTCAGCGGTGCGCTCACCCAAAAGTAGCGAGAATTCACGCTTAACCCAGTTAATAATCGATTGATCCAGCTCATCACCGCCCACACGGATAGACAGCGAAGTCACGATTCCACCTAGTGAAATAACGGCAACTTCAGTAGTTCCTCCACCAATGTCTACAACCATGTTTCCAGTTGGCTCATGAATTGGAAGGCCCGCACCAATCGCTGCAGCCATCGGTTCTTCAATAATGTAAACCTTGCGAGCACCCGCTGCGTAAGCGGCATCTTTTACTGCGCGCTGTTCTACTCCAGTAATACCTGAAGGCACGCACACCACGATGCGTGGCTTAGCTAAATAGCGACGACGGTGCACTTTTTGAATAAAGTAGCGCAGCATTCGCTCGGTGGTTTCAAAGTCTGCAATAACTCCATCTTTCAATGGACGGATAGCAACGATGTTTCCTGGTGTACGGCCAATCATCTTCTTGGCTTCAAGACCCACAGCTAAAATTCCGCCAGTATCTTGATTCACCGCAACTACGGATGGCTCATTCAAAACAATTCCACGCCCGCGTACGTATACAAGGGTATTCGCGGTACCCAAATCTACGGCCATGTCACGGCCAATGAACGACATTCTATTTGATGAGCTCATACTTTGGTTCTCCTTGATTATTTAGGGAAGAAAATTTCAATCTCACGGGCGGCAGATTCTGGTGAATCTGATCCGTGCACAATATTTTGTACAACTTTTGTGCCTTGATCACGAGCTAAGTCGCCACGGATGGTTCCTGGAGCTGCAAGTGTTGGGTCTGTAACTCCAGCTAGAGAACGAAATCCTTCAATTACTCGATTACCCGAAGCAATTATTGCAACAATGGGACCCGACATCATGAACTCAACAAGTGGCTCATAAAACGCTTTACCAATGTGCTCGGCATAATGGCGTTCAAGTAATGCACGATCAGCATTGAGCATGCGCAAAGCCTCAATTGAATAACCTTTGGTTTCCACTCGCGCGATTACTTGACCAACTAAACCGCGTCGAACGCCATCAGGCTTCACAAGGATCAATGTTTTCTCTGTGCTCACCCGCGTAGTCTATTAGGGCTTTTCGGCTTGTGAAGCCAGGTGGGCCGCACGGGCAGCCTCGCCCTTACGGCCAACAATGATGGCTGCGGCCCAGAGGCCGACAAAAATCACCCCGATGATGAAAAAGGATGGAACTACAAAGCCGAATGCAATCATGAAAATCTGTAACGCCGAGGCGATATAAAAGCCTGAGCGTCGCTTGAGAAGGCCTGCAGCTAGGAAAAGTAGTAACGCTATTAACCCGCCGTACATAAGTGCGGTGGACGTATGGTCTTTAGTTGCAAGAAGAATGGCAAACCCTAAAGTCAAACTCTCCATTACCAAAACTGAAGCTCCAAGCACTCTCACTGTGAAAACTTCTTTCGAAGATAAGTGCGTGCTTCACCAACGGTGACAACAGAGCCAGAGACAATTATTCCAATTGTGTCTTCACTCAATGGGCGATGAGCATCTGTTACTGCACGGTCTAGTGCCGAACTCAAATCACTAATTTCAAAGACGCGATCAACCCCAAAGATAGAACGTGCAATCTTTTCTAACTCACTTGATGGCATTGCACGCGACGACGAACTTTGCGTAACAATCACATGGTCAACTACAGGCTCTAACTCCTGCAAAATCCCAGTGGCATCTTTATCGCCAAAGACTCCAACAACTGCAATCAGTTCATCAAAATTAAACTCATGAGACAAAGTCTCAGCCAACGCCTTTGCTCCATGTGGATTATGGGCTGCATCTAAAATTATTGTTGGATCACGATGTACTACTTCAGCTCTTCCAGGAGAAGTCACGGCAGCAAATCCAGCGCGTACCGCCTCTATATCAAGTGGTTGCTCACCGAAAAAGGCCTCAACGGCGATTAGTGCGCTTGCAGCATTAGCGGCTTGATGACGTCCGTGTAGCGGCAAGAAAATATCATCATACGTATCATTGAGCCCTTGAATAGTTAAGAGTTGACCACCTACGGCGACTGCACGTGATGCAACTGAATATTCAACTCCTTCGCGAGCGACATCGGCGCCAACTTCTGCGGCCTTACGGATCAGCTCTTTCGCAGCTTCAGGCTCTTGTTGAGCTAGAACAATAAAGCCACCTTCTTTAATGATTCCAGCCTTTGTAGCGGCGATTTCATGCAGAGTATTCCCTAAATACTCCATGTGATCAAAGCCAATTGGAGTGACGACGCTGACATCGGCATCAATCACATTTGTTGCATCCCATTCACCGCCCATTCCAACTTCAATGACTGCAACATCGACTGGGTGCTCAGCAAATGCAACAAAGGCAAGCGCAGTTACTGCTTCAAAGAAGGAGATTGGATGTTCGAATTTCGTGTCCATTAAATCTAAATAGGCAGCAATATCGTTATAGGCAAAGATTAAATCCTTAGGATCTATAGGCTGACCATTGATTGCAATGCGCTCAAGATAGGTTTCTAGATGTGGACTAGTAAAACGCCCCGTACGCAGGCCATGTGCAAATAAAAGGGAGTCAATCATCCGCGACGTTGTGGTCTTTCCGTTTGTTCCGCCAACGTGAATCGTTGGATACGTAAGTTGAGGCGAACCCAAAATATCGACCAGAGCTGCAATACGTTCAGTTGATGGTGCAATTCGAGTTTCAGGCCAGCGATCTAATAGTGCTTTTTCAATAGCATCAATTCGCTCTTGATCATCCGGTGAAATAATCATGATTGCGAAAGTTGTGATAACTGCGACATTAATCGCTCAATATCGGCAGTCGTCTTTTCTAAACGCTCACGTATCTCAACGACAACATTTTCAGGTGCTTTAGCCATAAAGCCTTGATTATTTAACTTTACTTCTGCCGTCAGTTTATCCTTTTGAGCCGTAGAGAGATCTTTTTCAAGGCGGGCACGCTCAGCCACAACATCGATAGATCCCGTGGGGTCGAACTCAACTTTTACTAAACCAATTTCACAGTGTGCACTTGCAGTAATGTCAGCGAGCTCAAGGCGCAAAACAAAGGCCATAGCCGATGCGTAGTCACTGATATGTGCGGGTGCGTTAAATCGTGCAGGAATTTTTTGTGACGTCTTAATGCCTTGATCATTTCTAAATCTACGAACATCGGTAATGATCTCTTGAAGCTGACCGATGAGCTTCTCTGATGCCTTATCTACATGGCCCGCCTGGGCTATTGGCCACTCGGCAATAACTAGGGACTCTCCCCCAGTTAACGTAGTCCACATAGTCTCGGTAATAAAAGGCATCACCGGATGCATGAGGCGGAAAAGTTGATCTAAGACGTAACCAAGTACACGTTTTGTGTTTTCAGCTTTACCGGTAGAAAAAGCCTCTTTAGATAGCTCTAGATACCAATCACATAAGTCATCCCACGCAAAGTGATACATGAGCTCACATGCGCGTGCAAACTCGTAACGCTCTAGTAGTGAGTCAACTTCAGAAATCGTTTCAGATAAGCGACTAAGAATCCATTTGTCGATAGCATTTAGATCACTTATCTTTGGAAGTTCGCCTTCAATTGTCGCACCATTTATCATCGCAAAACGCGTTGCATTCCATAACTTAGTTGCAAAGTTGCGCGATCCACCGACCCAATCTTCGGCCAGTGCTTGGTCCTTGCCTGGATTAGCTCCGCGGGCTAATGTAAAGCGCAACGCATCAGCACCGTACTTATCCATAAATTCAATTGGATCAACCGTGTTGCCTTTAGATTTAGACATTTTTTTACCAAATTGATCGCGCACTAATCCATGAAGTGCAATCGTATGAAATGGCTGAACACCATCCATGGCGAATAAACCAAACATCATCATGCGAGCTACCCAGAAGAACAAGATGTCATAACCGGTGACCAGAACTGAGGTTGGATAGAACTTCTTTAAATCTGCACTCTCCTGTGGCCAGCCCAAAGTTGAAAATGGCCACAATGCAGATGAGAACCAAGTATCTAAAACATCTGGATCTTGCGTGTAACCATCTGGCGCACTTTCTCCAGGACCGACAACTAGAACTTCACCTGCAGGTCCATACCAAACTGGAATGCGATGTCCCCACCACAATTGGCGTGAGATACACCAGTCGTGCATGTTATCGATCCATTCGAAATAACGTGGAGCTAACTCTTCAGGTTCGATCTTTACACGACCATCTCGAACTGCATCTCCAGCAGCTTTTGCAAGTGGCGCTACCTTAACGAACCACTGTTTTGATAAACGTGGTTCAACTGTTATATCGCAGCGTGAGCAGTGACCAACCGCATGAACATATGGGCGCTTTTCATCCATGATTCGGCCTTCTGCGCGCAGGGCTTCAACTACTGCTTTACGTGCATCAAAGCGATCCATACCGTCGAAGCGCGTTCCAGAACCTGCCATGACGCCATGCTCATTCATGATGACAACAAATGGAATGTTATGGCGCACTGCCATCTCAAAGTCAATTGGATCGTGAGCTGCAGTTACCTTAACCGCACCAGTTCCAAAATCCATTTCAACTAATTCGTCAGCAATAATTGGGATGTAACGATTTGCAAGTGGCAGCAGGACTTGCTTGCCAATTAAATGCTTATATCGAGCATCATCTGGATGAACCGCAACTGCTCCATCTCCAAGCATGGTTTCAGCACGGGTAGTTGCAACTGTTATTTGAACTTCATCATCACCGTAGCGAACCTGTACAAATTCGCCGGCGTCATCCTGGTGCTCTACTTCAATATCAGAGAGTGCGGTTAAGCAGCGTGGACACCAGTTAATAATTCTTTCAGCACGATAAATAAGTCCCTGATCATAAAGTTTCTTAAAGATTGTTAATACTGCAGTTGATAAGCCAGCATCCATAGTGAACGCTTCGCGCGACCAATCGACGCTGTCACCTAAGCGACGCATTTGGTCAAGAATTAATCCACCAGACTCGTCCTTCCACTGCCAAACTTTTGCAATAAAATCTTCACGACCTAGATCATGTCGAGTTTGACCTTGTGTAGCTAATTGTTTTTCAACAACATTTTGTGTGGCGATTCCTGCGTGATCCATTCCCGGCAACCACAAAGCTTCAAATCCCTTCATGCGCTTCATGCGCATGAGTGTGTCTTGAAGTGTGTGATCTAGCGCGTGACCGATGTGAAGTGAACCCGTAACGTTTGGAGGCGGAATAACAATTGTGAACGGTGGTTTATCTGATGTTGCATCGGCCTTGAAGTAGCCAGCGGCGACCCACTTTTCGTAGAGGGCGGCTTCGATATCAGCTGGTGAAAAGCTGGAAGCTAATTCGCGGGACATAGGGAGCAGTCTAGATTACGCGCTCTTCTCCTCTTGACCCTTTTGGCTTCGCGCACGCTTAGGAATATCGCCTGTATGCATGATGAACTCTGGCTGGACGCCGGTTTCAATACATTCGCGTGTAACTAAAACCTTTGCAATATCGCTGCGGCTAGGTACGTCATACATCACAGATAGCAAGACTGATTCCATAATTGCGCGAAGTCCACGGGCACCTGTGCCGCGAAGAAGGGCTAAATCTGCGATTGCATCAAGTGCTTCTGGTGAAAACTCAAGTGCAACGTTATCTAGATCAAAGAGACGTTGATACTGCTTAACTAAGGCATTCTTTGGCTCGGTAAGAATCTGCATGAGCGCTGGCTTATCAAGGTTTTCGACACTTGTCAGAACCGGTAGACGACCAACGAACTCAGGAATCATTCCAAACTTCAATAAATCTTCAGGCATCACATCAGCAAAGATATCTTTACGATTCTTTTCGGCTGCATCCTGCAGTGTGGCGTTAAAGCCAACTCCAGCTTTTCCACTGCGGGCTTCAATAATTTTATCGAGACCAGCAAAAGCACCACCGACAATAAAGAGAACATTTGTCGTATCGATCTGAATGAACTCTTGGTGTGGATGCTTGCGTCCGCCCTGTGGTGGGACTGAAGCAACGGTTCCTTCTAGGATCTTTAGTAGAGCTTGCTGTACACCTTCACCTGATACATCGCGGGTGATAGATGGATTTTCAGACTTACGTGCAACCTTATCGATCTCATCGATATAGATAATTCCAGTTTCAGCTTTTTTAACATCGTAATCGGCGGCTTGTAGAAGCTTTAACAAAATATTTTCGACATCTTCGCCAACGTATCCAGCTTCAGTCAATGCAGTTGCATCGGCGATAGCAAAGGGAACGTTCAGCATGCGTGCCAATGTCTGTGCCATCAGTGTCTTACCGCAGCCAGTTGGGCCAAGTAGCAAAATATTTGATTTTGCTACTTCGATAGCGTCGTCACGATTTCCGCCTTGTACACGCTTGTAATGGTTATAGACGGCAACGGATAATGACTTCTTAGCGCGATCTTGCCCAATCACATATTGATCTAGAAATTCAAAGATCTCTTGTGGCTTTGGAAGTTCGGCTAAGCCAAGGGATGTTGCTTCTGAAAGCTCTTCGATGATGATTTCATTACAGAGCTCGATGCACTCATCGCAAATATAAACGCCAGGACCGGCAATAAGTTTCTTGACCTGCTTCTGCGTCTTACCGCAGAAAGAACATTTGAGCAGGTCGCTAGTTTCACCGATTCTTGTCATGGGTAAAGTTTAGATTCTTAAGGGATTTTATGCGCGGGTTTTTACGCCTGTGATTGTTCGCCCTGAGAAGAATTAGCGGGCATTTTCATATCTTTGACTCCTGGAACAAGCAGCACCAGAGCGCAGACGAGAACGTGGAAAATTGATGCACCGATCAATAACTGTTTTTCTCCAATGAGATTCACGGCCGGACCTACTAATGCCATTCCCAATGGCATTAAACCAACCGAGCCCATGTGATCGATACTAAAGACGCGTCCTTGTAATTCTCGGGGAACTTCGCGTTGCAGCGCCGAACTCCAAAACGCTTCCCACGGTCCAACCGAGAAGCCGGCTAACAAATAAGCAATCACAACAAAACTCTCTGACACCGGAAATGCTAATGACAAAGGTGCAATAATTACAAGCATCCATACCAAAACTGAGAACTGACCTTGATGTTTAACTTTGAGTTTCACGCTTATGATCGCCGAAACAATTCCACCTATTGAAAATGCTGCAGCCGATAATGCGAATGCGTTATTAGTACCAAACTCTCGACGGGTGATAACTGGTAATAAAACTGTTTCAGCCGCTAAAAGAACCATAAGTTGGATTGATGCCATGGCAATCATTGCGCCAATCCATGGAATATCTAAGACGGTGCGCAGACCTTCTCGCATTTCAACCATAAATGGTTCGCGCTCTTTTCTGCCTGTATTGATATCTTCCTTAATTTGAGCCAGAAAGTAAGTTCCGAAAGAAAAAGCAACGGCAGTGAAAAGAAAGGTTAAGCGTCCACCTATGAGAAAGACTGATACGCCACCGATTCCGGGACCAATGATTGAGGCCGACTTTACGACGACTCCACGTGCAACATTGCCAGCTGGCAACTTATCTTCGGGTAAAAGCGAAGGCATGATTGCACCAGCCGATGCTGCGCCGAATGCATCAAAAATTCCCATCGCAAAAACTAGTAGTGCTAGGAATATATGCGGCATCGCTGGCGCAGAAATAAATACCATGGCAAAGACCAATATCGCTCGCGATAAATCGGCAACAATCATGACTTGTTTGCGTGGTAAGCGATCCGACCAAACACCAGCAAAAGGTGCAAATAAAACTCCCGATAAAACTCGCGCACCAAGGATTAATCCCAGCGATGTTGCTGTTCCTCCGGCATCAAGAATTGTTACGGCTAGAGCAATTGGAAATGCTGATGCACCCAGCACAAAAATCGTCGTCGAATACCAAAAGAGACGGTACCCCTTGAATGACCACAGGGAGCCCGCCTCAAATAGTTTCATTGCTACAGATTATTTAGCTGGCTTGGCCTTACGAGAGGCCAATACTTGATCAATGATTCCATATTCAACGGCTTCAGCAGCAGTAAGAATCTTGTCTCGCTCAATATCTTTTTCGATTTCAGGGGCTGATTTCACAACGTGACGTGCAAGAAGCTCTTCTTGCAAACGTGCGATTCGTGCGATCTCTTTTGCCTGAATCTCAACATCTGATGCCTGTCCGCCACCTTCTGATGATGGTTGGTGAATCAAGATGCGTGAATGCTCGAGTGCATAGCGCTTGCCCTTTGCACCACCAGCAAGAATGACAGCTGCAGCAGATGCGGCCTGACCTAAGCAGATTGTGCTGATATCTGGGCGAACAAACTGCATGGTGTCATAAATTGCAGTCAGTGCAGTAAATGAGCCACCAGGTGAGTTGATGTAAATCATGATGTCACGATCTGGATCCATTGATTCCAGAGTCAAAAGCTGAGCCATGACATCGTTTGCAACAGTGTCATCGATTGGCTGACCTAAAAAGATAATGCGCTCTTCGAATAGTTTTGTGTACGGGTCAAGGCGCTTAAAGCCATAAGCCGTTTTTTCTTCAATAGTTGGAAGAACATAACGCGCGCTAATCTCTTGAATATGCTTCATTACGCTTTTCCTCCAGATACTTGACCATCTGATGTTGCAATATGATCGATAAACCCATAAGCCTTAGCGTCAACTGCGTTAAACCAGTTGTCGCGATCAGAGTCGATAAGAATCTTCTCTAACGTCTGGCCTGTGTGCTTGGCGTTGATCTCAGCCATAGTGCGCTTGGTGATGGCCATTTGTTCAGCTTGAATACGAATATCAGTTGCAGTTCCACCGATGCCACCAAGTGGTTGGTGCATCAAGATCCGCGCATTAGGTGTTGCATAACGCTTGCCAGGTGCACCAGCAGTTAACAAGAACTGACCCATCGATGCAGCGATTCCCATTCCGACAGTTGCAATATCGTTCTTTACATATTGCATGGTGTCATAGATAGCCATACCTGCAGTTACCGAACCACCTGGTGAGTTAACGTAAAGATATATATCTTTATTTGAATCTTCGGCAGCTAACAGCAAAATCTGCGCGCAGATTGCATTGGCCATGTCATCTCGAACTTCACCGGCTAGAAAGATGATGCGCTCACGGAGTAAGCGGTTGTAAACCTGATCATCTAAGCCGATCATTCCAACGCTCGACGAACGAGCATGTGCTTGACCAGCTTGTGGGCTAAGAAAATCCACGTGTATTCCTTCCGGTTGCTTTTATTACCTGTAGTGAGGCTAACAATGTTGAGGACTAAATGCTTCCCAATAATGCAAAAAAGCAGCGTAAGAGCCCTGGTGTTCGCTTAGGGCTAAAGCCCAACGAGATTTAAGCCTCTTCAACTAGATCAGATAGTTCGGCCTGTGGGCGAAGAGCCTCTAGGTCGATTACCTCACCTGATGCATCTTTGACTGTAACGCGACCCAATATCGAGGCCAACGCTTTGGCGCGAGTTACCTCTGCTACCAGTTGTGAAATCTGGCCAGCTTTTTGCAACTCTTCAGCAAATTGTTGTGGAGCCATTCCGTAGCGCTGTGAAGTGCGAACTAAGTACTCAGTTAATTCAATCTCAGTTACTTGAACATCTTCAGTCTGCACGATTGCATCGAGCAAGAAATCTGACTTCAGCGATGCGCGAACTTCGCCATCAACCTGTGCGCGGTGCTCTGCATCCTCCATGCGGCCCTCGCCTTCAAGGTGATCATTTACTTCTAGTTCTACCAAATTATCTGGCACTGGAATATCTAGATCTGCAAGTAGCTTTTCAACTAAGCGATCGCGAGCCTGTGTTCCTTGTTCCATTTTCTTTACGCGACCAAGGCGCTCAGTGAAATCTGACTTAAGTTCGGCCAAGGTGTCGAACTCAGATGCAAGCTTTGCAAATGCATCATCTACTGGTGGAAGTTCGCGCTCTTTAACTGCCTTAACAGTCGCTTCGACTTCACCCTTCTCGCCCTCTTTTTGCCCAACTAATTCAGTCTCAAACTTCTTAGTATCTCCGGCAGACATACCAATCAAGACTTCATCTAGTCCAGGAATCATACGATCTGAACCAACTTCATATGAAATGTCATTTGCTTGGCCACCATCAACAGTTTCGCCGTTAATGAATGCATCCATATCCAGAGTAACAAAGTCACCATGTACAACTGCGCGCTCAACTGTTGTCAAAGTTCCAAAGCGTGTACGCAATGACTCAATCTGCTCATCGATATCTGCATCGGTTACAACTACATCATCAACTTCAACAGTGATAGTTGAAAAATCTGGCAACTTAACTTCTGGGCGAACATCTACCTCAACAGTAAATGTCAGTTTTTCATTATCAACAAACTCTTTTACATCTACAACTGGACGGCCAATAACTGCAACTGAATGCTCACGTGCAGCTTTGCCATAGAAATCAGGAAGCGCGGCATTAATTGCCTCATCTAAAACGGTTCCACGACCAACACGTTGATCGATCATCGATGCAGGAACTTTTCCCTTACGAAATCCAGGAATGTTTACTTGTGTTGCAACCTTCTTATAAGCATCAGCTACGTGGGAGCTCATCTCACTGTATTCAACTTCGATATCAAGACGAACACGAGTTGGAGATAAAGTCTCGACGGTGCTTTTCACTAGGGCTCCTAAATAAGTGATGAACTAAAAAAGAACTGGTCGGGGCGGGGAGATTCGAACTCCCGGTCTCCTGCTCCCAAAGCAGGCGCGCTAGCCACTACGCTACGCCCCGAGGCGCAATGCAGGAGTCTAGACGAGATTTCGCTCATCTCTTACCGACCCAGTATCTTTAGCCCCTACCCACCCTGCGGGTGTAGCTCAATGGTAGAGCCCCAGCCTTCCAAGCTGGCCATGCCGGTTCGATCCCGGTCACCCGCTCCAGTCTTTATCCGACAGATCCGACTCTGCTCAAACGTGCACTCCCAGTGAGTAAGAGAGTATTGCCTCCTAAAGTTGCGCCCGACTCATCGGTTGCCCTTAATTTCAAGTCAGTTGATTCACCTCCGCACACGATAGTTCCAATAATTAAGAATTGGTAGTGGCGTCCGGCAATTCCATTTATATAAGTGCGAGTATCGCTCACAAAGGTGCGGAATTGAAGATGGGAAAGATTTGACGAACTAACTACTTGCATTCCAATATTTGCGGAGTCAAATGATCCAGGTGAAAAAATTCCATCAATCACGATCTGAAAAGTGTATGAAGTCGCGGAGGGAAGCGAGATAAATACTGTGGAGTCTACGTAACCCAAAAGTTGAATAATTGTGAGGGACCATTGCTGAATTTCAACATAGTAGCTATTTGAAACCCCAGCCGCACCCGTAGATCCTTGGGAACCCGTTGTACCCGTATCACCTTTAACTCCTTGAATACCTTGCGATCCAGATGTTCCTGTATCTCCTTTAATACCTTGCGATCCAGTTGAACCTGTTGCACCAGTTGATCCTTGTGAACCTGCAGATCCAGT
>QYPG01000018.1 GCA_007279945.1 Streptomycetaceae bacterium | reverse complement strand
CAACAGCCACCAAACAACAGCCACCAAACAACAGCCACCAAACAACAGCCACCAAACAACAGCCACCAAACTATCTAACTAGGAGGAATAATGAAAAAATTTGCAACATCACTCGTTACCATGGAATTGGTTTTTCGCGAGAAGCTCATAATTGCGCATAAGAGTTTTTATGCACGCATACGCAATGAACGCGGCGATGTACCCGGATGGGTTTTGGTCGTTCTTATGACAACCGGATTGGTGACGGCAATTTGGACTATTGCAGCACCGCGCCTCACAACAATCCTAAAGAATTCTTTGGATGCAATGAACGGGATTCGCTAAGGCTCGTGAAATGCTCATTCCTGTATGTGTCATCCCAGTAGTCAGAAGAAAGCCTCACACTTTGCTGTCTTTGTTCCGAAAGGATCAAGGAAATGTAGAAAGCTCTATGGTTCTCATTCCCTTACTCATATTATTTCTTGTTGGGTTGCAAATAATTATCGCCACAAACATACGCAATGGTGATTTAGCGCTAGCTGAAAGCGACGCTTCCACTCGGGCAATCAGCGGAGAACTAGCTGTTTCCGACGAAGTAATAGAGCTCAACTCCCCGGATCCATTCACTCACATCAGAGTGCTAGTTACTCATCGACGCTCATTGGTGCCATCGATAGTCCCCGGATTAATCGAACTATTGGGTGGCGCCCCGAGCACCAACGTCAAAGGTGTTGCAATTATGGAAGACGTGAATTGAAGGTGCGAGACATAGGTGCCCCATGGAGTCTTATTCGCCTTTGTGAGCATCTCAAATCTCTCCAGCAACGATTCAGCGAGGATGCAGGTAGCGCAATCGTTGAGTTTGTTGCATTGGCAATTCCACTTTTCATTCCCATATTCATGTATCTCAATCACTTTTCCTCTGTTAGCGGAAATGAAGAGATTGCTCGGGTCCTTGCACGCGAAGGATTACGAGCATACGTTGCAAGCGATAGTGATCATGCTGGCCGAATAGTTGCAGGGCAAGCTTTATCGGTGATTGCCGATAACTTAGGGCTCACCGATGATGAGATAAACAGTCTAACTGCACGCTATGAATGCACGAATCAACCATGTTTTTCTGCCGATGGGCGCATTCGTTTAACAATTACATTTATTGATCATGGTTCGCACCGAACTATTGAGGCATCAGCTCAGGAATATATAAGCCCATGGATGTAGATGACAAGCTCATGCAAGCAATGGAATCAGTTGGCAACCAGATTGAAACTATTAAGAATAAATCTCGCGACGAATCGGGTTCATTAAGTGTCGTCATCATCGGCCTATTTCTGCTTACGGTTGCTTCCCTCATGGTCATGAGTGATATCGCATCGGTATTCGTCGCCAAAAGATCTTTAATACAAGCGACAGAAGCTGCGGCGCAACGTGGTGTCCATACCCTTGATGAATCTGCGTACTACGTTGGCAAAGGAACGGTGTTCACGGCGCCATTAGCGGTTATCAAGAAGTCACCGCACCGCACAGTTCCAATTGACTGTAACCGTGCAGTTTTCAATGTAATGCTTGAGCTTCACAATTGGAGCAATGATAACGGATCAATGAAACGAAATGAATTGAAGGGAATCGTTTTAACGGATTTACAATGTGATGGAACGTCACTCGAAATTTCTACATTTGCCGAAGTTGTTTTCCCATTTAGAGTTCCATTCACACGTATGGGCTCAGCCTTACTGAGCGCATCTGCGGGAACGACCAATGAAGTACAGGAAGGTTTCTATCTCTTTGGAATTCGGCTTCATTAGCTGCCTCCGCTATCCTTCAGACATGGCCGCGCGTGAGTATGGATTAGAGATCGATGCGATCGATGCGACCCTTGTTTCTATTGAGAAAGTTCTAGACCTACCAAAACTTCGCAAGCAAGCTGAAGTATTAGAAGAAGAGGCAGGGGTTCCCAATCTTTGGGATGATCCTGAAAGCGCCCAAAAAATTACTAGTCGCCTATCGCGGGTACAGGCTGAGATAAACAAGCTCACTAATCTACGCCGACATGTTGAAGAGCTATCGATTCTCTTTGAGCTTGCAGCCAGCGAGCCTAATGGCACAGGCGTTGCCGATGCCGAGCGAGAACTTGATTCCGTGAGAAAAGCAGTGAGCGAACTAGAAGTTCAAACTCTCCTCAACGGTGAATACGATGACCGTGATGCGCTGATTACTATTCGTTCAGAGGCTGGCGGTGTTGAAGCAGCCGACTGGGCCGAGATGATTATGCGTATGTATCTGCGCTATTGCGAACGTCATGATTTTAAAGTTGACGTCTTAGAAACTTCGTATGCCGAAGAAGCTGGAATTAAATCAACGACGTTTCGTGTTACTGCTCCTTTTGCCTATGGCACGTTATCAGTCGAGCAAGGAACTCATCGTTTAGTGCGCATTTCACCCTTCGATAGTCAAAGTCGTCGACATACCTCTTTTGCAGGCGTAGAAGTAGTACCAGTTGTTGAGCAGAGTGATCATGTTGAGATCGATGAAAAAGAAGTTCGTGTAGATGTGTATCGCTCATCAGGTCCTGGCGGACAAGGTGTGAATACAACTGACTCGGCAGTGCGATTGACACATATTCCAACTGGCATTGTTGTTTCTTGCCAAAATGAGCGTTCACAGATTCAAAATAAGGCAACTGCAATGGCGGTTTTGCAATCAAAGTTATTAGAACGTCGCCGGCAGGAAGAGCAGGCAAAGATGAATGCGCTTAAGGGTGATAACTCGGGCTCATGGGGAAATCAGATGCGCTCCTACGTCCTTGCCCCTTATCAAATGGTTAAAGATTTGCGTACAGATTATGAAACCGGCAACACATCTGCCGTTCTCAATGGCGAGATCGATGAGTTCATCGAAGCCGGAATTCGTTGGCGTCGCAGTACATAATTCACCAAAGCCCACAGAGTCGAGTTTCTAGCCCCAGTACATAATTCACCAAAGCCCACAGAGTCGAGTTTCTAGCCCCAGAAGCTAATTCTTCCAAGCCCACAGAGTCGAGTTTCTAACCCCAGTAGTAATCTTCTCGCTAGTTCAACTTCGATGGCCGGCACCCATATTTTGGGTAATCTCACACTTTTCTCACGCTTAGTTGCGCGTTATGGGCGCGAATTCTGCACTTGCATCCATAAACTAAGGACAGGCCGAGGGTGGATCTATCCGCCTCGCAGATGCAATGGGAGATTTTAATGATTCGCTTTGAGAACGTCACCAAGACCTACCCGGGTCAAGATCGCCCTGCATTGGAATCTGTCAATCTTGAAATCGTGAAGGGTGAGTTTGTATTTCTCGTTGGTCTATCAGGTTCGGGCAAGTCAACTTTCCTACGATTAGTCCTTCGGGAAGAGCGACCATCATCAGGAGTTATTCACGTTGCCGGTAAGGATTTAGGAACACTGGCAAACCACAAAGTTCCAGAGCTACGCCGTCAAGTGGGAACTGTGTTTCAAGATTTCCGACTTCTTCCCAATAAAACGATTACTGAAAATGTGGCATTTGCGCTGCACGTCTTGGGGTATTCGCAGAAAGAGATTAATCGCGAAGTACCTGAAGTTTTGGAGTTAGTTGGTCTAGAAGATAAGGGCGACCGCCTGCCGTCAGAGATTTCAGGCGGTGAACAACAGCGCGTTGCTATCGCCCGTGCCTATGTGAGTCGCCCGCCGATTTTGATCGCAGATGAGCCAACGGGAAACCTTGATCCAGCAACGAGTGTGGGAATTATGAAGTTACTCGATCGTATTAACCGCGATGGCACAACGGTACTGATGGCCACGCATGATTCCGGAATTGTGGATCAAATGCGCAAGCGGGTTATTGAACTAGATCTGGGCCATGTAATCCGTGATCAAGTGCGCGGCGTCTATGGATACTCGGGCTAAGGGTTACGTGCAGATCATGAATAACTATTCGAAATTTTCGTTCAAGAAGCTATAGAGATAGAGGTCCACAGATGCGCGCACGGTTTCTGCTCAGTGAAGTAGGTATTGGTCTTCGTCGAAATATGACGATGACATTTGCCGTAATCGTCACCACGGCGATCTCGCTCTCTCTTCTTGGAATCGGTTTATTAGCTAACGCCCAAGTCGGTGCAATGAAGGATTATTGGTATGACAAGATCGAAGTCTCAGTCTTCTTATGCGGCACACTCTCTGAATCACCATCGTGTTCCGGCGGCATAATTACTTCAGGACAGCGATTACAGATTCAACAGGATATTGAAAGTATGCCGGCAGTTGATAGTGTTTTTTATGAGTCACAATCACAGGCATTTATACGCTTTCAAGAGCGCTTTAAGGATTCGGCGATTGCTCAAAATGTGACCGCCGATCAGTTACCCGAATCATTTCGCGTTAAGTTAAAGGATCCAACACAGTTTGCAGTGATTGTCAGTGCTTTCAGCGGCCGCCCAGGCGTGGATGTTGTTCAGGACCAACGCACAATTTTAGATAAGTTCTTTAAGCTCTTAGAGGTTTTGCGTAACGGTGCGCTGCTTGTCGGGCTTGCATCGGTTCTAACTGCCGCCTTGTTGATCAGTAATACCTTACGTATCGCTGCCTTCAATCGTCGTCGTGAAACAGGAGTGATGAAACTTGTCGGTGCATCATCATGGTCGATTCAACTTCCATTCCTGCTTGAAGGTGTCATCTCGGCCATCGTTGGGTGGGCGCTTTCAACTGGATTATTGGCAGCGCTTAAGAGTGTTATTGATTCTAAAGTCGCGCCTTTGCTGACCTTTACTAAGTTTTTTGGGTGGGGTGAGGTCTGGGCTGCATCGGGATATTTGTTGGCAACTGGCTTACTGGTTTCAACGGTTGCATCAGTGATTACGCTTCGCCGCTACCTGAAGGTCTAGTACTCTAACGAAAGAGTTTTTACTAGGGGGTGATGCGGTTATGGTTAAAGAGATCGGCCGCAAGGTCATCGCCCAAAACAAAAAGGCGCGTCACGATTATTCGATTGAAGACGTATATGAGTGCGGCTTGGTGCTTATGGGCACTGAAGTTAAATCACTTCGGCTTGGTCGTGCTTCACTTATAGATGGCTTTGCCACCGTTAACGATGGCGAACTATGGCTTAGTGGTGTGCATATCCCTGAATACACAGAAGGAACATGGACCAATCACACGCCACGACGCGAACGAAAACTTCTTGTCAACAAAGCAGAGTTAAATAAATTAATTGCGAAGCTGAAGGATTCAGGCACCACGCTTGTTCCACTTTCTCTGTACTTTAAAGATGGCAAAGCGAAAGTTGAGATCGCAGTTGCCAGGGGAAAGAAAGCTCACGATAAGCGTGAAGCCATTAAAGCCCGAGAAGCCGACCGAGAAGTTGCTCGGGTTGTTTCGCGTGGCTCATCAGGTAAGAGCGGAAAAGCCTCCAAGCGTTACGAGGATTAACCGGCCTCTCCACCAATCTGCGTCTGTGGCTAGAGGCAATTGTTGTCAGGCAGTATATGAAAAATCCACACATTTCTAGAGTACCCATGTTACTCACAGCTATTACCTAAGACAGGGATACGATTTCTCAATACTTCCGCCAGCAGTTCACTCAGTACCGTTGCATAGCTATTAGCAATAGTGTGGATTATGAAACCCCGAATTGATGACCTACAATTAACCTACCGCCGCTCCGATTCACCGCTCAATTGTAAAAAATTGACGGAGGATTAGTCGACGCCAAGAATGGTATTAGTAATAGAAAGACACCATGCTTAATAGCGTTCATGCACCAAGCACCAAGCACCAGGAATTAAGTAGAAATTGACAATTACATAGCGAAAGAGAAATACGTTTCTTTTTCTCCAAAGAGTTTCTCGACTCGTCTTTAGCGGTTGACTGTGCTCATCCGAGCGCAATTAATCGCAATTGACAGTGAGCAAACAACTTGGGGGTGAACGGTCTCGACTTTGGATGTTGAGGCAGGGGAAGCGGGCCGAGGAAGCCGGAATGATCTCGTAAACCAATAATCCGTGCAAAAAATAACTGCTGACACTAATCAGCAAGCTTTCACACTCGCTGCATAAGCTAGTTTGAAGCCGTTAGCCCAGATGCCGCTCTCGGTCTGGAATCTAGCGTCGATAGAGGGCTCTTCATCGCATAGGCGTTACGGACTATGCGAGAGAACAGTTTCGTAACTGAGTTCGTCGAAGAGTTGTGTGGGAAAACTTCGGGACTGAGAAAGCGTTAATCACACTACGCCCGTAGAAGCCCTGTTTTTGCACCGAAGGACCCGGGTTCGATTCCCGGCACCTCCACTATTTTTATTTGTCAGAGTTGTTTTTAAAAGTTAATGCTCGCCTTCGGGGCCATGCCCGTCATTTCCACCAGAGCGGCCGGTGCGACGCCATTTCACAACTGGACCGAAGTGCGAACTACCTCGTGCACTTCCACTTCCTTTTTGTTTTTTCCATAACTTAACTCCGAATTTGGCAAGTATGGGAGCAATGATGCGTACATCGGGAAAGTATTCGCGGCGCAGGGCGATGTAGGCCATAGAAATTCCAAAGAGACCGATTGCATGAACAGTTAAACCTTGATTTGGTTTCCAAAAAACCGTAGCGTTGATAAAGATTGAGACGGCAATAACGAGGCCATGAAGCAATCTTCGGATAATTCTCAGAACTATATGTTCTGTTCGAATCTTGGTTAATAGAATCGCAACTGGGCCGCCAAAAATTACAATCATAATTAAGATCACAACGAGATAAGCTAGACTCTCCATTACAACCCTTTCCACTCTTCTCGTAACACTGAATACATAGCCATATCGATCTGACTACCATCGTGCCTGCGCGATTTCTTGCGGAGGATTCCTTCAAGGGTATACCCGGCGGTCTTCAATAGTTTCTGCGACGCGATATTTTCTGTATTGACCAAAGCCTCTATACGCTCAAAGCCCATAGTTTCAAAGCCAAAATTAGTCAAAACCTGAGCCGCGGTCGTACCCACTCCTTTGCCTCGCACTTTGGCACTAATCCAGTATCCAATTTCAGCGGCTAGGTCGGGAAGATCCATACTATGAAATGAAATTACTCCAGCGAATACTTTGTCAGCGCCATTTCCGTAATCAATTGCAAAAGCCAGCTCTGTTTTTTCGAACAATGATTTTGGTGTTTTTTCGCGAACAAAGAACTCAGCATGAGACATCGTGTAATTCGCTGGAACTCGAGTAAATTGCGGAATTATTGGATCTTGGCAGCCTTCAAATATCGCTGGAATATCGCTATCTACTATTGGACGCAAGGAAATTAATCCATAGGTCAACGTCGGAACTTCTTGTGGCCACCAAATCATTGAGAAAGTATGACAGGTATTGCCAGATAGGTATCTAGAGAATCCATCAGAGTGTTTTGATGCGGATACGTTGATGCGGATACGTTGATGTGGATACGTTGATGTGGATACATTGATGTGGATACCTTGATGCGGATGCGTTAAGCAGTTTCATTAATTGGGCGAGCGGGCACGAAGTAGTTCTTACCAACCGGGGATGTCCAATTACATGAGCCATCGGCGTTACTAATCAAACTCCACTTGCCATGTGTCTTTAATCGATGATGTCTCCGGCACAGTAAACCAAGATTTTCTGGCGTGGTCTCACCCCCGCTCTCCCAACTCTCAGCATGATCTATATCTGTCCTAGATGCTGGTTGACGACAACCGGGAAAACGACATGTGCGATCCCTTGCAAGCAGGAAATCTACGAGAGCCTGCGGAGGTTCATATTTTTCACGGCCATAATCTAAAAGGTTTCCGGTTTGGGGATCGGTAATAAATCTCTTCCATGTTGCATCCGATGCTAATTCGCGGGCAACCGATGCAGGAATTGCTCCGTAACCAGATAGTTGACCTGGATTTTCAGCTAAACCCAAAAGCGTTGGTAAGTCGATCGTTACATTCACAGTTACCGGGCGACGATGAGGGCGAACTTCATCAACATTTTCGGCTAAGGCGCTAGAGAGAATCGCGGTGAGGGCATCGGCACGTTTATTGTCGGCAGTTAGCAAGGACCATGTGCTCGTGGCAGCGGATGAAAGTGCAGAACCTGTGCCGCTTGAAAGTGCAACGGACACGTTTGTACCGCTTGAACTCATACCGCTTGAACTCATACCGCTTGTCCAGCATCTACTGCCTGCGCGATCGACTTCATCACGCTCATTCATTGTCAAGATATATGCCTCGATAGATTTCATAACGGTTTGGGCATCCTGTGCCGGAAGTATTGCAACTACCGTAGCCATTCCATCGGCTTCGTTATAACAACTTACCCGACGAGTTTCACGTGCCCGATCTACAACTTTTTCAAACTCTAGTGGGGCCAACTGTGCAATCGTCGTGCGCACTTTATTAGCAACTTGACCAGGTGTGTGAAATTCGGCAAACGCCAGGGCTTTTTCCTCAATCTGATAAATAGCGAACTCACTAATCCCATCACGGATCGCGGCCGCTGTCTCCTTAGCGATCACCGTCGCATGAGCAGATGAGATTTCTCCCATAGCAAGGGCCGAACAAGTATTGGGTAAGTGATTTACTAACGTGCGAGCTACATCGATCCGCATCTGTGCAGTGTTGCCAGAAAGTCGCAGAGCTGCAGCTATATCCTCCCGCTCAGCTCCATCGATTCCATCCCACATATTTTCAGCTATCGAAGGTGTTTCTCCCGCAACTGCAACTATGGCGCGTTGCAAAACTGCTTGTAGCCAAGCACTTTGGCGCTCTAACGCTGCTAAGTAATCTATGCGTCCGCTTCGACTTAAATTAGCGGGATCTATTGCAACTAAGCCAGTCAATGTTTCAATTCCAGGGAATGCAGCAAGAAGTTCAATTACCTCTTGGTTCAGATCGATGGCGGCATCTGTGTCACTCTTTGCATGAAGGGCTGCCATGGTCATAGATGCAACTATTGAGGGCAGCGCTGACAATCATGAAAAGTTATTAACAGGGTTGGCGCTTGTGATGCAGGTGCAAAGCTTTTAATTAGCCCTCTTGCATCTGCGTTGGTGCTCCATGCACGCTCAGTACATCTGCATCAGAAGTTTCTGAAGTACTAGAAGCGTTGACCGGCGAGCCTAACTTGGAGCCTTCACCGCTTCTATTCAATGGCTTTTTCGCATCGTCCTTGTAGATTGCAGGAATCGAACCCAGTAAGCCTTTTTGGAAATCTTCAAAAGCCTGCAGAACTTCGCGCTTAGTGTTCATAACAAATGGCCCCATCCAAGCAACAGGTTCTTTGATTGGCGCGCCACCCAAAATAAATAGCTCCAGCTCTGGTGAACGACTCTCTTGCACATCGGCGGCGCGCACAACAATGGTGTCGCCATCGCCAAAGACCGTTGACTGTCCAGTGCAAACAGGACGATTCTCATCGCCCACATAACCAAATCCAGCAGCAACATACACAAGTGCGTTGTAATCCTTGCGCCATGGAAGTCGAAGCTCTGCGCCGGCTGCAATCGTTGCGTGAATTAAAGTAATTGGAGTTTGAGTAGTTCCAGGACCTTCGTGACCATCTACTTCACCAGCGATGACACGAATGAGTGCACCACCATCGGCCGATGACAGCAGTGCAACATCTTTAGCGCGAACATCTTGATATGCAGGCGCCGACCATTTCTTTGCTGCAGGCAAATTTACCCACAGTTGAAATCCGTGGAATAAACCACCTGACATCACTAAATGCTCTGGCGGGGTTTCGATGTGCAAAATTCCAGCACCGGCAGTCATCCATTGAGTGTCGCCGTTTGAAATCGTTCCACCACCACCGTTATTATCTTTATGATCAAAAATTCCATCAATAATGTATGTAACTGTCTCGAATCCGCGGTGTGGATGCCAAGGCGTTCCCTTTGGCTCACCTGGTGCATATTCAACTTCGCCCATTTGATCCATCATGATGAATGGATCGAGCTCTGTCATATCGATACCGGCAAATGTGCGACGAACTGGAAAGCCTTCGCCTTCAAAGCCTTGCGGGGCAGTCGTGATACTTTTTACCGAACGGGCACGCGCGCCTGCAACTTCACGTACGCGCGGCAAGATTGTTATATCGGCAACGGATACTGCTGGCATTCTTTACTCTCCTTGGCTCAGAATCCAAGTTTAGTTGAACTTTCAACCATCAGCAACTTACGCCAGGTTCAAAAATCCGGCTACGTCAATTTTCGAAGTTAAGAGTTCGTAGAAATCCTATCTTTGTCTTGAGTAAACGAAGACATTAAGCATCGCCTCAACCCTGACGCCCTGGGATTTTGAAGAAGGGCTTAACAAGAAAATCGAGAGTGCGGAAGTTGTGCGGAAATGGAAAATCGGGGCCTGCCGACCCCGATCCCGTTAAGTTTTAGAGAGCTTTAAGCGCTGATACAACTTTAGTTAATGAAGCTTTCGCATCACCAAAAAGCAACATAGTCTTTGGATCGTATAAAAGTTCATTTTCAATTCCAGCAAAGCCCGGACGCATAGAGCGCTTTAAGAAGATTACGTTTGCAGCATTAGAAACTTTCAAAATTGGCATTCCGTAGATTGGACATCCCGGAGTATTTTCTGCCGCTGGATTTACAACGTCATTAGCTCCAATAACAATCGCAACATCGGTCTGACTAAAAGTTGGATTAATCTCATCCATCTCTTCCAGTTGATCGTATGGAACATTTGCCTCAGCTAAAAGAACGTTCATATGTCCAGGCATACGTCCGGCAACGGGGTGAATTCCATAAGCAACATCGATGCCCTTTGAAATCATTAAATCGGCGAGTTCACGAACAGTGTGCTGTGCCTGTGCAACAGCTAAACCAAAGCCCGGAACAATAACTACGCGACGTGCATAGTTGAGCAAGATTGCAACGTCATCAGGTGAACCAGAGCGAACTGGACGCTCTTCGGCAGAATCTGATGCAGCCTGTGGCTTGGCAGTAAATGCACCGAACAAAGTTCCAAAGAGTGAACGGCCCATGGCTTCAGCCATAAGGCGCGTCAAAATTGTTCCCGAAGCACCAACCAGAGTTCCCGCGATAATAAGTAGCACTGAATCAAGTACATAACCACTTGCTGCAACAGTTAAACCAGTAAATGCATTTAACAATGAGATAACAATTGGTACGTCTGCTCCGCCAACTGGAAGCACGAAGAGCACACCAAAGAGAAGTGAGAGCCCAGCAAGCACTAGCAATGGTGTAGTTCCAAGAGCTGCAACAACCCAACCACCAACGCCAATAACGCTCACCAAAGTGGCGGCGATAATAAAGCGGCCTGCTGGAAAAATAACTGGTCGAGTAGTCATAAGCTCTTGTAACTTCATAAAAGTAATGACAGAGCCGCTGAATGAAACGCAGCCGACGATTACAGTAAATACGGTAAAGATAACTTCAGCTTTTGTTGCCTCATTACCAAGGTGCAGATATTCGACGATTGCAACAAGTGCAGCCGCTCCACCACCCACGCCATTAAAGAGTGCAACAAGTTGTGGCATCTGCGTCATCTCAACTTTACGTGCAGCTGGAACACCAACAGCCAGACCAACAACCATTGCGCCAAGAATCCAACCAAGATTATTTAGCGGAAGAGATGATCCAGGATTTGCATAGAAGAAGACAACAAGTGTTGCCAGCGTTGCACCGAAAGCACCAATCAAGTTGCCTCGACGTGCAGTCTTAGGATGCGACAAACCTTTAAGCGCAAGGATGAATGCGACACCTGCAGCTAGGCCAACGAGGTCGTACAGGGTACGGCTCATTTCTTTTTTCCTTTGAACATTTCAAGCATTCGATCGGTAACGACGAAGCCACCGACCATATTGATAGTTGCTAGAACAATTGCGGCCACCGCAAGTCCTAGCTCTAAATTAGTTGAACTGTGATCGGCCACGATGATTGCGCCAACCAAGATAACTCCGTGGATTGCGTTAGCACCCGACATAAGCGGCGTGTGCAGCGTGGAAGAGACTTTAGATACAACTTCAAAACCGACAAAAACAGCCAGTACGAAGATAGAAATAACTGCAATCGGCTCCATTTACTTACCTCCCGCATTTCTACGTAATCCGCCATGCGTTACTGCGGCTCCATTAATGATTTCATCCTCAAAATCGAGGTTAAATGCCACCGTAACTTCATCTTTAGCCGCAGTTGTAAACAATGTAAGAAGATTTACAACGTTGCGTGAATAAAGGAATGATGCATGGAATGGCAGCTGACTTGGAACGTCTTTTCCGCCCCAGATTCGCACTCCATTTTCGGTTGAAACAATTTCACCTGGTTTTGAGCCCTCAACATTGCCACCAGTTTCGGCGGCTAAGTCGATGATAATTGTTCCTGGAGCCATGGAGTCAACCATTGCTTGCGTCATCAAACGTGGTGCTTGACGTCCCGGAACTGCTGCAGTTGTAATTACCACGTGTGATTTAGCGATGTATGGAGTAAGAAGAGCTTGCTGCTTGGCTGCACGATCCTCGGTCATCTCACGTGCATAACCTCCAGCACCTTCTAGCGCTTCAAGTTCAAGTTCAATAAATGTTGCACCCATTGAGCGAACTTCATCGGCAGATGCAGGTCGTACATCGTAAGCCGATACAACTGCGCCTAAGCGACGAGCAGTTGCAATTGCTTGCAGTCCGGCAACGCCTGCGCCAAGTACCAAAACTTGTGCCGGTGTGACAGTTCCAGCAGCGGTCATGAGCATTGGGAAAAAGCGTGGAGATAATTCAGCACCAACTAAAGCTGCGCGATAACCGGCACATAAAGCCTGTGATGAGAGTGCATCCATCGACTGAGCACGTGAAATCCGGGGCACAAGCTCTAATGAGAATGCCGTAACGCCCGCAGTTGCCGCGGCTTCAATTGAATCAACGGCAGTAACAGGGGACATAAAACTGATTGTTACTGCGCCTTTCTTCAATGTAGACATCTGTGTAGGTGATAATGGCTGCACAGATAAAACAGCATCGGCGGTGCTCAGAACTTCAGCGTTTGAGATGGTCGCACCAGCACTGACGTAATCAGCATCAGTAGCCTGCGAATAAACTCCGGCACCTGATTCGATAACAACATCGAAACCTAGTCGGGTTAATTTATTGATAATGTCGGGAACTAGCGCAACGCGCTTTTCTCCATTACGAATTTCCTTAGGTACGGCTATGCGCATGCGGCAAATACTAGTACGAAGATCCTTTGAGGTCACCATTTACGAGGTGGTAAAGCAACGATTGAATCGTTGTACGGCGATGATATGCCTCACGCCAGATCACCGATCGCGGTCCATCTATCACAGAGGCCTCGACCTCTTCACCCCGATGTGCAGGTAAACAATGCATGAACACTGAATCTTTTTGCGTTATTGACATTAAATTTTCTGTCACTGCAAATGGTGAGAGTGCCAGCACCTTTTCTTCCCGCTCACTTTCAGAGTCACCCATGGACATCCAAACATCTGTGTACAAAACACTCGCATCTTTAGCTGCAGCCTCTGCATCATGGAGAACTTCAACTTTTCCGCCACTTTGCTTTGCAATTTTTTGTGCGATTTCTACAACACGTGAATCAGGTGCCCACGCACCAGTTGGTGTTGCAGTAACGACATGCGCACCCATGATTGCACCCATAATTAACCAGGCATGCGACATATTATTTCCGTCACCTAAGTAAACAAATTTGCGGCCGGCAATATCTTTTCCAAACTGTTCACGAATTGTTAACCAATCAGCCAGAAGTTGAGTTGGATGGTCAACATCAGTGAGTGCGTTAATAACTGGAATTGATGCGTTAGCGCCGAGTTCATCAACATCTGATTGTGCGAAAGTCCTAATAATTAGTGCTGCGCAGTAGCCGCTTATGATTCGAGCAGTATCAGCGATAGTTTCACCGCGACCCAACTGAAGCTCATCTCCACGAATAAAAATTGGCGTACCACCCAAATGAGCAACGGCTGACTCTGATGACAAGCGAGTACGAGTTGAAGGTTTGGTCATATAGATAGCAACGGTTTTATTAGCAAGAGCCGTGTTAGATCGCAGTGGATTCTTCGCAAAGTCGGCGGCGGTGTCGAGCAAAAGCTCAACATCGGCACGGCTGAGATCCTGGGTGCGCAGTAAGTCCTTCATTTGCGAATTCTACCCGTAGTTTTGCCAGTGCCGAAGGTATTCTTATCCACCTCATGGGAATCTTCAAAAGAGCAGGTAACGAGACTGAGGGCAGCACTGATCTCTTAACCCGGCCTGTCCTTGAAGAAGACGACGGTGGCCATGATCGCTTTTCGCACTATGTGAAAAAAGAGAAGATTGTTGAGTCGGCAGTTACCGGCAAATCAGTGCGTGCTCTATGTGGCAAGAAATGGATTCCTTCGCGTGACCCCGAGAAATATCCCATCTGCCCCACATGTAAAGAGATCTATGCTGGCCTTAAGCCAGCACCCGAAGATTCATAGCGATGCGACGTAAGTTTTTATTTGCACTCTCAATGGCTTTAGTTTTACCGTTCATTGTTCAGATTGGCGCGATTGCAGAGGACAAGCAGCCTCGCACAATTGTTAGTGGCTGGATTCCATATTATTCAGTACGCACGGTTATGCCTTTTATTCAAAAGCTACCAACTGATACAACGGCGGCACCTGGAGTCACTTGTGAATCAAATGAGTACTCATCCGAAGATCTTGCATTACTAAATTCATCGTATTTGTTTACTAATAAAGATTTAATGAAAGAGGTTATGCCATTTTGGTATACATTGAAAACTCCAACTCTTATACGTGATGATTACACAACCGGTAATCCATCGTGGCCTATGACTGATGCTCTATGCCTTATGCGAAAAACTGGGTTAAAAATAATTCCCACGATGACCGATGGGACTGCAAAGTTGGTGCTTTCTGGTTATTTAGCTAAAGCCGAAACGCGTACAACCATCGTGAACTCCATAGTAGATCTAGTAAATAAGAATGGTTTTGATGGGATTGATTTAGATTTTGAGGGCTTTGCATTTGTAGATGGCAATACTACATGGGACAAAACCGCACCACAGTGGGTTCTATTTATTAAAGAGTTGAGTACGCAACTTCATGCTTCACAAAAATTACTTTCGGTAACTACTCCATATGCATATAACCCTACAGAAAAAACAATAGGTTATACCGTCTACGCCTGGGCAGATATTGCTACGAGCATTGATCGTTTGCGCATCATGACGTATGACTATTCAGTTGCAAAGCCGGGTCCTATTGGTCCAATAAGTTGGGTAGAAAAAACTGTGCAGTATGCGATTAGCATCATGCCTGCCTCTAAAGTTTTCATAGGCCTTCCAGGATATGGGCGAGATTGGATAACTACCGTCTCTGGCACCTGTCCAGTATCGGCACCACCGGGCTTAACTGCTGGAGCAAAAGCTGCAACATTTAAGATGAATTATGCTGCTGCGAAGGCGGTTATAGATGGCGCGATACCAAGCTTCGATGAAAAATTTAGCGAGGCAACATATTCTTACTCGAAAGTTTTCAACGGATTAACGACAAAAGGCGCGGCAACTTCTTGCAGCGTTGCCCGCACTGTGTGGTATCAAAATGATCGTAGCTTTACCGAAAGAACTCAGCTTGTTGGTAAGTATCAGCTGGGTGGGGTAGCGCTTTGGACTTTAGGCATGGAGGATCTAACCGCAACAACGGCGCTTCGAAACGTGGCTCTTGCCATGGCGCCCGAACCAGTTGTTAGCACGTTGACTTTTAACAATCTTGTCGATGGGCACATCGGTTATGGAGAAAGTTTTACCATCAATGGCTTACTGACACGTAAAGATGGATCCCCAATAATCGGACTGAATGTTTATGTTCAGATGAAGCGAGCGAGTGAAAGCACTTGGTCAGTAATAAGTGAATCTGCTACTGATGAGGCGGGAAAAATCACTATTCCTATTAACTTAGCAAATAGCGCTGAATTCCGTTTAATTACTGATGGCACTTGGGAGCGTTCAGATTCTATAAGTGCCCAGCAAAAAGTTGCGATTAAACCTAAGCTCCAAATTATAATTCCAACAAATGTTAAGCATGGCGCACTAATTTCACTAAGTGGAATTTTGTATCCTCAGCTCACTGGACAACCGGTTCAGCTGCAGAAATTGGTAGCTGGTAAGTGGCAAAATATGGGTAAAGAAACTTCTACAGACTCAATTGGGGAGTTCACACTAGCGACAAGTGAAATTAAAAGAGGTGTCATTACTGTACGAGTGAAAATTCTTATAGGTGACGAAGCGACTTATTCTTCACCGCGATTTATTGTGGTGCGCTAACGATGGTTAAACTTGACGAGAAAATAGATGAAGCTATCAAAGAGATCTTTACAAGTGATCGACCATGGATCACGATAGTTTGGGATGATCCAGTAAATCTTATGAGCTATGTAACGTATGTGTTGATGGAGTTATTTGGATTTACACGAGAGAAGGCATATGAACTGATGATGAAAGTTCATACAGAAGGTAAGGCCGTAGTCTCGAGCGGAAGCCGTGAAGAAATGGAACATGATGTTGCACGCCTGCACGAGTTTGGTCTTTGGGCAACGCTTCAACGTGAAGATCAAAGCGCATGAGTCAAGCGCCAGAGGCACGACAAACGGGCTTTAGACGTCATGGGGACAATGCTTTTATCGCCGATTTTTCAGAGTCTGAAAGTGAAGTACTAGTTAATCTTGTTGAACAGATAATCGAACTCTTGGCTGAGCGCAAAGATAGTCATAGCAACGATCCTCTAGCTGTGATGGTTGGTATTACTAGTCATGATTCACCACCCGATGATGATGTACTTTTACGGCTGTTGCCAAACGCTTATGCAGATCAGGTTGATGCATCTGAGTTTCGTAGATATACCGAAGCAACTTTGCGCGCAAAAAAAACTGCGCATGCCATGTCGATGCGAATTGATTTAAAAAGTGCATCTGATGGATACGTTGAGGTCGATAATGAAGGTGCAAACGCATGGCTTGGTGCGATGAACGACATTCGATTAGCTTTAGGTGTTCGTTTAAATGTTGAAGACGTTTCACACGAAGAGCTTGAGATTTTGGCACCTGATGACCCACTTCGCGGCGTTTATGCCGTTTATAGTTGGCTAGGTTGGTTGCAGGAGAGTTTGATTATGGCGCTCATGGACCAAGCTTTATAGATACGCATATCGCAGGGTAGGCTTATCATCGTGAGCGATGCCCCGATTGGAATCTTTGATTCAGGAGTTGGTGGACTCACCGTTGCTAGATCAATCTTGGATCAATTGCCAAATGAATCTACTTTATATATCGGTGACACCGCCCGTGGTCCATATGGTCCACGCCCACTGGCGCAAGTTCGTGAATTTGCATTGGAGTCACTTGATTTTCTAGTCGAACAAGGTGTTAAAGCTCTTGTTATAGCCTGCAATACTGCAAGTGCAGCAATGTTGCGGGATGCACGTGAGCGATATTCAGTTCCAGTAATCGAAGTAATTCAACCAGCAGTCCGACGTGCAGTATCGGCGTCTCGTTCGGGAAACATCGGAGTCATTGGCACGCATGCGACGATTGATTCATCGGCATATTTAGATGCATTTGCGGCTGCACCTCAACTTCATATTACTTCTATTGCTTGCCCACTCTTTGTTGAATTTGTAGAACGCGGCGAAACCTCTGGTACAGAAATTACTAAAATTGCACGAGATTATTTAGCACCGATAATGGCAGCCAATGTGGACACATTAGTTTTGGGATGCACGCATTATCCCCTCCTAACTGGCGTGATCTCATACGTAATGGGTGAAGGCGTCACCCTTGTATCTAGCGCTGAAGAAACTGCCAAGGATCTATATCGAACTTTGGTTGAGGCTAATCAGCTACGCGCTCAACAAAGTTTGCCCCCGACACATAAATTCTTAGCAACTGGTGATGCCAAGGCATTTGAAAGCCTAGCTCGTCGTTTTCTAGGTCCAGAAGTTACTCGAGTTGAACATCAAGATCTCTAGAAATAAATTAACTAGGCAATGAGGAGCACTACATGGCACGCAATGATGGGCGAGAAGTTAATGACTTGCGCGATATTAAATTTACTCGTGGCTGGTTAGATCACGCCGAAGGATCAGTGCTCGTTGAGTTCGGTAAGACCCGGGTATTGTGCGTTGCATCATTTTCACCTGGAGTTCCACGCTGGTTAAAGGACACTGGAACCGGTTGGGTTACATCTGAGTACGCAATGTTGCCGCGTGCAACTCACACCCGCTCTGACCGGGAAAGCGTTAAGGGAAAGTTAGGTGGACGCACACAAGAGATTTCACGCCTTGTGGGACGTTCATTGCGCGCAATCGTTAATACTAAAGAGCTTGGCGAAAATACCATTGTTATTGACTGCGATGTGTTGCAAGCCGATGGCGGCACGCGCACTGCTGCAATTACTGGGGCATACGTAGCTTTGGCCGATGCAATTGCATGGGCTAAGAGCCAAGGACATATTAAAGCCACTGCTAATCCCCTTAGCGATTCGGTTGCTGCAGTCAGTGTCGGAATTATTGATGGAGTTCCAATGCTAGATCTCTGCTATGAAGAAGATGTCCGTGCTGGCACCGACATGAATGTTGTGGTCGCTGGCGATGGCCGCTTTATTGAAGTGCAAGGGACTGCAGAAGGTGAACCCTTCAACCGCGAACTATTAAATCAACTTCTAGATCTTGCAGTAGCCGGATGTGCAGATTTAAGCGCTCTACAAAGAGCCGTACTAGCGAAATAATCGTTAGAACTTTTATTAATGTCGCACTCATTAGTTCTTGCAACACGTAATTTGGGGAAGGTTATCGAGTTTCGAAGAATTCTCGAGGGTTTAGCACCAAGAAAAATTGATCTCATCGGTCTTGATAAATTTCCCGATCTAGAAGATGTTGAGGAAACAGGAAGCACATTTGAAGAAAATGCACTTCTGAAGGCGCGATATACGGCGGCGATGACTGGTCTGCCATCGATATCTGATGATTCAGGTTTGTGTGTTGATGCACTTGGCGGTGCGCCTGGAATTCTTTCGGCTCGGTGGGCCGGGGTTCACGGCGATGACCTAGCAAATGTGGAAAAACTTTTGGGCGAGCTGCGGGATATTCCTGATGAAAAACGAAGCGCGCACTTCACCTGTGTAGCAGCCTTAGTTATGCCCGATGGCCGCGAAGTCGTAGCGGAAGGGCTTTTTCATGGCCGAATTCTGCATTCTCCAATCGGGGATCAGGGCTTTGGGTATGACCCCATATTTGCACCGCTCGGAATCTCTATCTCATCGGCGCAAATGAGCCCAAAGGAAAAGGATGCGGTGAGTCACCGAGGAAAATCGCTGCGTTCTTTGGCACCGCAAGTCATACAAATGCTGGAGGGCCTGGGGTAACCTTGTCCTATCGACGTGCGTTACTTACGTGCGCACCGCTATCCAAGGAGTAATTGTGGCCGCAAAGAAGAAGACCGCAGCAAAGAAGGTCGCTAAGAAAGCACCTGCTAAGCGCACAGTTAAGAAGGTCGCCAAGAAGAGCGCAGCTAGGAAGAGCGTTGCTAAAAAGAGAGTTGCTAAGAAGGTCGCTAAGAAAGCACCTGCTAAGCGCACAGTGAAGAAGGTCGCCAAGAAGAGCGCAGCTAAAAAGAGCGTTGCTAAAAAGAGCGTTGCTAAGAAATCAACTGCTAAGAAAGCTGCAGTTAAAAAGAGGGTTGCTAAGAAAGCACCTGCAAAGCGCACAGTAATGAAGAGTGCGCCAATAAAAGTTTCAGCACCGGCCGCAGTTGTAGCTAAGCCAGTTGTAGCCGCAAAGCCAGTTGCAGCTCCTAAGCAATCCGCTTCAGGTCGCGTCATGTTTTTAGTTGTAGCAGGAATCGTAATTCTGGCGGCAATAGTGTGGTCAAAGTCGAGCACCAATAGCGATGATGCAGCACCTACACCATCAATGTCGCAATCTGCTGAGCCAACGGCATCAGCTACACCAACCGAGACTCCAGCAGTTGCTGCGGTGGAAGCCCCATCGAAGTTTGTAGCGCTTAAGAGCGCCGATGGTCTAAAGCTTCGCTGGGTTGCACCTACCGCTGTAGATGGTTTAACTGGATATAACGTCGAGATTCGTGCAAATGGAGCAGGCGATTGGACAACAATTGCAACCGTTCCGGCTGATCAACTCTCTCAGAACGTAACTAAGAGTTCAGATACTGGATGGACACAGTTCCGTGTGTCATCTGTTTATTCAGATGGTCAAAGCGCACCCGCAACTGTCTTTGGAATCCCAGGTGAATTTAAGTAAATTTAAATGAAATAGACCCTCACGAAATTGTGGGGGTCTTTTTTTATTGGTTAGAGATTAATTAAAATTGCATCAACATAGGCACGAACTCCTGCGGGTACTAGGTGCACACCGTCAGGTGCAAAGTACTCAGGATGGCCAATGGAGATAGTCGCCCAATCCACTAAAAGCGCGCCATATTGAAGGCTGTATTTTGCTATTAAGGCATTGTTCTCATCCCGCCACCCGCGAGGTACTGCAGTATTGACCACAATGATGCGGGGTTGAGATTTAACTTCCTCAAAAATCGCGATTACTTGGGCTTCTGTCAACTTATTGTTGTTCCCTAAGTTAAAAATTACTGTTGAACCAACCATGTTCGCTTTATCGTGGCTCATCACTTCTATAAGTTCAGTAGCTTGACGGCCAACTCTAGCATTAATAATTCCAATATGGTTGCGGGCATCGAGTTCGTGACGAATTCCTAGAATCACAGAATCGCCGGTTACCCACAGTCCAGGAATAGCAGTTGCCGAATTTTCTTGCGGTGACATTTCAACTGGGGCGTTGATTTCAGCTTTTACAGCGGCCATCGCTTTATCACTCTGCTTAATTGCATTCATGCTTACTAAAGACAAGGCTAAGAGAGTTAAAACCAGGGAAGATGCCAATAATGATTTCTGCCTTAATTGTACTTTTTTTGTTCGGTACTTCATACCTTTAAACCAGTACTCAACTAATCCACTTCGAATCGGTAGTTCAACTAAGCGCAGTGAAATATCGGCGAGTGCAAAGACAATCAAAATTCGCAAGGTAAATAGCGCCCAACTTGAGCCTTCTAAATCAACACGTGGCCGCGTAACTTGAAAAACAACCCAGTGCCATAAATAAATCGCATATGAACGTTCTCCGATCCAAACCATAACTTTGCTACTTAATATTGGAGCAAAGCGGGATGCGGGGTGGACTATCGAAGTGATAATTGCGCATCCAAATACTCCGGCAAGCGGGAATGCCAATTTGTAGAGCGTTGGATCGGTTTCGTTAATAAATAGGAATGTCGCAATCATTCCTATAAAACCAAAGATACCTATGCCATCGATAAAATCCTGGGCCCGCTGATTGACACTTTCTTCAAGATTTTGTGGAATCCAACTCACCGCTAATGCGGCGCCAAGAAAGAGGCCAATACTGTGGGTATCAGTACCAAAGTAGACGTGGCTTATTTGTGAGGCACTTGCTGCATCGACTTGGAAAGAGACTACTAGTAAGGCGATTCCAGAGACCGCAGCAATAAATAAAGCGGCACCCGGTATTTTATTTTTACCAAAATAACGCAGTACAAGCAGCAAAATTAATGGCCACACAAGATAAAACTGGGCTTCAACCCCAAGCGACCACGTGTGTTGTAACAACGCAGGCCTAGCGATTGAGTCAAAGTAATCAGTATGGCGAAATACCAACCACCAGTTCATTCCGCCAAAAAGTGCAAATGGCGAATCGGTAACAAAGCGACGCATGGTCTCAGGCGCCCAAATACCTATATAGATCGTTGTAACAATGATCATGAAGACAAGAGGTGGAAATAGTCGGCGAATTCGTGCTTTATAGAAAGCTCGGAGATCAAGACCCCCGCTGCGCGCAATTGAATCAAGGAGCAGACGTGTTATTACATAGCCCGAGATGACAAAGAAGAGGTCAACTCCAAGAAAGCCACCAGGGATCCATGAAAACCCCAAGTGATACAGCATCACAGCAATGACCGCTACAGCACGCAAGCCATCGATGGCAGGGATGTATCGGATTCCGCGAGCAGTGGCCATGCATTAACTACTTAGGTCGTGAAGATTTCTTTGCAACTGCTTTCTTGGCTGCGGTTTTCTTCACAGGCTTCTTCGCCGATTTTTTAGGTGCACTGATTGCTACTTTTGTGCGCTCACTTGCTACCTTAATCGGGCCGGTATCAATAATTGTGTCATCTGGATTTAAGTTTTCGATGACGCTTTTCTGAAGATCAGCTAAGCGATTAAATGCTGACTCAAGTCGTGATCGAGATTGACGGATTGCACCTTCTGCAGCATCCAACGATTGTGTTTGAATTTTATACAAGCGCTCTGCTTCACCCATGACGCCACCTAACCACTGGCGATAATTTGAAACCTCAGCAGTGGCTTCACCGACGATACGTTCGCCTTCACGACGGGCCTGCGTTGCTAGTGCCGTGGCTTCACGTTTTTTAGATTCGATCATCGCCTCGGCATCGGCCTCTGCCTGTGCTACTAGCTGGCCTGCCTCTTCTTCGGCGGTCTGAATATATTTGCGCCCGCGCGATTCTGCTCCAGAAAGGATTGAACGCGCCTTAGTATCGGCGGCTTCAATTTCTTCTTTAGTAATTCGGTTAGTTTCTGCAACTAAACGCGAAGAAATTGATTGGGCTTTGCTTTCACGCGCTTGTGCCGATTTAATCATCGCCATCGCTGTTTCAGTTGCCAAAATCTCAAACTCTTCTTTAGTTAAACCAGTAATGTCACGACGAGAGCGCAAGTCGGCTAATTGGGATTCAAGTTCGCGAATTCGATCCACCGATGATGGCGCATCAGGCTCATCACCTTTAAATCCAACCCAATTAAGGAAGGAGTTCTTTTCAGCCATTACACACCTCACTATTCGAACCCGTAGAGCCTTAGGTTAGAGCAAGGCCTTACTTACTGTAAATCGCTACCGAAATGGCAACATACTGCGAAATCCACGCTGCCAGCACGAATATATGGAAGAGCTCATGAAAACCAAAGTACTTTGCGGTTTTGCCGGGGCGCTTGAGCGCGTAAAAAATCGCCCCAACTGAGTAGAACAGGCCACCTATGACAATTGGCAGCAAGACCCACAATCCACCGGCGTGATACAGCTGTGGCATGTAAGCAAGTGCGACCCAACCAAGAAGTAAGTAGTTAGCAACATAGAGCCAACGTGGTGCGCCCAACCAAAAAACCCGCATCGCAACACCCGCGGCGGCGCCGACCCACACAACTAGCAAAAGAATATCTCTGCTTCTTCCTTCCAATAATGCAACTGCAAAGGGCGTATATGAACCTGCAATCAGTAAATTGATATTGGCATGATCCCAGCGGCGCCAAATCTTTTTCTTAGAAGGAGTCCAAGGGACGCGATGATAAACCGCTGAGACACTGAATAACATAATTGCTGTGACCGAATAAATAGCAACTGCAAATTTTAATGAAGACTTACTTAAGATAAACAAAACAAGAGAGGCAATAATGACAACTGGAGTTGCACCTAAGTGAAACCAACCGCGTAACTTCGGTGGCGCAAGTGGCTGTTCGCTCATAAGCCAACCCTACGCCTCTTTGGCTATTTCGCCGCTACCTAAGGTTTCGAACAGATTTAACACTCAGGGCCAGAATCGCACTAATAAAAGTAACTCCTCCTGTAATCAACAAGACAGTATGCACCCCGTAGTACATGGCAAGTGGACCAGCAACAACTATCCCCAACGGGGCCAGGGCGTATGAGCCAAAAGCATCGTAGGCGTTCACTCTAGAAAATGACTCTTCCGGAATATGGGACTGCATCGTGGTACTCCAATTTACATAGTAAATCTCAATGGCAATGCCAGCCATAAATGCGCCACATAACGTAATGAGCAGTGGGGAGTGCAGGGCTAAAGAAAATTCCCATACTGCAGAAATTGCAATCAGAATCATGACAAAAAAGAGTGGTCGACTTAAGTGAACTTTAAGAGCAATTACGCCACCACAAATCATTCCGGTGGTTAGTGCAGCTAAGTGAAAAGACCAATTACGTGGACCGTTAGAGTTTTCATTGAATACAAGTGGGCCTAATACTTGAATGAGTGCCTCAAAACATGCGTTAATTCCAACAAAAGCGATCACCATGGCCACCACCCATGATCGTGACCTAAATTCATGCCATCCATCTTTTAACTCGCCAAAGATTGAAGTTCGTTGACGCTTTTCCATCGGAGGCACATCCAGATTCCACACCAAAATGCCAGCGATCAAAAATGAAAGCGCATCGACCAGCAAAGCCCAACCTGAACCAAAGAGCGTAACCAATATGCCACCAAGCAAAGCGCCAGTTACGTATCCAAGATTGCTCAATAAGCCAACTACAGCATTGCCATCTTTGAGTTTTTCTTTCGGCAAAAGTGCTGGTAATAAACCCAACATTGCTGGTAACCACAATGCATTAAGAATTCCAAAAAGAAATCCCATCAAGACAAGAAGTGGCACCGAAGCAAAACCAAAGATAAAGGAGATTGCACTTACTGCAACAAAAAGACTGCCTAAAATATCACTGCCGCCAACGATACGGTTTCGTCTAAATCGATCACCGATAACTCCACCAAATAACATCAGGGCAATCATCGGGAAAATCCGCGCAGACATAACAAAACTTAAGTCTTTACCAGTCGCCCCATTGATGCTGAGCGTTCCGTAGGCCAGAGCGATTGAGGATAGACCGTTGCCAACATTTGAAATGAACCGAGCCCCAATAAGATTTATAAACCCCCGGTGCGAATGTAGGTCACGGAGTTGGGATTTCATCACGGCCCAAGCCTACATCTCGACAAATCTGGGATGCGCTGATAAGAATAGCCAATGACCCATAGATCAGAAATCTTCGAAATCAGCGATTCTTACATCGACCAAGCAGCAGCTCTTAGCCCAATGGACTGCACATACCTCGGTAATGGATTACACCAAAACAAACTTGATGACTTCTCAATAGCCGGAGCTGGTGTTTCTGCCAATTTAACCCGCGAAACTTTGAAGAAACTTGCAACAATGAAGCCAATCGATGAGATCGATCGAATTGCTAAGACTGTTATGACCGAGCGTCTTGAGTCTGGGCTCGCACTTCACGATAGCCAAGAGTCATTTGTATTGTGGAATGTTCTGACTTCTCCTCCGTCTAACATCCGTTCAATCTTTGAGTTAATGCCCAAGAAATCCGCGCAAGATTTTGACAACATAGCTAAGCGTCTGGCCGCCGTGGATGTTGCACATAAGCAGTGGCTTGAAACAATTTTTAGCGTGGCCAAGAACGGCAAGACAACTGCCCAGCGTCAAGTTAAGGGAGTTATTGACCAACTCGAAAGTTATGCCAATGGCGGTTACAGCCAGATGTGTAAAAACTTTGACGCAGATGGAAAGTACCCAGCGATGCATGAGGCTGCACAGTTGGCGGAAAAATCATCGGCTGCGACAGCACTTGTACTTAAGAATGATTACTTACCAATTGCAAATCCTAATGATGCTGTAGGTGCAGAACGTTATGCGGTCTGGTCGCGCTATTTCACAGGCGCGAAGTTAGATTTGCGTGCGACATATGAATGGGGAGTTGGCGACCTAAAGGCAATTAACGATCGTATGTGGGTTCTCGCTGAACAAATCAAGCCAGGAGCAAAGACGCTGCGTGAAGTTGCAGATGTTTTAGATCATGATCCTAAGTACATCATCAAAGGTGGCGAGAACGTCATTAAATTCCTCCAAGATTTTACAGATGCAGCAATCAAACGTATGGACGGTGAGTTCTTTGAAATCGATGAGCGCATTAAGATTTGTGAAGCCCGTTTAGCACCTGAAGGCAGTGCATCTGCACCTTATTACAACGGGCCTTCTGAAGATTTATCGCGTCCAGGTTCAACGTGGATTCCAATGTTGGGCAAAGAAGAAGTAAGCAGTTGGCACTTAGTTTCGACGTGGTATCACGAAGCAGTACCTGGCCATCACTTACAAGTTGGAACCGTAACGGTTGAAAAAGATCGCTTAACTAGATTCCAACGTACCGCTGCATGGATTAGCGGATATGGCGAAGGGTGGGCGCTCTACGCCGAACGTTTTATGAATGAGCTTGGCGCATTTGATGAACCTGGAATTGAAATGGGATATCTATCTGCACAAGCTCTGCGTGCTGCGCGAATCGTTGTAGATATTGGAATGCACCTTGGCTACACCGACTTTGAAGGCAATGTGTGGAATGCCGAGAGCTCGCGCAAGCTGCTCAATGAACAGGCCTTGCTGGATGAGGCTCATTCACGCAGTGAAACCGATCGTTACTTAGGTTGGCCAGGACAGGCGATTTCATACAAAGTGGGCGAGCGCGTCTGGATGAAGGCACGTGAAGATGCACGTACCCGCCTTGGCTCGGCCTTTAATATGAAGAAGTTTCACTCCTATGCCCTCAAGATCGGGCCTATGGGCCTAGACCCCTTTGCAGTTGAAATGTCCACCTGGGACGGGAAATAAGCCCAAAAATACTCCTCGGTAGGCTCATATTCGCTAAAAATTTAAGATTTTTGCCAAAATTCCGGAATTTGAAGGTGCGAAAAGCTCGCAGATAATTCACAATTATCGTTGCTAGCGGCCAATGGGGCTCCTCGAGGTCTCCACGTGGCTTGTAGCTGCAGGGTTCAAAAGGGCTCTGTATCTCTCCAACTCACGGAGGCATAAATCAATACTGAAACTCGACAGTAATCAATGGAATCTGATTTACAACATCTTCTCATTTGGACTAGTTTCAATGCTTGCCTGCACGGTCTACACACTGGTTTCACAACAGCGTGTATTAGCTAAGTACCGTAATGCACTTGTCATGTCATCGATGGTCACATTTATTGCTGGCTACCATTACATGCGAATCTTCAACTCATTCAATGAATCATCTGCAGACATGACTGTAAACATTTCAGGTGCTCAGGGTTCATTCAACGAGGCCTATCGTTATGTGGACTGGCTACTTACTGTGCCACTACTTCTAGTTGAAGTTGTTGCCGTACTTGCCCTAGCCAAAGCAGTTTCTCGCTCACTAATCATGCGTCTTGTTCCAGCATCAGCTGCAATGATCGCACTTGGTTACCCAGGCGAAATTTCAAGCGATCAGAACACACAGGTTCTATACGGTGTTCTATCAACAATCCCATTCTTATACATCCTTTACGTACTATTCGTAGAACTTGGTAAGTCACTTGATAATCAACCAGCAGGCGTTGCAGAGACCGTTGGTCGTTTGCGTCTTTTGCTGATTGCAACATGGGGCGTTTACCCAATCTCTTACATCCTAGGTATGGGTGACGGCATGGCATCTGCTCAGCAGTTTGTTGGCGTACAGGTTGGTTACACAATCGCTGACATCCTTGCTAAGTGCGTATTCGGTCTTACAATTTTGAAGATCGCACGCATGAAGTCAATGGCAGAAGGAATGAAGGACGATCACTAATCACATAGATTAACAATGGGGTGTCGAGAAATCGGCACCCCATTTCTCTATCCTAAGGAGCTAAAGCTATGAAAAGTGATCTAGCAAATAACTACAGAATGGGCGGATATCTGCTCATCGCAATTGGATTAATCAACCTGCGATATCAAACTGGCCAAAGTGGTGTTTTGACACATAGTTTGACCATCATTATTCCCGGAACAGCATTACTGATTTCAACGTGGATACCGGCGATGCACAAGGTTTTAAACACTCGGGCAAGCAAAGCAATGACACTGACTCTTGGTGCATTTCTTATTGCTTATGCAGTAATTAATTAACTCTAGGTCCTTGTAATTTGTACGCAGGTGCGAAAGAGTAAAGGGCATGAGCGAAAACAATGATTGGGCCTTTGAAACTCTTCAAATCCATGCTGGGCAATCTCCTGATCCAACTACTGGTTCACGATCACTACCAATTTATCAAACGACCGCCTATCAGTTTCGCGATACGCAACATGCGGCAAATCTTTTTGGAATCGCCGAAGCAGGCAATGTGTATACGCGCATCAACAATCCAACTCAAGATGCCGTTGAACAACGTATAGCTGCCCTTGAAGGTGGAGTGGCTGCATTGTTAGTTGCTTCAGGCATGGCAGCAACAGCCTTTGCAATAATGAATGTTGCCCAAGCGGGGGACCATATTGTTTCAAGCTCCAATGTTTACGGGGGAACATTTAATCTCTTTAATTACACACTTCCTAAATACGGTATCGAAGTTACGTTTATTAATAACACTGGAAATATGGATGCTTGGCGCAGTGCAGTTCGTCCTAATACAAAGGCTTTCTTTGGTGAAGGTATTTCAAACCCACTTGGAGCAGTACTAGATATTGAGGCCATCGGAAAAATCGCACATGAGGCAGGAGTGCCGTGGATAGTTGATAACACTATTGCGACACCATATGTCACAAAACCCTTTGAATACGGCGCCGATATCGTTACGCACTCGGCAACTAAGTTCTTATCAGGCCATGGCAATGCAATGGTCGGGGCGATTGTTGATTCAGGCAACTTCGATTTCGCGCAAGATTCTGAAAAATTCCCAGGTTTTAATCAACCCGATGCTAGCTATAACAATCTTGTCTATGCCCAAGCACTTGGCGTTAATGGAGCCTTCGGAGCAAACCTTGCCTATATTTTCAAAGCTAGGTTGCAACTGCTGCGCGATATTGGCGCATCAGTTTCTCCGTTTAATGCCTGGTTACTGGCACATGGCCTTGAGACATTAAATCTGCGAATGGATCGTCATCTACAAAATGCTCAAGAGTTAGCAGAGTGGTTAGAGAATCAACCAGAAGTTGCTCACGTAAGTTATGCAGGCTTGCCATCATCACCATGGAATACAACTGCTAAGAGGTACGCGCCAAAGGGCGCTGGCGCAGTCTTTTCATTTGAACTCAAAGGCGGCGCACCTGTAGGGCGTAAATTTGTCGAAGGCTTAAAACTGTTTAGCCATGTCGCTAATATCGGTGATGTTCGCTCTCTTGTTATTCACCCAGCTTCTACAACGCACTCACAGTTAAACCCTGATGAGCAGCTTAAAGCTGGAATCACTCCTGGAATGGTGCGCGTGAGCATTGGCCTTGAAAACATTGAGGACATAAAAAACGACATCAAACTGGGTTTTGCCGCTACACGCTAGCACTCATACTGTATGTGAGGCATGTCTGGCCAAAGCTTCATGGTGCGGTGGTAATTGCCAGACTTTATACTCAACTGCCGGCAAACACATTTGAGGAGTGACTCATGCAGATTACTATCGATAAGAAGTCAGGGATATTTCTGATAATTATTGTTGCACTTCTTGCAGTAATCATGGGAATAGGTATGTCTCGAAACGCAGACCACGGCGCATCCGGCATGCATAAGATGATGGATTCACATGAAAAAGAGGCATCCTTAAAATTAAGTGGTGCGGATATTATGTTTTTGCAGATGATGATTCCGCACCACCAACAAGCGGTAGATATTTCCGACTTAGCTTTAACCAAGTCGAAGGATCCAGAGTTGCTGGCTCTTGCAGCAGATATTCGTGACGGACAATCAAGTGAAATTATTCAGATGAAGCTGTGGTTGAGCCAAGCCAATGCCGATATCGATATGGGCCACTCCATGGGAGACTCAATGGGTGGCATGCTTACTGACGCTGAACTATCTGATTTAAATTCCGCTGCAGGCAATGAGTTTGATCTGCTGTGGCTCAAGGGAATGACTAATCATCATGATGGCGCATTGCATATGACCACAATGATAAGAGATGCAAGTAACAAGGAGATTAAGCTATTTGGTGAAAATATTGTTGCTGCTCAAACAGCTCAAATTAAGCAGATGGAATTAATGATTGCACGACTAAACAAATAAGGGGAGAAATCAATGACGCAGACAACGGTAAAGATTCAAGGAATGACATGCGGGCACTGTGAGGGACGAGTAAATACAGAGCTCGGCAAGATCGCTGGTGTCAAAGAAGTTAAGGCCAGCTCTGGTGAGAGTCAGGCCGTTATTACATCTGATGCTGCACTAGATGCCGAGCTAATCTCACAAGCTGTTATTGCCGCTGGCTATCGAGTAGTGCAGTAACTATTTTCTAAAAGATAAATCTGCTTTTTTCATCTCGGCAACTAATACACGAATGGCATTTGCTCCCATGCCATCTAGCTCTTTGAGCGCAGCAAGTGAGGTTTTACGAAGATCACTCAGTTGAAATAAGCCATCATCGATTAAAGCTCGACGGGCTGGTGCATCTAAACCAATGTCACGCCAATGCCCATCAACGGCGGCATAGGCATCTATTACTACATTGCTATTTGTTATTGCATTTTCTTGTGCAGCTTTTTTCTCAGCGCGGTTAGCAGCCCCTGCACGTTTTGCTTCTGCAGCCAATTTTTTTATCTTGGCCGGTGATTGCTTTGCCATAAGAAAAATCCTTACCAGGGCCTTATTGAATTAGTGTGCGGGAGAAGGGACTTGAACCCTCACGTCCGAAGACACAGGTTCCTAAGACCTGCGTGTCTGCCATTTCACCACTCCCGCTGGAGTAAGGAGCCTAGATTAAGGTATTTAGGCCCAACCACCAAACTAGCTATCCCAGGCCTCTTTTTCAGTAGTTATTGCGCAGGATTTATCGAGTGATTCTTGAATTGCAAGTGCAACACGATGGTCATGTATCCCATCAGCAAGTGGATATGGAGCAGGCCTACGTTTGCCAACCCAGTCAGACATTTCTTGAATCATTGTAGCTATCGCAATCTCTTCATCTGACCAGGATTCTTTGCAGAAAGGATTCTTATACAAAATTTCAGAGTTAAAAGAAAGGTGATCTGTTCTATACCCATCAAGATCTAAATCGTATCCAGTCTGCCTGCGCACGATAGGGGCGGTAACAAAGCTATCAGGATGAACCCACCTAATAACTTGATCATCATTAATCTCTCCATGGCTACCACGAACAATGACGCGCCTGAAACGTAACTGGTTATGCCATTGGTTATCAGTAAAGTCATAGAGCCCAGAGAGTGTTGAATTAAATTCAATTGTTGCTATACGTGATTGAACCTTGACTGGTTCTGAATCTAAATTCCAACCATTGCGTGAAGCTGGATTTTGCAGAGGAGCGTTAAAGGCTGTGGCATTAACCCGAACAGGTCCGATACCAGCGCCTAAATATCCGCGCATTAATGAGATTGCATGATAATCATGGGTTGATGAGATTTGCACGTGAGTTGGGGTGCCAATGGCGCCAGATTTAACAACGTTTAGTCGCCCGGCATGCGATGGAAGGCGCAGGTATTGTTCAGCAATTTGTACGAGTCCAGATTGGCCGACGTCATTCCATAGCTCGCGTAGCAAATGTAAATCAGCGGCAGGTGGAGTCTCAGCCATTATTGGAATCCCAGCCGCAACGGCCATCCGAATAATTGAGGGTGTAATTTCCCTAGGTACTGATGCAATCAGAAAATCTGGCCTTGCTTTGAGATTGCATTCATCAAGAGATAAGTAGATGGGCAGGAGAGATTCACGGGGGGTTCGCACAATCGAACCAACGCATTCAACTCCAGAAATAGCCTGGGCGAGGCGAGTAAAGAATTCAGCTCTCCACCCTGTACCTATCACTGCGAATTTGGTGTCTCGTTCGTTGCCGTTAGAAATTACGCTCACAAGGCAAGACTATGCAGAAACTTCACTTCATACATAGGATTGCGCCAGAGAAAAAACTAAGAGAAATTTCAAGGAGTTTTCATGTCACTGACACCCACACCGGCAGATAAGTTCACCTTTGGCCTTTGGACCGTGGGTTGGCAGGCACGGGACCCATTTGGGGATGCAACCCGTGGCGCACTCGATCCTGTGCGCACCGTTAATGAGTTAGCTGCGCGCGGCGCACACGGTGTGACTTTCCATGACGATGATTTGATTCCATTTGGAAGCGATGAAGGTGCTCGTCGAAGTCATATAGATCGTTTTAAGAAGGCATTAGCTGAAACTGGAATGAAAGTACCGATGGCAACGACAAATCTATTTACTCATCCTGTCTTTAAAGATGGCGCATTCACATCAAATGATAAAGATATTCGCCGATATGCAATCTCAAAAGTAATGAAGAATATTGAGCTAGCCGTTGAACTTGGCGCTAAGACTTATGTCTGCTGGGGTGGCCGTGAAGGCGCAGAGTCTGATGGCGCAAAGGATGCATACGTTGCCCTCGATCGCTTCCGTGAAGCTTTCAATACGCTAGGTGAGTTTGTAACGGATAATGGATATGACATTAAGTTTGCAATTGAACCAAAACCAAATGAGCCACGTGGTGATATTTTCTTGCCAACAATTGGACATGCGCTCGCTTTCATTAACTCATTAGATAAACCAGAGCTTGTGGGCCTGAATCCAGAAGTTGGGCACGAACAAATGGCTGGACTTAACTTTGTTCACGGCATTGCCCAAGCGTTGTGGCACAAGAAGTTGTATCACATTGATCTGAACGGTCAGCATGGACCAAAATTTGATCAAGATTTAGTCTTTGGCCACGGCGATCTTAAGTCAGCCTTCTTCTTAGTTGATTTACTTGAGCGCTATAAATATGACGGACCTAAACACTTTGACTTTAAGCCAGCTCGTACCGAGAGCGATAAGGGCGTGTGGGAATCAGCATCGGCAAATATGCGTACCTATTTAGCACTTAAAGAACGGGCAGCAGCCTTTCGTGCAGATCCTCGCGTTGTTGCCGCCATGGCCGAATCAAATATTCCAGGTCTGAGTGAACCAACACTCAGCGCAGGTGAGACTTGGAGAGATCTTGCTAAGGATTCATTCGATGTTGAAGCCGCTGGCACACGCGGGTATGGCTACGAGGCTATTGATCAGTTAGCACTTGAACACCTTATGGGTGTGAAATAAGAGAGCTAAACGTTGGCACCCTTGCGAGAGACGGCATCAACGCCGGCTGAGATTAAGAGTACAAGTCCTGTGACGATGAACTTGATGCCTGCTGCATATCCCAAAAGTCCCATACCGTTATCAATGACTGCGACAACTAATCCACCCAAAATTGCATCGCTCATTTTTCCTTTGCCACCAAACAAAGAAGTTCCACCAATAACTGCTGCACCAACGGCGTAGAGAAGGGTTGAACTGCCACCAGTCGTTGGAGAGACCGAGTTTTGGCGAGATGCAAAGATCATCCCCGCAATTGCTGATAGGCCAGAGCAGATCATAAAGGCCATAATTCTAATCTGTTTAACATTGATACCGGCTCGGCGTGCAGCTTCGGCATTTCCACCGACTGCATAAATGTGACGGCCAAATGCGGTTCTGCTAAGGACAAATGTTCCGATGACGAGAATTAAAAGAATGACCGGGACAACGTAAGGGATTCCCTTAAGACTAACTAAGTCAGGGTTATTACTGCGCTCAACGTTAAGGGCAAAAACTGCAAGCCCTAAAATTCCTAAGAGACCGACAGTCTTTAAGACCCATAAATTTATGAGCTCTGATTTCAATCCCGCTTTACGGCGTGAATTTATACGGTTAAGACCGACCAGTACATAAATTATTGAAACACCGATGAAAAATACCCAGCTTAACGTTGGAGTCAGATTAGAGTTTTCAACAGCCAAAATAGTTTTATCTTCAACGCGAATTGTTCCACCCTCACCGGCGAGCAGTAATAAAATTCCTTGAAAGGCTAAGAAAGCTGCCAATGTAACAACGAAGGATGGAATTCCAAGGCGTGCGACAAGTGAGCCTAAACCAAAACCAAGAATAACTCCCACAAAGATGGCTGCGATAAGGGCTAGGTACCAAGGAACGTGGTGGTTAGTAATCAGAATGACGAGTACTGCACCAGTTACACCAGCGGTGTATCCGGCAGATAAGTCGATTTCACCTAGTAAGAGAACGAAAACTAAGCCCATGGCAATGACAATTACCGCTGCAGCCTGGGTTAATAAATTAGCAAAGTTCCCCGGAGTTAAAAAAACGCTAGACATAGATCCGAAGACGATACATAGAGCGATTAAACCTAATACCGCAGGCAAAGATCCAATATCTCCGGCTTTAATTCGAGACCAATAGTCGTGCATTGCCCCCTTTAGCGTTGCAGTTTCAACCATCTCAGAGGAGCTCATTTCTTAGCACCTACGCTTTCAACGCCAGCAGATTTGCCGGTTGTAATCAACTCAATAACTTGCCGCGGAATAACTTCATTCTTATCTACTTGGGCGGCCATCTGCCCCAGATACAAGGCTGCAATATTGTCAGCTACCTCAAAGACGTCATTTAAATTATGGCTAATGAGTACGACGGCTAAACCGTTATCAGCTAAACGTCTCACAAGATTTAAGACTTGTTCAGTTTGAGCAACACCTAACGCCGCAGTTGGTTCATCAAGGATTACTATCTTGCTATTCCACAATACCGCGCGCGCAATTGCTACGGTTTGACGCTGACCCCCAGAAAGTGATGCCACGGTTTGGCGAATGGATTTAACCGTACGGACGCTCAAGCCATCTAAAGTTTTGCGTGCGAGTGATTCCATAGCTGATTCATCTAAAATACTTCCGCGCTTTTTTTCGCGGCCCAAAAACATATTATGAACAATATCTAAGTTGTCACATAGGGCTAAATCTTGATAAACAATCTCAATTCCAAGAGTTGTCGCATCTCGAGGTCCATTAATTTCTACCTTTTTACCTTCAAAGAGAAAGTCACCATGATCGGGAGTATAAATACCTGCGATACATTTAATTAGGGTGCTTTTTCCAGCACCGTTGTCACCCACGAGCGCAGTAACTTTTCCAGCATGGACATCAAAGTCAACATCACGTAAAACGTGGACTGGCCCAAAGGATTTATTGACTCCTCGGAGTGAAAGTATTGGTGTGCTCATATTTTCTCCCTTTATATCTTGTGTTAAAGAGGTTACGGCTCGGAGTCTGAACTCCGAGCCGTAACCTTTGTTCTTTTCTACTTAGCTACATACGGAGATATTAGAGTCCGTTAGCTGTGCAGAGGTCTTCGATGCCGGCACATACAGCCTCGCGTGTCTGGAAGCCATCTGCGATGACATCCTTCACGTTAGCCTTTGTGATTCCGACTGGTACCAATAGCACTGAAGGTACATCTACGGTTCCGTTATTAACTGAACCTGTAGCTGTTGTTGCTGCCTCACCCTTAAGCAATGCAATTGCTAGAGCTGCTGCGCCTTCTGCTTCGGCCTTGATTGCCTTGTAAACAGTGTTTGAAAGGTCACCTGTAAGGATTGCACGCAATCCGTCAACAGTTGCATCTTGTCCAGATACACAGACCTTGCCATTGAGCTTGTTCTTCTTAAGAAAAACTACAGCTGCAAGTCCAAGACCTTCGTTAGCTGAAACAACTGCATCGAGCTTTCCGCCAGCCTTTGATAGCTGCTGTTCGAAAATAACTCCACCCTTTGCGTTATCCCAATCTGGGACAGCTGTGTCATCGACAAGTGTGT
>QYPG01000003.1 GCA_007279945.1 Streptomycetaceae bacterium | reverse complement strand
CCTTCGCCTTTTTTCATAATTTCAAATGACATACGGCGACGGCCCCACAAGTCGAGCTTGTTGACGGTTCCGCCGGAGTCTTTAATTATTTTGAGATAAGTCTCAAGGCTTGGTGTGACTGTACGTTCTTCAAGTTCTGGATCAAGAATGACCATAAGTTCGTAGTGACGCATGCGTTAACCCGACCTCCTCTGGACTAAGACGGCCACGGTATTTCCGTGACAGGAGGGTTAGTGCTTTTCCTGTACCGCCACATAGTGCCGGTTCAAGAGGGTTAAGGGTAGGCCTTAGAGGCCTCAAAGAGTAAATCGAAGGCCGACCCCTGTGTATTTCCGGCCCCTCTAGCCCGTTTTACTAGGACAGATACGAGGAATAGCGCCCCGCCAATTCGTAGCAAACTCAGTGCCGCATACCCGCCTTGAGGTAGACCAAAGTGTGCACCTGTGAACAGGGCAAGATGCTGCCAAATTGCAATGTGATAAACGACTTCAACGCTTTGCCACAACCAAAATGCATATAGATCTTTTACATGTGTCAATGCAATAACTGCAAGTGGTGTTAGCCATAAAACATATTGCGGTGAATAGACCTTGCTAGCAATCATGACAACGGCTAACACAATAAATGCTAGCGATGCCAATGTTGGAGTGTATTTAAGTCCAAAAAAGAAGATAGCGATTGCCGTTAAACCGACTAATAAAAGTAGTAAAGATAGATAGTTTAAATTTGTTAATCCAACACCTAGTTGGTTTAGTGCCAACCACAGTGATCCCCAGTCAGCTACGCGTTCGATGTTGAGTTTATAGAAACGCCACCACCCAGTTGGTGTCGTCAATGCAAATGGCGCATTTATTGCAACCCATATCAATGTCGTGGTCGTAATATATTTCACTAACTCCTTAATGCGATTGTTACGCCACAAAATAAAAATGATTGGAAACAATAAAAATACAGGCAAAAACTTTGTTGCAATAGAAACGCCTAAAGCTAAAGAACTATACAGATATGCTTTTCGATCAAACCAGTAAATCGCCAGCATCATTGTGATGATCGCCCATAGATCCCAATTAATATAGAGCGAGGCAATCATGGCCGGGGCAATGGGTAGTAAGTATGAAAACTCCGGCTTCATTTTAGAAATGAGAAGGACTAATCCAATAAATATTAAAGCTAGTAAAAACGCATTGAGGTTGAAATAAGAGGCGGCAGTATCGACTAAACCTGCAGTCGCAAACATAACAAGTCCAGTGATAACTGGATACTCCACCGAGTTTGTATCGCTTGCATATGGCCACTTGTTGTCGTTTAAACCACGTTCGCCAAAAAGTGAGGGCAAATCACTATAACAAGCGTGTATATATTGATCTGGAGTAGCCCAATTACTGCCTTCGCAGTGTGAAAACTTTGCAAATGAAATCAATGAAGCTAGTACAGCTAACGCCAATAGGGCCTTAAAGCGAAGCGCCATTATGGTTTACGCGTTTGTGTGCCGCCCGATGTCATAACTATCGGATCCAGCCCGCCGATATTTGTCGGTGCAGAGAAATCCATGACTGGCTCGCCCTTCAGCGCGCCCTTCATAAAGGCGGTCCAGATCTTGGCCGGGAAAGTTCCACCGGTTACTGATGTTAAGCCGCCAATTCCGTTTAGCGACTCTGAAGCGCTGTCTCGGAAGAAAGCCACGGATGCCGCTAACTGTGGTGTGTAGGCGCTAAACCACGCAGATGCATTTGATTGTGAGGTTCCAGTTTTACCAGCGGCTGGACGGCCAAGCGCCAACGCCGCCGCACCTGTTCCGCCCGTAACAACACCTTTAAGTGCATACGTTAGATCGGCCATCACCTCTTTTGAAAAGACTTCTTGGGTTTCTGGTTTGGCTTGATACAGCACGCCCTTATTGGAGCCCAGGACTTGTGAAACTAAGAATGGTTTGGATTTAATTCCTTGTGCGGCAAACGTGGCATATGCATTTGCAACATCGATTACATGTGGACTGGCAACTCCCAAAACCACTGACGGTGTTGGCATCATTGCAACTGATTCTGGGATTCCTGCGCGCCGTGCAACATCAACAACTGCTACTGGTCCAACTTTTATCCCAAGAGGAACAAAGACGGTGTTCACCGAGTGCTTTGTTGCATATAACAAATCAATCTGTCCCCAGCCCTCATTGCCGTAGTTAGAAACTTCATATGGCTTGCCTGCGTCGTCAAATACTTGTGGTGAATCTCCATTCCATATAGATGTCAACGGAATGCCTTGCTCTAAAGCGGCAACAATCGCGAAGGGTTTAAAAGTTGAACCGGCTAACGCAATTGACTGTGTTGCATCACTTAACTGACGCGCTAAGTAATCTCGGCCGCCATATAGAGCGACTATTTCGCCAGTCCCTGGCCTGATTGCAACTAACCCAATTCGCAAATTGTCTGGGGCTTTAGATGGGTAAAACTTATTTACTGCATCAACGGCAGATTGTTGCGCTTTTTGATCAAGCGTTGTTTTGATAACAAGGCCACCTACTAATAATTGATCTTGGCTAAAACCAAGCTTGGCTAACTCTTTTTGTACGGCTTCAATAATGTGCCCTTTTGGACCACTTAGTTGTCCAGATGTTGATCGCGGTGCAACTGTTGGGAATTTCATTTTTGCTGCGTCCTTTGCGGATAGCCAACCAGCATCGACCATTCCTTTTTTAACATATGCAAATCGTGCAATCAATCTCTCTTTATTCCCTTTTTTAAATGCTGGATCGTATAAACCAGGCGAGCGCAGAATCGATGCGATGACCGCGGCTTGGGCATTTGTTAATTGATCAACATTTCGATTGAAATACTGTTGGGACGCCGTCATTACTCCATAAGAGCCACGACCAAAATAGATTGTGTTTAAGTAGCTTTCAAAGATTTGATCCTTGGATAGTTGGTTCTCAAGTTTGATTGAGATAACCAACTCTTTAAGCTTTCGTTGAATCGTGCGGCTAGGTGTAAGAAAGGCGGTCTTTGCATACTGTTGTGTAATAGTTGAACCGCCTTGCAGTGATCCACCCTTTAAATTATTAAATATCGCACGTGCAATTCCTGTCACACTAAAAGCCCTGTTGGAATAAAAGCCACGATCTTCGGCAGCCAACACTGCATGTCTAACATTGAGTGGAATTTTTGCCAGCGGAATAATTTGTCGGTTCTGCGTTCCAACGCGACCTATCTCTTCACCGTTTGAATATTGGATAATTGTGGATTGGCTGTTCACATAGGCGTTGGGATCTGGAATATCCACCGTGAAATAGGCTAAAGCGAACAGGGTTGCCGCAGCGATAAAACCAAAGCCACCAATGAAGATTGTGGTTCGTATTAGTAGTTTGCGCAGCATTAGTTAAGGCTACCGTGCTGCGTAATCGTCGTCCTCGAGGGTACGTGTCTTGCGAGGCGCTTTGCGCACGGTTCCATCGCCTAATACGAAGGATGCGCACATGTGGTTCCACGAACAGTCCGGACACACCTCCACGATGTAGACGCGAAACTCGCCAAACTCGCTCTCCATCTCCACGAGCTCTTTAGGCGTCTTAATGCGGCCTGAATATTGTCCTAACTGTTCGCCAAAGGTATAACGCAGTTCAACCAAGGCGTTTTTCTTACACACTGGACAGTTGCGGGAAACCTTGTCTCCATGCCATTTGGCTGCCCGCAATAAATACGGGTCGGCGTCACATGCATCAACCGTTCCCCGAAAAAGGGCCAACAAAGTTGCGCGCTTATCAAGTGAATAGTCGATGTACGATCGTTGAGATTTCATAATTAAGTAAGAATAAACCAAGTTGTGCGACTACGCTCAATCTCGTGAGTCTTTTTGAGCTCCTTAAGCACCCTAGGTTCTCCCGTCTGCTGGCTATACGTTGGATGGGCCAGATTACCGATGGAGTTTTCCAAAGCGCCCTTGCATCCTTCATTCTCTTCTCACCAGAGCGTCAAGCTAACGCACTCAGCGCCGCATTAGGTTTTGCGATTGTTTTATTACCGTATTCGATTGTTGGTCCTTTTGTAGGAACAATTTTGGATCGCATCTCAAGGCAGCGCGCCTTATTTACTGCAAATATGCTTCGTGCCCTGAATCTGTTGCTGGTTGCTCTACTTATATTTAGCGGTTCGACCGGTTTTGAGTTAACGGTGGTTGTCTTAATCGCCTTTGGAATTAACCGTTTGATTTTAGCGGCGTTATCGGCCGGTCTACCTTTACTTATTGAACCTAAATCTCTCATTACTGCAAATGCAATGGCGGTTACTGGTGGCTCTTTACTCGTAGTTATCGGTGGGGGAATTGGTGTTGGAGTTAGAGCACTGGTTGATTCGTTAGCTCTTGCAAATCACGCCGATGCTTTGCTTATTCTTATCGCTAGTAGTGGCTATTTTATTGCCGCTCTATTAACCGCCCGATTGACAAAATATGAAATCGGCCCCCAACAACATGAAAAGGAAGCAACAAGTTTTATGCAAGGCCTAAACGATATGCGCGATGGGTTTCGTTTTCTTGCTATTCATAGCGATGCTGCGCGCGGAATTCTTACAACGGCCGTACACCGAGGTGGTTTAACTGCGTTGACATTAACTGCGTTGTTATTAGAACGAAACACCTTTAACGATCCTGCGCTTCCAGAAAAAGGCCTCAGAGGTTTTGGAATTGCTTTATCACTTGCGGGAGTTGGATTATTTTTGGGAGCGTTTATAGCCCCTTACGGTGTTTCAAAAGTAGGGCGGCATCGCTGGATTAGATACTCAATGATAGTGAGTGCATTCTGTCCGCTTATATTGGCAGCATCACAAACTCAAATCACACTTGCTGCTACTGCATTCTTGACATCATTTTTTGGCCAGAATGTAAAAGTTACAAATGACGCACTCGTTCAATCAAAGATCGATGATTACTTCCGTGGCCGTGTCTTTGCTGTTTACGATGTTTTAGTTAATTCTGCGATTGTCTTGGGTGGTTTGATAGCTGCACTCTTACTACCAACCTCTGGGATATCCATGTGGGTTCCGTTGTGTGTATCTGCAGCGTATTTCTTAACTGCGATTCGTTTACTTCGTAGTTCGGTTTTTCCACCAGGCTAATAACTCTTCAGTTGTTTTTTCCACGCCTAAGGGTCCTTGATCTAAGCGTAACTCCAATAAGAAATGCATGGCTGCGCCAACATCGCGAGAAGGCTTTATATCCAATATCTGCATAACTTGTGCGCCATCTAAATCGGGGCGAATCTTTGAAAGCTCCTCTTGCTCCATCAAAACATCAATGCGTGCCTCAAGTGAGTCATAAACTTCTGAGAGCCGAGTCGCTTTAGCTTTGTTGCGAGTTGTGCAATCGGCGCGGGTTAGTACATGCAAGTGAATAAGTAGTTCTCCCGCATCGCGAACATAACGTCGCACAGCCGAATCGCTCCATTCGCCATCACCATAGCCATGAAAACGCAGGTGTAGCGCGGTTAATAGCACAACGGCTTCAATTGTGTCGCCGTCAAAACGCAGTTCTTGCAAGCGCTTCTTTACTAGGCGTGCACCAACAACTTCATGATGGTGAAAAGAGACTCCGCCGCCTTCAATGAAATTTCTTGTTTTTGGTTTACCAATATCATGCAGTAGTGCAGCTAGACGGATTACAAGATTTGCACCACCCAGACGTTCTTCCTGCATTATCGCTTGTTCTAATACTGTTATTGAATGTTCATAAACATCTTTGTGATGATGATGTTCATCGACCTCTAAGCGAAGTTTAGGGATTTCTGGAATTACAAGTTCTGCCAATCCCGTATCGACTAAAATTGTTATTCCTGTGCGCGGGTTGGGTGACATCACTATCTTTGTAAACTCATCGCGAATACGTTCTGCTGAGATTATGGTGATTCTCTGCACAAGATTGCACATTGATGTTAAAACATCTGGTGATATTTCAAAGCCTAACTGACTTGCAAAGCGCGCAGTGCGCATCATGCGAAGAGGGTCATCGTTAAATGAATCCGCTGGTAGACCTGGTGTGCGCAAAATCTTTTTCGATAGATCCGCTAATCCGTTAAATGGATCGATAAACTCTGGCTGTGCACCGGTTAGCTCCAGCGCCATCGCGTTTACTGTGAAGTCACGTCGAGATAAATCACCCAAAATTTCAGTACCGTATTCAACTTCTGGTTTGCGTGACTCAGCATCGTATTTTTCTGTACGGTATGTTGTGACTTCAACTGTTGTGTCACCCCGTTTACCAGCGACAGTTCCGAATGCAATTCCAGTATCCCAAACATTCTCGGCCCAATCATTGAGAATTTTCTTTGTCTCTTGAGGCAATGCATTTGTCGTAAAATCTAAATCATTTCCGAGTCGGCCTAAAAGTGCATCGCGAACTGGTCCACCAACGAGCGCCAAGGTGTAGCCCTTGGCTTTAAATGCTTGGGCTAACGAGCTCGCCAACGGAGCGCGTTCAATAAGCGAACGGATCGCTAACTCGCCTGCGGCGTCCAATGCACTAGTCACAATAAGTAAGGTTAGAGCAGTACCCTTGCTCCATGATCCCGGCACCTGGTGCGGGCAGCGAAAGTATTAAGAAGAAGCGGAAGCGGAAGCGCCCCGCTAACCGCGGCCCCCAAACATCACCCTCTAAAGCCACTAATGTGACGAAGCCTGCCATCAAACGGGTCTATGCCAAACGAGTAGATGAGGTCAGTGCTGGTGGTTTGGTCATCGACTCCACTGGAACTATGGGTTTACTCATCGGGCGCATCGATCAAAAAGACTCCTCCCGTACCAAACTTTTATGGTCACTTCCAAAAGGTCATATCGAGGCTGGAGAAACTCCAGAACAGGCTGCAGTTCGTGAAGTCTCCGAAGAGACTGGCATAACGTCGGCGATTTCGCGCTCACTTGGTGTGATTGATTTTTGGTTTATGGCTGGCGGTAAGAGAATTCATAAAACTGTTCACCACTTTCTTTTTTCTGAAGTCGGCGGGGAGTTAACTCCACAAGTGAGTGAAGTCGATGAAGTTTCATGGTTTCCTTTAAGTGAAATTATTGATCACTTGGCGTATCCAGATGAGAAAAAGTTAATTGCGCGAAGCGGTGAGCTGAAAGTATGAAGAAACTAATCGGAGTTGTGCTTTCTCTTTTTTTTGTTTTTGTACCCCTTCCATACTCGTTTGCCGAGAGTTCTGTTGTTAAGATCGTTAGCACGCCACACCAAACTTTCACGGGTGACTTTCGAGATGATGATTTGGCGCAAGAGTTAACACCGTCGGGTCGGTTGGGGCAATTAGTCTACGTTCCTAATGTGCGATCTAAAATTTGGGTGATCGATCCCTCTCTCATCGATGAAGTCATTGCGATGACTGGTGATTATAAAATTATCGGAAATACACTTCCTGTTGGAAAGAGAATTGCAACTAACTGGCTTTCGCAATTGAAAAAAGTTAGTTTTTCAAATGACGTTATCTCTCTGGCTTATGGAAATCCAGATGTGGTTTTAGCTAGACATCTATCTCCGAGTGAACTTAAAGCCTATTACTCTTACGGAAAAATAAAGTTAGAGGTGGTTTTAGGACGTGCAGTTAGAACCGCCGCGGGTACCGAGTTCAATGCCGGAACCTCGCGAATAAGTAGCGCACAACGGTTGTCGTACAGTGCTAATCGCAAGGCGCTAACACGTCTATCCAGGGTTGTTAAACATGCCGATGTCTCGGATTTGCGGATGAAATTATCTCGCCTGCTAACTCCAACTCTTGACAAGGCTTCCCGTGAATACTTCACGGCTAACGCCGCGGCCGCAGTGTCGACGCAAACACACAAATTGCGAGTAAATGCAGGCAAGTATCAAATTACAACTGAGAGTGCCGAACTCCCAGTAACTGTCATTAATCAATTTCCCGTCGACGTCACGGTTGATATTGACATGATGGCTAAAAACTCGCGCATCCTTGTTTTTGGGTTTACTGGGGTTCGCTTGCCCGCTAACTCAAAAACTCAGTTAGAGCTTGCCGCTCAAGTGATCGCACCTGGGGAAACGACTATCTTCGCCCAGATAACCGATTCTAAGGCCGTGCCAATTGTTGATTTCTCTATTTTGCAACTAAACGCCACCGTTATAGATCCTAGGGTCACGTGGTTTACGACGGGAGCGGCAATACTTCTCTTGCTCGCCGCGATTGCCCACAGTCTCCGCCGAGTTCGAAAGGGGCGCACTAATGAAATCTAATGAACTTTTTCGTGCCTCTGGAATTATGGCGCTTGGGACGATTATCTCTCGTATCACAGGCTTTATTCGCGGGATTCTCATCGTTGCCGTACTTGGTACAACTTTATTGGCTGACACATACAACGTGGCCAACACTATGCCTAATATTTTGTACAACCTGCTTGTTGGTGGGGCCTTAACTGCGATATTCATTCCACAACTCGTTAGATCTTTTGATCATGAAGATGGTGGCGATGGTTTTGCTTCGCGCCTGGTAACGACAATCTCATTGATACTGCTCGTGCTGGTTGCTATCGGGATCTACTTTGCACCTGCGCTTGTGCGTTTATATGCACCTGAGTTTTTTACTGTGGGTTTTGAAACTGAGAAAGAGATTGCAATAGCGTTTACTCGCTACTGTCTTCCACAAATCTTCTTTCTTGGGGTTTTCACAATGCTTGGCCAGGTAGCAAATGCACGAGGCTCTTTTGGCCCTTTGATGTGGGCGCCGATTGCAAATAACTTAGTTGGGATAGCGATTTTTGGCTCATTTCTAATTTTTTCTCCTGCGGTAACGACAGACACAATCACCCCTTTCCAAGTACAGCTTCTCGGGTGGGGAACCACCTTCAGTGTTGTTGTGCAGGCTCTGGTATTAATCCCTGTTATACGCCATTTAGGAATTAAATTAAAACCTCAATGGGGACTATCTGGGCTGGGTAAATCATTTGGTTTAGCGGGTTGGACTTTGTTGTATGTATTAATCTCCCAACTTGGTTATCTAGTAACTGTGAATGTCGCAACTAGTGCTGCAGTGAGAAGCGCACAAGAAGGCCTTACGAGAGGCGTTGGCTACACCCCTTATACCTACGCTTATTTTGTCATGCTGCTGCCATATTCAATCGTGACTATTTCAATTATTACCGCCATTCTTCCTCATTTATCGCGTTTAGCTGTTGCAAAAAACCCCGACGAGGTACGCATTCAGTTAATTCGTGCGATTAAATTAGTAGGTGTTATAACAATTCCAAGTGCAGTTGCTTTCTTATTATTTGGCCCCCTAATCACAGAGGTTATTTTTGTTGGCATTCCTGTTGATGATTCACGATACATAGGCTACGTACTTTCAGCTTTGAGTTTCGGTCTAGTCGCTTTTTCGATTAATTTAATTTTGATCCGTGGTTTCAATGCTTTTGAAGATACTAGAACCCAAGTAATTTCCATCTTTATAATTAATTTAATCTCGGTTGGGCTCTCTTATTTATTTCTTCATCTTCTTAAGGTTCAATGGGTAACTATCGGCCTCGGTCTAGCCTTCTCTATAAGCTACTTGGTTGGTCTGTTAATTACACTTTTGCTGCTTAAGAAACATACGGGTCCAATCAAAATTAAGGATTTTTTGGGCCAACACGCGCGTTTATTGGGTGCCGCTTTCGGTGTCATGACGCCCTTGTATGTATTAATACGCTACATCACATGGCTAGGTGTTGAGTTATCGCCAATCGCCCGCGCGGGCGAACTTTTTCTAGTGATGATCATGGCCTTTTTAGGATATTTAATTGCGGGCCGGGCTGTCGGTGTTGAAGAAATTAGTATGATTCGTCACTTACGTGAGTCGATTGTTCGCCGCTCTTCAAGTGCGGAATAAAGCGTGTAAATTGCAGGTTATAGACACTGGTGAAGTTAACAAGGAGTGAAGTATGAGCGATGTGCGTGATGTAGTAATTGTGGGATCTGGGCCAGCTGGTTATACGGCCGCTATTTACGCATCTCGTGCTCAGATGAATCCAATTATTTATGAAGGCTCCGTAACTGCAGGTGGCGCACTCATGAATACAACTGAAGTAGAGAATTTTCCAGGTTTTGTTGATGGCGTAATGGGTCCAGACTTAATGGAGAATATGCGCAAGCAAGCTAAGCGCTTTGGTGCGCAGTTAATTACCGATGACATTGTTGAAATGAACTTGGCTGGTGATGTTAAGACTCTTACCGATGGTTCAGGAAATATTGTTAAAGCAAAAACCGTCATTCTCGCCACGGGTAGTGCCTACCGTGAAATTGGACTTGAGAATGAAAAGCGTTTATCGGGTCATGGTGTCTCATGGTGTGCAACGTGTGATGGTTTCTTTTTCCGTGATCAGACTATTGCCGTTGTGGGCGGGGGAGACTCTGCAGTAGAAGAGGCGACATTCTTAACGCGTTTTGCAAGCAAGGTTGTTCTTATTCATCGTCGCGATACGTTGCGTGCCTCAAAGATTATGATTGACCGTGCGACCTCAAATCCAAAGATTGAGTTCTTATGGAACACCGAGGTTGTCGATGTTCTTGGTGAAACCAAGGTTTCGGGGTTAAAGCTGCGTAACACTCTTGACGGTATTGAGACCGAACGCGCCTTTACCGGATTATTTGTTGCAATTGGTCACATCCCTCGCAGTGAACTCATCGCTAATCAGATCACGCTTAATAGCGAGGGTTACGTAGAGGTTGAAGGTCGATCAACGCGTACAAATATTCCTGGAGTTTTTGCTTGTGGTGATCTGGTCGACCATACCTACCGCCAAGCCATCACAGCCGCCGGCTCGGGTTGCCAAGCCGCCCTTGATGCGGAGAAATATCTAGCACACCACTAAAGTTCATTCATTACATACAAGAATCTGAGGAGTAAAAATGGCAACAAGTAAAGTAACGACTGCGACTTTTGATGCAGAGGTTTTGAAGAGCACTACGCCTGTTTTGGTTGATTTTTGGGCTGAGTGGTGCGGACCCTGCCGTGCAGTTGGGCCAATACTTGAAGAGATTTCAAATGAGTACGGCGCAAAAATTAAAATTGTAAAACTTAATACCGACGAAGAGTCAGCGATAGCCATTAAATATGGAATTACCTCTATCCCGACAATGAATGTCTTTGTCAACGGTGAAGTTGTAAAAACTATCGTTGGTGCAAAACCAAAACCTGCACTGCTTAAAGATCTCGAAAACTTCATCGCTTAATTTTCTTTACGAGAAAACTAATGCCAGAGCTAACGCAAGCGCAGATTAGATCCTTTCAACAGGACCGCGGCTTAAGCGTTACCGGGCTAATTGATGAAGTAACTGCTCGCGCGCTCGAAGAAGCTCGTTGGAAATTGGGAGACCGTTCTTTAAATCTACAAACTCCACCTCTAATGCGCGGTGATGATGTGGCAGCTTTGCAATCTCGTTTAACTGAAATGGGTTTTGATTGTGGCCGTGTTGATGGGATCTACGGCCCGCGATCTGAAGCTGCAGTAAAGGAGTTTCAGCAATCTGTTGGAATTAATGTGGATGGAAAATGTGGACCTGCGACCATTATTGCGTTACTGCGATTAACGCGAATAGTTTCTGGGGGGGCACCGTCTGCTATGCGCGAAAGTGCAACTCAAAGAAATCGTGGACCTGCGCTTGCAAATAAAGTTATTGTTTTAAATCCAGATGGCATTGATCCTCTTATTTATGATGTGGCTGTGCGCACTGAAGGGCGGTTGTTAGCTTTAGGCGCTTCAGTTTTCTTAACTCGCGGTATTTCTAATAATCCAACCGAAGTTGAACGCATTGCTTTTACAAATCAAAGTGGCGCCGATTTGATGATCTCTTTTCATTTAGATAGATATAAGAACGAGTTGGCTCACGGAGTTGCAACATATTTTTATGGCAGTGATGCCCATGGTGTTCACTCAATAGTTGGTGAGCGTTTTGCATCATTGGTCCAACGCGAACTATGCGCTAGAACTGATTTAGCTAACTGCCGTACTCATGCAAAAGCCTGGGATCTTTTGCGTTTAACTCGCGCCCCTGCTGTACAAATCGATTGTGGTTATGCGAGTAATCCTGGTGACATGGAGCGCATCGCTAGAGCCGATTTTAGAGATGTGATTGCTGAAGCCTTAGTCATAGCGATACAACGTCTTTATTTAGCTGCCGAAGATGATGCAAAAACGGGAACTTTGAGAATTGCAGATCTTAGAAGCGCGGGCATTCGCCGCTAAATGGCGCACGAAGTACGTGTGGGTTGTGGCAGACTTCGCCCATGTCTGAGATAACGCAACGTTTTGCAACTGGTGCTCCTCAAAACCTTGAGGAGCGTTTTGCAAGCCGCGCCGCGCATATGAAGCCAAGTGAGATTCGCTCTCTCTTCGCCGTTGCCTCTCGTCCTGAAATAGTCTCACTCGCCGGGGGCATGCCCAATCTTTCGGCCTTCCCAATGCCGATGATGGCCGATGTTATTCAAAAATTAGTTTTGACCAACGGTGCTGAAGCGTTGCAATATGGCAGTGGTCAAGGCCACCCAAAGCTGCGCGACCAGATCTGTGAAGTAATGGCACTTGAAGGTATCCGCGCTAACCCCGACGATGTTTTAGTGACAACAGGTTCACAGCAAGCCCTTGATTTAATCTCGCGTATCTTTATCGACCCGGGTGATGTTGTCTTAGCAGAAGCCCCTTCGTACGTTGGAGCTCTAGGAACTTTTCACCAATATGAGGCCTCAGTTGTTCACGTTGAGACCGATGACTCCGGTTTAGTACCACAGGGGCTGCGCGATGCTATTAAGAGCGTGCGTGCGGAAGGCCGCAAAATTAAATTCCTGTACATGATCCCTAACTATCAAAACCCATCGGGTGTCTTGCTCCCAGCCGAGCGCCGCACTGAGATTTTAGCCATCTGCCGTGAGGCTGGAATCTTCGTCGTGGAAGATAACCCATACGGCCTACTTGGATTTGATAAACCTTCACCTAATGCCATGCGCGCTGAGGATTCAGAGAATGTTATTTATTTGGGAACTTTTTCTAAGACAATTGCACCAGGGCTTCGCGTGGGTTGGGCGCTTGTCCCCCCATCATTAAAAGAGAAAATGGTTATCGCTAGTGAATCCTCCATTTTGTGTCCTTCTAACTTTGCCCAACTAACTATTTCAAGTTATTTAGCCGATCAACCATGGCGCGATCAAATTGCCTCGTTCTGCGATTTATATAAAGTGCGCCGCGATGCGATGTTGGAATCTCTTGATGAGTTTTTCCCTGCAGTGGCGAAATGGACTAAGCCAGGGGGTGGGTTTTATGTGTGGGTTACTTTGCCACCCGAAGTCGATACAACTGCATTAATGCCTAAAGCAATTGTTGCCAAAGTAGCTTACGTACCGGGCACTGCTTTTTACGCCGATGGTTTCGGTTCATGGTCACTTCGTTTGTCCTACTGCTATCCAACTCCAGAGCGTATTCGTGAAGGTGTTAAAGCACTTGGTGGAGTAATTAAAACAGAGATGTCTCGTCGTGGTGGAAATCAGTTACATTAACTCTCTAGTTTGTGAGTCAAGCGTTTTAAATCTTCAACTCCCGCAAACTCAACAACAATAGCTCCTTTTTTAACGCTGCCTTGAATCGTTACTCGTGTATCAAGAGCATCTCCGATTCGTTCGGCGATTTCATTGAACTCCACAATGCTTGATGTAACAGTAGTAAGTTTCTTGGCTTTCTTTTTGGTTGGGTTTGCAGTGATTGCTTGTTCGGTAGCGCGCACACTTAAGCCTTCTTTTACGATTCTGAGTGCGAGAGCTTCAATTGCGTGTGAATCACTTAGCCCAAGAAGAGCGCGAGCGTGGCCTGCCGACAACACACCTGTTGCGAGTTTTTGTTGAACCGATAGCGGAAGATTCATTAAGCGAATCGTGTTTGATATCAAGGGTCGTGAGCGTCCAAGTTTTACCGCTAACTCTTCATGTGTGCAATTAAAGTCAGTTAGCAACTGAGAATAGGCTGCCGCTTCTTCTAATGCATTGAGTTGACTGCGGTGGATATTTTCAATAAGAGCTTCACGAAGCAGCTCATTATCTGCTGTTTGTCGAATAATTACCGGAATAGTTTTTAAACCTGCAGCCTTTGCAGCGCGAAAACGTCGTTCACCCATAATTAATTCATACTTGCTCGGTCCAACTTGACGCACAACCGGGGGTTGCAAAATTCCTATCTCTTTAATCGATGCAATTAATTCATTAAGGGCTTCTTGATCAAAGTATGTGCGCGGTTGGCGAGGGTTAGGAGAGATATCGCTGAGTGCAACTTCGTTTTGTGTTGCAACCTCTTCTCCACCAACGGTGAGTGATGTTGGAATCAATGCATCTAAGTGTGTACCTAAACCGCCACGACGTGCCATTATGCAATCTCGCCTTCACGTTTGTAATGTATCGAAACAACATTGGAATCAAATGGTTTTGCGCGCAGTGCAAGTTCGCGAGCTACAGACATATATGCAATTGCGCCGGGTGAAGATGCGTCATATGTCATTACAGTTTGATTAAATCCAGGAGCCTCTGACACACGAACTGCACGCGGAATTGGAATATCAATCAACTCATTGGGATAGTGTTTACGAATCTCATCTGCAACATCGTTGGCTAAACGAGTGCGTCCATCAAACATTGTTAATACGAATGTTGAGAGTTTTAGGTTCGCGTTCAAACGTTTCTTAACTACCTCAAAGGTTTTTAATAGTTGTGACAAACCTTCAAGTGCGTAATATTCACATTGGATTGGGATCAACATCTCTTTGGCAGCAGTAAGTGCGTTGATGGTTAATAATCCTAAACTTGGTGGACAGTCGATAAAGATGTAGTCCAGCGCATCTCCCCGTTTTTCACGATCGCTTACTAACTCTTCGATCGCCTCTTTAAGCCGCATTTCACGCGAAACCATTGGTACTAGTTCGATTTCTGCTTGAGCCAAAGACGTGTTGGAAGAGATGCACTCAAGAGAGGGAAAGCCCTTTACTTTCTGGGCACACGCCGACATCGTCGTATCGCCCATTAAAACTTCATAGATCCCTGGATTTTCTAGATGCTCTACGCCAAAGGCGGTTGAGGCATTTCCTTGAGGGTCCAGGTCGATGACCACAACATTCAAGCCTCCCATTGATAGGGCAGCTGCGAGATTGACCGTAGTAGTGGTTTTGCCGACCCCGCCCTTTTGATTGGCGACGGTAATGATTCGGATGGTGGCAGGTTTGGCCATCGCCTCTTTGAGGCGGCGAGTCCCGACTACCTTTTTTGTTTCACGTGAATCATTCACGGGGCTTAGTTAAGCACCTTTACGTATCTCTACAATGCGCCCGCGCTCAATCCCCTCTAAATCCACCTCGTGCAGTAGGGATTTTGGAAGGTTTTTCATCTCCTCCTCAGCTGATTTGCCCTTAATGGCCATGAGTGAGCCCCCTGTTTTGAGGAGGTGCCAGCTGATCTTCTTCAGTTTTTCCAGCGGGGCCACTGCCCGTGCCGTTACATAGTGCGCTGTTGCCCGAACATCTTGGGCTTGGCCACGAATAACCTCGATATCTAGCCCAACTACCGCCTCTTTGAGGAACTCCACTCGGCGCTCAAGTGGCTCAATAAGCGTTACCTGTAGATCTGGCCGTGATAGAGCGATAACTATTCCTGGCAGACCGGCTCCAGAGCCGACATCAAAGAGGATCGAGCCCTCTTTTAAGAGGGTGGTGACGGGTAGGCAGTTAAAGATGTGTCTATCCCAGATGCGTTCGGCCTCGCGTGGACCTATTAAACCGCGCTCAATTCCAGCGGTTTCAAGAAAATGAGCGTAGGCGTGAACCCGATCGATATCCGGAAAGTACCGTTCGATCAGAGTTTCACGTGAAACATCCACTTACGCTGGATAGATAACGACGAAGCGCTGTGGATCTTCTCCGTCAGATTCGCTGCTTAGGCCAAGCTCTTGAATGGTGTCGTGGATGATTTTGCGCTCGAAGGCGTTCATTGGGGCAAGTTTAATAGAGCTGCCTGTTGACTTTGCCTCTTCTGCCATCTCTCCAGCTAACTTCTTGAGCTCGGTGCGGCGGTTGGAGCGGAAGTTATCGATATCGAGCATTAAACGGGAGCGGTCGCCAGTGGCTGTTTGCACCGCTAAACGCGTTAGCTCCTGGATCGCATCAAGTACCTCGCCATCGCTGCCTACTAGGTGACGGAGCTTGCCACCTACGATAGCCAGTGAAGCGCGGTCATTTTCAACATCGATATCGATATCTCCATCTAAATCGGCGATATCTAATAGTGCTTCTAGGTAGTCGGCGGCGATATCGCCCTCTTCCTCTAGTTTTGCAACACCTTTGACCTGTTTTACCTCTATGGTCGCCTCTTCTACAACTTCTACACTCTCACTCTTTGTCTTTACCATATCTCGCTCTCCCTGTCGGGTTTGTAGTGAATTAATACCATTTGCCCTGTTTTGTACGTTAATTACTTCTTTTTCTTCTTCTTTTTTGGTTGGTTGCGTTGGCCTTTGAGATCTTCTGGGCTTTCAGCGCCTTCTGTTTCTGGGCTCTCTATAACGCCGCTCTTCTTCGCCTTTTTATGTTGGAGCTCTTCATAGGCGGGAGATCCCGGCGTTGGATTTCTTTTGATGACATAAAACTGTTGTCCCCATGTCCAAAGGTTTGTTGTCGACCAATAAATTAAAACACCGATTGGAAAGTTCACTCCTGAGATTGCAAAAATAACAGGGAATGCGTACAGCATGATTTTTTGCTGTTGCAACATCATATTGTTGCTCGAATCCATCTTGGGCATTCCCTTCAACATCAACTGACGTTGTGTGGTGAAGGTTGTTAATGACATAAATGCGATCAAAATAACCGTGACTACTTTTACGGTGGTTATATCGGTGCCGAGAAAGGTATCGGAGATTGGCGCGCCAAAGAATTTAGCGTTTGCTGCGCTCACCACGTCAGCTTGGGTGAGTACTCCGTGTTTAACTGGTGGATTTTTTCCAATGCCATTTAACACTGTAAATAGAGCAAAGAAGATTGGAGCTTGTGCCAAAATTGGAAAACATGATGCCAAAGGATTTGTTTTGTGCTCCTTGTAAAGCTTCATCATCTCTTCAGATTGTTTTTGTCGGTCATCCTTATACTTCTTTTGAATCTCCTTCATGTGTGGCTGAAGGGCGGTTAACGCACGCTGACTTTTAATTTGTTTCACAAAGAGTGGGATTAAAATAATTCGGATTAAAATAACAAGGCCCACGATTGCCAAAGACCACGAAACACCACTGTTAGTACCAAAGATTGGGGCAAGCCCGTCATGGATTGTTGTAATAACCCAAGAAACCGCTATATATAAAGGGTTTAGAATAGTATTCATAAATTACACTCCTACCTTTTCTTTAACCGCATAATCCACGCCCCCATGTGACCATGGGTTGCATCGCACTAAGCGCCAGGCGCTCATTGCTAATCCTTTAACTCCGTATGCTTCAATGGCGCTTACTGCATAGTTAGAACACGATGGGTAGTACTTGCATCGAGCTCCAAACATTGGAGAGATCCATTTTTGGTAAAATTTTATTGGCGCGGTGAAAAACTTTCTCATTTCTTTATCGCCCGTTCATTAGCTTTCTTAACCACATTCACTACAATATCTTTTATCTCACTGGCACAATCGGCACCAACTGCATTATTTAAACCGCGCACAACCAACAAACCACCGTTGGGAAGTTGTGTATAGCAATCACGCAAACAGTGGCGAATTTTTCGTGCTAAGCGATGACGCGCAACAGATCCGCCGACAGCTTTACTTATAATTAATCCCGCGCGGGCAGGTTGAGAAGTGTCGTTGGTGATATAGAGGTAGCCGACGAAGTTGGGTGATGTATATCGAATTCCACTCTTGGTTGCGCGGGCGAAATCGCCGCTCTCAGTAAGTCGTGCTGTTTTAGCAAGCACGGGAGTCTATGTATAAACCCTTATGCTGAAAGTCGGGCGCGACCTTTTGCGCGACGAGCGGCGAGAACTGCGCGGCCTGCGCGGGTTGCCATGCGTGCACGGAAGCCATGCTTTTTGGCGCGGCGTCGGACGTTGGGTTGAAAGGTGCGCTTTGTCATGTGAAACTCCTAAGATAAAAATTTTGGCGATCGGTCAGAAATACGGGGGAAGCGAGGGTGTAACGGTAGAGGTCTGGGGACAAGGCGGTCAAACTCAGTTTTCTGGCCGGGTTAGCCGTCTTATTCTGTGGATAACTAGTTGCTTTTTTCGGCTTTTCGTTCTACTTTTCACCTCTCTCCACAGGTTTATGACCTAGAGGGTGAGTCCAAGGCCTCAAGGTGAGGTTTAGACCACAGGCTGTGGATAACTTTGTGGATAACGGAAAGGCGCTTTATGGACGTAAAAGAGATCGAGCTCAGCGCCTTATGGGGTCGGGTTATAGATGAGGTTGCAGGCGATGCTCCTCAACACCGCGCATTTTTACAATTAAGCAAGCCATTAGGCCTCCTACACAATAGTGATCAAACAACTTTATTGATTGCTACTCCAAATCTTTTCGCTAAAGATGTATTGGAGAGCCGTTTGCGCACCGTGGTTAGCGATGTATTAACTCGAGAGCTCGGAGAGAAAACAAGTATCGCCGTTACGGTCGATGAAACTTTGGAATCTGCCGGAACACCTATCGCAGATATTGATATTGAGTTTGTTATTCCCAAAAGCGGCACTGGTCGTGATGATGATCTGGTAAAAAACATTACTGTTTCTGAGCTCTCACAATTAAACCCGCGCTATACATTTGAAAAATTTGTTGTTGGTTCGTCAAATCGTTTCGCACATGCCGCAGCGGTTGCAGTTGCGGAAGCACCAGCAAAGGCTTACAACCCGCTATTTATTTATGGTGAGTCGGGGTTAGGTAAAACCCACCTCCTGCACGCTATTGGCGCTTATGCTAAAGAGTTATACAGCCATGTGCGTGTGCGTTATATTTCATCTGAAGAGTTTACAAATGACTTTATTAACTCAATTCGTGATGATAAAGCGTCGGCTTTTCAGCGCCGTTATCGGGATTTAGATGTTTTAATCATTGATGATATCCAGTTCTTAGAAAATAAAGAACGAACTCAGGAAGAGTTCTTCCATACATTTAACACGTTGTATAACGCCAACAAACAGATAGTTATTTCTAGCGACAGGCCCCCAAAACAATTAACAACTTTGGAAGATCGTCTTCGTAGCCGCTTCGAATGGGGTTTAATTACCGACATTCAACCTCCAGAGTTAGAAACTCGTATCGCGATTCTGCGAAAAAAAGCTGCGCAAGATAAATTAAATGCACCTGATGATGTTTTGGAATATATCGCTAGTAAAATCTCTTCAAATATTCGCGAGCTTGAAGGCGCACTTATCCGTGTAACCGCCTTTGCATCTTTAAACCGTCAAAGTGTTGATTTATCGCTGGCTGAAATCGTTCTTAAGGATTTAATTCCAAACGAGGGAAACCCTGAAATAACCGGGGCTACGATCATGGCTCAAACAGCGGTCTACTTTTCGTTGACCATCGATGATTTATGTGGGACCTCCCGATCTCGTGTGTTAGTAAACGCTCGCCAGATCGCGATGTACTTGTGCCGCGAGTTAACCGAACTCTCGCTTCCAAAAATCGGCCAAACATTCGGCGGGCGTGACCACACCACGGTTATGCACGCCGACCGAAAAATCCGTCAACTGATGGCTGAGCGCAGATCGATCTATAACCAGGTCACTGAGCTCACCAACAGAATTAAGCAACAGGCCCGATAAGCACCAAAAAGCTGAAATGTCCCTTTTGCCATTTTTTACCCCAGTTGGGGATAACGTGTGGATAACTGTGGAAATCTCAGGGTTTTTTGTGTATAACTAACGAGTGTGTTGGAGATAAAAGAGAGGGGGCTTGTGTGAAACGTTTAGACATCCACAGTTTTTCCCCTCTTATCCACACCTATTCAACGTTAACTATCGCCTCTGAACAGGGCTTTTCTTTCTTACCCACAGGAGTTGTCTCTGGTTACTACGACTACCTTTATATACATAGATCTAGATGTGAAACGAACCTTTCACTGAATTGGGGCACCGCATGAAGTTCACAGTTGAGCAATCTGTCTTAGCCGATAGTGTTAATTGGGTTTCACGAAGTCTTTCAACAAGGCCTATTAAAACCGAGCTTTTAGGAATTGTTATCGATGCGACAGGCGACCAGGTGTATTTGTCCGCCTCTGATTTAGAAACGGCTAGCAAAGCCCACTTCCACGCCGATATTAAAGAAGGTGGAAAGGTGTTAGTCCCCGGCCGGTTGTTGGCTGAGATCTCACGCTCACTTCCAAACAAACCTATTGTCTTTGCATTAGATGGAACACGAGTGTTAGTAACGAGCGGAAGTGCAAAGTTCACACTCCCAACACTTTCAGTTGACGAGTACCCAAACCTTCCCGAACTGCCAGATACAACAGGGGTTATTCCTAGCGATGTGTTCGCAACAGCAGTTGCGCAGGTTGCAATAGCGGCAGGGCGAGACGACTCACTACCCACCCTTACAGGCGTACATATCGAGATTAACGAAGAGACAATCACGCTAGCGGCGACCGATCGCTACAGATTAGCTGTACGAGAGATCCAATGGCAGCCATCAACACCTAATGTCGCAACATCGTCACTGTTGCGCGCACGCACAATCGCCGATGCGGCTAAATCCCTAACTGGAACAAAAAACGTGT
>QYPG01000023.1 GCA_007279945.1 Streptomycetaceae bacterium | reverse complement strand
TTCAGATAAGTTCCCAGGGCTATCAGGAGTTTCAACCTTTGGTGAGCCCTTGAAAGTAAAGATTGCATCGGCGCCTTCGCCTTCGGCATCTGCAACAATGATTTCCCCGGCTTTGAGTTCTCCGAACAAGATGCGCTCAGAGAGGGCATCTTCGATCTCACGTTGAATTGTGCGACGCAGTGGACGTGCACCAAGAAGTGGGTCATAACCACGCAGCGCAAGTAAATCCTTTGCCGCCGGAGTTAATTCGATTCCCATGTCCTTAGCCTGCAGGCGATCATCAAGGTTCTTGATCATGAGATCAACGATCTGAACAATCTGCTCTTTGGTCAACTGGTGGAAGACGATTACGTCATCGATACGGTTGAGGAACTCAGGGCGGAAATGAGTCTTAAGCTCGTCATTTACCTTGCCCTTCATTCGATCATAATTTGTCTGCTCGTCATCACTATTTGCAAAGCCAAGACCAAGACTCTTTGAGATATCGCGAGTACCAAGGTTAGTAGTCATGATGATGACCGTGTTCTTAAAGTCAACGGTGCGACCTTGAGCATCTGTCAGGCGGCCATCTTCTAGAACTTGAAGGAGCGAGTTAAAGATATCTGGGTGTGCCTTTTCGATCTCATCGAAGAGAACCACTGAGAACGGGCGACGGCGAACTTTTTCAGTTAACTGTCCACCTTCGTCGTAACCAACGTAGCCTGGAGGTGCACCAAATAAACGTGATGCTGTGTGGCGCTCTGAGTACTCAGACATATCAAGTTGAATCAAAGCATCTTGATCGCCGAATAAGAACGATGCCAAGGTGCGTGAGAGTTCGGTCTTACCAACACCTGATGGTCCGGCAAAGATAAAGGATCCACCTGGACGACGTGGGTCTTTAAGACCTGCACGTGTACGGCGAATCGCTTGCGACAACGCTTTAATTGCTTGATCTTGACCGATAACACGATTATGTAGTTCATCTTCCATGCGCAGCAGTCGTGCCGTCTCTTCTTCAGTTAACTTAAAGACTGGAATTCCAGTTGAAATAGATAGAACTTGTGCGATCAACTCTTCATCGACCTCAGTCACCTTATCTAAATCAGTTGCCTTCCAGTTCTTTTCAGCTTCATGCTTTTCAGCGATTAAGGTTTTTTCTTTATCCCGCAGCGATGCCGCCTTTTCAAAGTCCTGACCATCGATAGCCGACTCTTTTTCCTTGCGCGCATCGGCGATTTTTTCATCAAATGCCCGGAGCTCAGCCGGTGCGGTCATGCGCTTGATACGAAGGCGTGAGCCAGCTTCATCAATTAGATCAATCGCTTTGTCTGGCAAGAAACGATCTGAGACATATCGGTCAGCTAAATTTGCTGCTGCTGATAATGCACCATCGGTAATCGATACGCGGTGATGAGTTTCGTAGCGATCACGCAAACCTTTTAGAATTTCAATTGTGTGTGCAACTGATGGCTCTTTCACTTGAATCGGTTGGAAGCGGCGCTCAAGAGCGGCATCTTTTTCAACATGCTTGCGGTACTCATCCAGAGTTGTCGCACCGATTGTCTGGAGCTCACCACGTGCCAGCATAGGCTTTAAAATACTGGCCGCATCGATTGCGCCTTCTGCTGCACCTGCCCCAACAAGGGTGTGAATCTCATCAATAAAGAGAATGATGTCACCACGAGTTTTAATCTCTTTTAAGACCTTCTTCAAACGCTCTTCGAAATCTCCACGGTAACGGCTTCCAGCAACAAGCGCGCCTAAATCCAGTGAGTACAACTGCTTATCTTTCAAAGTTTCAGGAACGTCATTCTTGTAAATCGCTTGTGCAAGACCCTCGACAACAGCTGTTTTACCAACACCTGGTTCACCAATTAACACTGGGTTATTCTTAGTACGACGAGAAAGTACTTGCATCACACGTTCGATCTCGTTCTCGCGACCAATAACTGGATCTAACTTTCCTTCACGTGCAGCTTGTGTAAGGTTTCTTCCAAATTGATCAAGGACTAATGATGTTGAAGGCGTTCCTTCTGCAGGTCCACCTTGTGTTACCGCCTCTTTACCTTGATAACCTGATAAAAGTTGAATAACTTGTTGGCGAACTCGATTTAAATCCGCACCAAGTTTTACAAGTACCTGTGCGGCAACGCCTTCACCTTCACGAATTAAGCCCAACAGAATGTGTTCGGTGCCGATGTAGTTGTGACCTAGTTGCAACGCTTCACGTAACGAGAGTTCCAAAACTTTTTTAGCACGAGGGGTAAATGGGATATGACCGCTCGGGGCTTGTTGTCCTTGTCCGATGATCTCTTCCACTTGGGCGCGAACACCTTCAAGTGAGATTCCAAGTGATTCCAACGCTTTAGCTGCGACGCCTTCGCCCTCATGAATCAGACCTAGCAGAATGTGCTCGGTGCCGATGTAGTTGTGATTGAGCATGCGAGCCTCTTCTTGGGCCAGCACAACAACACGGCGGGCTCGGTCGGTAAAGCGCTCAAACATGGGCTCACTCCTTCTTATTCGATTCATTAAGCCTAATACCTACAGGCCAAGAGCCGCGAGGTGGATAGCTCGTGCCACTTATAACCCTAGAGGTAGGGGTTTTATGCCCGAAAAGCCCACTATCTAGGCGAGTTTTTTCAACATTCTGGTATTCCCAAGGGTATTTGGCTTGGCAGATTCTAAATCTAAGAATTCAGCAACACCGGCATCGTATGAACGCAAAAGTTCGGCATAGATCTCTGGATCTACTGGAGTGCCTTCGATAACGTCAAAGCCATGGCGGCCAAAGAACTCGGTTTCAAAGGTGAGGCAGAAGATTCGCTTAACTCCAATAGTCTGCGCACGAATAATGATTGCATCGAGAATTCTGTGACCGATGCCTTTACCTCGAAGGCTTTCAGCAACGGCAACGGTACGAACTTCTGCTAAGTCCTCCCACAGCACATGCAGCGCACCACAGCCAACAACCTTGTCACCATCGACAGCCACGGTGAACTCTTGAACACTCTCATACAAAGTTACGGTCTCTTTAGTTAGAAGACGACCCTCTGGTGCATACGAATCTATAAGGGTGCGAATGCCTTTAATGTCGCTCGTTCGAGCTGCGCGAATCTCCACAATTAATCGCTTTCAGGTTTTACTAACGGGAACAAAATAGTTTCGCGAATTCCAAGTCCAGTTAATGCCATCAGCAAACGATCTACGCCCATGCCCATACCGCCCGTAGGTGGCATTGCAAACTCCATTGCGCGTAAGAAATCTTCGTCAACGTGCATCGCCTCTAAATCACCCTCGGCACCTAGCAATGATTGCTCCATTAAACGATCACGCTGAATGACTGGATCAATTAACTCTGAATATCCCGTTGCTAATTCAAAACCATCAATGTAGAGATCCCATTTTTCTGCAACTCCAGGAATCTCTCTGTGTGCACGTACCAACGGAGATGTGTCAACTGGATAACCCATAACAAATGTAGGCGCAATCAATTGATCTTTAGCGACATGTTCAAAGATTTCTTCCGCTAATTTTCCTGTAATCCACTTTGGGTCAATCTTCATACCTAGTTTTGTGGCAATTGTTTTTAACTCATCAATGTGCATAAGTGCACTGACCTCTTGGCCAACGCCCTCTGAAATAGCGTCATAGAGTGAGATTTCACGCCATGTTCCACCCAAATCTGCTTGGCGCCCATCGTGATGAGTAACAATGTGCGATCCCGCAACTGCCATCGCGGCATTTTGAACAAGGGCACGAGTGAGATCGGCAATAGATTTCCAATCTCCATATGCCTGATAGCTCTCAATCATTGCAAACTCAGGAGAGTGCGACGAGTCAGCGCCTTCATTGCGAAAGTTTCTATTTATTTCAAAGACCCGCTCTATTCCGCCCACAACGCAGCGCTTCAGGAAAAGCTCTGGCGCAATACGCAAAAACAGCTCCATGTCATAGGCGTTAGAAAAAGATTTAAATGGGCGGGCAGCTGCGCCGCCATGCATGACTTGCAACATTGGGGTTTCAACTTCGATGAAATCTGCCTTGGTAAATGTGTCACGGAGAGATGTCATAACTGCCGGACGCAATCGCGCGTTAGAACGGGCTTCAGGGCGAACAATTAAGTCCACATAGCGCATTCGTACACGAGTTTCTTCAGACATTGGTTTGTGATCATTAGGTAATGGGCGAAGTGATTTTGAAGCTAACTTCCAGGAGTTAGCAAGAATCGAGAGCTCTCCGCGCTTTGATGTAATTATTTCACCGGTAACCGAAACGATGTCACCTAAATCAATATCGGATTTCCATGAGTCAATAGATTCTTGTCCAATTTTATCTAAAGAAAACATAGCTTGAAGTTCGGTTCCGTCGCCTTCACGCAAAGTTGCGAAACAAAGTTTTCCGGTATCGCGCTTAAATATTATACGACCAGTCAAACTTTCAGTAACGCCGGTTGCAACATCAATCTCTAAGCCTGCGTGCTCGGTGCGAACTTCCTTTAATGTCTTGGTTCGGGGCACTGAAACGGGGTACGGCTCCACTCCAGCGCTAATAAGCGCAGCCCGCTTTTCACGGCGAATCCGTAACTGTTCTGGCAGGTCGTCTTCGATAGATGGGTTTTCAGTGCTCATAATGAAGGGAAGTCTAGCGACTCAAGCATTTCGTTCGTGAATTAAGCGAAGGCCAATCAAGGTTAAGTCTGGCTCATGCTTATCAATAGTTTCAGAGACTCCGATTATTAACGGCGCTAATCCGCCTGTGGCGATGACTGTTGGCTTGCCTGAATATGATTCGGCTAATTCTGCAGTGATTCGATCAACTAATCCATCGACTTGGCCGGCAAAACCATAGATTGTGCCTGATTGCAAAGCTTCAACAGTATTTTTACCGATGACATTTTTTGGTCTGATAAGTTCAACTTTACGAAGTTGGGCAGCGCGTGCAGCTAACGCATCCACTGAGATTTCTATACCTGGAGCAAGTGCGCCACCTAAAAACTCACCTTTAGGTGAGACAACATCTAAATTAGTAGAGGTTCCAAAATCCACAACGATTGACGGACCACCAAATAATGTGTGCGCGGCAAGCGTATTAACGATGCGATCGGCGCCAATCTCCTTTGGATTATCGACAAGCAAAGGCACTCCCGTCTTGATCCCCGGTTCAACAATGGTTGTTCGTACATCGGCAAAATAATCTGCAATCATACTGCGCAGCTCCCGCAGAGTTGCCGGTACGGTAGAACAAATCGATAAACCAGTAACTGTGTAGACCTCAACTAAAGAACGGTACTGCAGCCACAATTCATCGGCAGTACTTCGTGGGTCGGTTTTAACACGCCATGATCGTATAAGTTCGTCGCCATCAAAAATACCCAGAACAGTATTTGTATTACCCACATCGATTGTTAGCAGCATTAGGCACCCATTCGCATGTTATCTATTAGTCGCACGCCATCTATCCAACCAGCGATAATCGCACGTTTATTTTTTGTCATTTCATTTGCTTCAGTAAAATCATCCTCATCCACAATCACTGCATAATCACAAACAAAGGCCGAATCAGTTGCAACTGTGGTAGAAATTATCTCTTGCGCAATTGCTACAGTCGGGGCTAATCGAGCCGCAGCCAGTGCACGATAAATGACATTTGCGCTAACACGGCCTTCAACGCTCAAGTGAACATTGCGCGATGACAATGCAAGTCCATCAAATTCGCGAACCGTAGGTACGCCGATGATTTCTATCGACTTCTCCATGGCTCGTATAATTTGGAGTTGTTGGAAATCTTTCTCGCCAAAAATCGCTGCATCGGGTCTTACAATCTCGAATAACCTATTTACGACTGTTACAACACCATCGAAATGCCCCGGTCTAGATGCACCTTCAAATACATCTCCCAGCACTCCCGCTGATCGTTGTGAAATCTCTCCGGGATAAATCTCTTCATAATCAGGCATCCAAATCTCGGTTGCACCGGCCAATGTAGCTAGCTGAATATCGCGCTCTGGGGAGCGGGGATATTTTAAAACATCATCTTCGTTTTCAAATTGAAGTGGATTAACAAAGATACTTACAACAACTTCTTTGCTCATTGAACGCGCACGCTTAATCAACGCTTGGTGGCCTTTATGTAAGGCGCCCATCGTTGGCACTAATACGCTCATATGGCTCCAGTCCTTTCAGGTACCGGGCGAGGTGTTTAAAGTTTACGACGATTCTGGTAAATGTGCCAAAAGCTCACTAATTCGCCCGTGAGTGAGCAGGATTGCGTCAGGGTCGACTTCAAGCCACGGTTCTATAACAAATCGACGCTCATGAGCTCTTGGGTGCGGCAGTTGTAACTCTTCACTGCTACTCACTATAGATCCGTACTGAATTAAATCTAAGTCTATTGTTCGGGGTCCCCACCGTTCATTGCGCTGCCGGTCTAAGGCCTTTTCAATCCCATGCATTAGCGACAATAACTCCAGTGCTGGAAGTTCACTTTCTACAATGCACACTGCATTTACATAATCTGGTTGTTCTGGTCCACCAGCTGGAGCTGTTGTGTAGTAACTAGAAACTTTAACTACGTCAGTTGCCTCTTGCATTAGTGCAATTGCCAAATCTAGATTCTCCTTAGGGTCACCTAGATTTGCACCAAGCGCAATTACTGCTTTCATCGCTTTCGTGTAATCGTTACTGCAATATCGCTAACTTTTACGCCAACAGGGGCTTGGGGCTTATGAACTGTTATCGAAACTTCCAGAGCTTTTTCTTGCGTGTTCAGAATCTTCTCTGCAATACGTCCAGCTAGTTTTTCAATCAATGAAACGGGATTGCTGGTGATCTCATTTACTACTAACTCAGTAATCAGGCCATAGTTAACGGTATCTTCTATGTCATCACTTATAGATGCAGCTAATAAGTCCAATCGCATAGATACATCGACGAAAAAATCCTGACCGTTTGTATGCTCGTGATCAAAGAGACCGTGATAGCCAAAGCCATGGATACGCGTTATGAGTATTAAGTCGTTCATGCTGAAAGCACATCCTTATGGGGTTTCACAGAGTGAACTCTAACTCCCCATATTCCACTTGTGGAAAGGGTTTTGGTGAGCGCAACTGAAGCGGCTTCACGCTCATCGGGCGTATCGGCACCTAAGAAACGCTTACGCGAGCCACCAACTAATACAGGATAACCAAGCTCTACGAACTGCTCTATGTTATTAATGATTTCCCAGTTGTGATCAGCGTTTTTAGCAAAGCCAATGCCTGGGTCGATAATCAAATTCTCTTTACTAATCCCCGCTTCTATTGCAGCAGAGATTCGTGACTGTAATTCATTAATTACATCGGCAACGACATTTTCATACGTTGCCATCGAGTTCATATCTTTGGACTGTCCACGCCAATGCATTGCAATGTAAGGGAGCTTTAAATCTGCCACAGTTACAAGCATCTCTGGGTCGGCTAATCCTGCACTGACATCATTAATAATCCTCGCTCCAGCCGCTATGGCGGCACGCGCCGTACTGGCACGCATCGTATCGACGCTTATCGTCACCCCAAGTTTTGATAACTCACTAATCACCGGAATTACTCGAGATAGTTCTTCGGTTTCGCTAACTCTGTCTGCACCTGGCCGAGTTGATTCACCGCCAATGTCAATAATGTCAACGCCCTCTGAAATCATTTCGATTCCGCGCTGAACTGCCGCCTCTAAAGAATTATGCCGACCACCATCTGCAAATGAATCTGGTGTGACGTTGAGAATTCCCATGATAATCATGGTGATTACCTATGCGTAATAAGACTTATGGCTTCAGCGCGAGTCGCTGCATTCTGCAATGCACCTCGCACAGCACTTGTAGTTGTGCGTGCTTGTGATTTCTTCACACCTCTCATAGACATACAGAGATGTTCGCAGTCAATTATTACAATAACGCCAAGTGGATCAAGAATTTTAACAAGTGCATCGGCAATCTGGGTTGTTAAGCGCTCCTGAACCTGTGGTCGCTTTGCATATACATCTACTAATCGCGCTAACTTTGATAGGCCGGTGATTTTGCCACGAGGGATATAGCCAATATGAGCAACCCCGTGAAAAGGCGTTAAATGGTGCTCGCAGTGCGAAAACACCTCAATATCACGGACAATTACGAGCTCTTCATGGCCGATATCAAAAGTTGTAGTTAGCACATCTTCGGGAGATTGCCACAGACCACCAAAGTTCTCTTTCATTGCGCGCGCAACTCGCGCTGGAGTCTCTTTCAATCCGTCACGATCTGGATCTTCACCAAGGGCAAGTAATAGTTCGCGAACCGCTTTCTCTGCGCGCTCTTGATCATATGGTCCCGCTGCACGACCATCGGTGACCGTTACTTTATTAATCGTCACTTGTAGCCTTCTTGCGCCGTGTTGGTTTCTTAACTTCTACTGCTACTTCTGCACGAGCCGGAACTTCCACCGGAGGCTCTTGCGATGGAATCCGAGTAATAGAGCCTGTCCATGCAGGACGTGCGGTAACAGACTTTACTTTCTTGAAGATACGAGCAATTTCCTCTTTATTCAAACTCTCTTTATCTAGGAGCTCCAATACCATCTCATCTAAAACTTTACGATTTGCAACCAAGATATCAAAAGCCTCTTGGTGTGCATTTTCAATGAGATTACGGATTTCGCGATCCACAATTCCAGCGATATTTTCTGAATAGTCACGCTGATGACCATAGTCACGACCCATAAATGGAGCATCGCTATCGGCGCCTAATTTGATTGCACCGATTGCTTCAGTCATTCCATATTGGGTGACCATCGCACGGGCAAGGGCAGTTGCCTTTTCAATATCATTTGAGGCGCCAGTAGATGGATCGTGAAAGATTAACTCTTCAGCGGCACGGCCACCCAGTGAGTAAGCCAGCTGATCTAGCAACTGATTACGTGTTACGGAATAGCGATCTTCATCGGGAAGAATCATTGTGTAACCAAGTGCTCGGCCTCGAGGCATGATGGTGATCTTATGAACTGGATCAGTGTGTGGCAGCGCATGGGCCACAAGTGCATGCCCGCCTTCATGATAGGCCGTTACGCGCCGCTCATCATCACTCATGATGCGTGATTTACGTTGCGGACCAGCCATTACGCGATCGATAGCTTCATCAAGTTCAAAGTTAGAGATTTCCTTTTTTTCTTCGCGAGCAGTTAATAACGCGGCTTCGTTTAGAACATTGGCAAGATCGGCGCCAGTAAATCCAGGTGTACGACGTGCATAGTCGACAAGTTTTACATCTGCACTAAGTGGCTTGTTCTTTGCGTGTACCGCCAAAATAGCTTCTCGTCCCTTTAAATCTGGTCGATCAACTGCAATCTGTCGATCAAAGCGACCTGGTCGCAAAAGTGCAGGATCTAAAACATCCGGGCGATTAGTAGCTGCGATAAGAATTACTTTTGTATTCTCTTCAAAGCCATCCATCTCAACTAGTAACTGATTAAGCGTTTGTTCACGTTCATCGTGACCTCCACCCATTCCAGCACCGCGTTGACGACCGACTGCATCAATCTCGTCAACAAAGACTATTGATGGTGAATTCTCTTTAGCTTGATTAAAAAGATCTCGCACACGTGCTGCTCCAACACCGACAAACATCTCAACAAAGTCTGAGCCTGAAATGGAATAGAAAGGAACTCCAGCCTCTCCTGCAACTGCGCGAGCAAGTAGGGTCTTACCGGTTCCTGGAGGGCCAAAAAGTAAAACTCCCTTCGGAATCTTTGCACCAAGTACGCCGTACTTATCTGGATTAGCGAGGAAGTCCTTAATCTCTTCAAGTTCGGCAATAGCTTCGTCGGCACCAGCTACATCTTTAAAGGTTGTCTTTGGAACATCGTTGGTTTGCAGTTTGGCTCGAGAGCGCCCAAATTGAAATACTTTATTTCCGCCCTGGGCCTGACTCATCATCCAGAAGAAGAGGAAGCCAATCAGTAAGAACGGAACTATAGAAAATAGGAATGAGACTAGAAGGGACTGCGATGGAACCCTTACATTCCAGCCTTTTGAGGGTGGATTTGAGGTTAATGCATCAACCAAAGTTGGCTCTTGGCGTGCAACATAAGAGGCCTCTACTTTAGTTGCACCTTTAATTGTTGTACCAGTTCGCAGAATCAATCGAATCTTTTGATCTTTATCCACGATTTCAGCTGATTCAACTTGAGACTGCGAAATAGCATCGAGCGCTTGAGAGGTTTCAATCTGTGTATAACGATTTCCTGCAGATGTAATTTGTCCAAAAATAGAAACTGAAAATATTGCTACAAGAATCCAAAAAAGTGGTCCTCTAAAAATTTTACCTGCACGAGTGGTTGGCTTTTTGGGTGCAGTATTTCCAGTAAAGCTTTTCTTTAATGGAGCTTTTTTTGCTGGTTTCTTCAGCGTCTTTTTAGCTTCGGACATATTCTGGATTTCTCGTTTCGTCAGTTCTTATGAATACATGTGCTTGGCAAGCACTGCAATAAATGGGAGATTGCGATATTTCTCATCAAAGTCCAAACCGTAACCAACGACGAAATCTGGTGGAATCTCAAATCCCACATATTTAACCGAGACTTCAACTTTGGCGGCATCGGGCTTGCGCAAAATAGAGAGAATTTCAACACTTCCAACTCCGCGTGACTCTAAATTAGCTTTGAGCCAAGAAAGTGTTAATCCTGAATCAACGATATCTTCAACTATCAAAACATTTCGCCCAGTAATATCTCTATCTAAATCTTTCAAGATGCGAACAACCCCACTTGATTTCGTTCCGGAGCCGTAAGAAGAAACCGCCATCCAATCCATCTCAACGTGGCGTTGCAATGCGCGCGAAAGATCCGCCATAGCCATGACTGCACCTTTAAGCACGCCAATTAATAGGAGATCTCTACCTTCGTAATCTTTATCAACGCGTGCAGCTAGCTCAATAATTTTGGCTTGCAGCTCATCCTCGGTGACGATGACTCGTTCGATGTCCTTCTCTACTCCTGCTAAATCCACGCCGGCTCCCCTGCTAGTCATGTAAGAGCGAAAGTCTGCCCGAAATACGCCCAACCTTCACACCACCCGGCAGATGGGCCTCTGCCTGCCCGTTCCACGCCGAAATCAAGGCCTCAACGGCACCTACATGCTCGGCGGTAACCGATCCACTGGGGGCACCCGCGGCATAGATAGCCATTCGGATAATTCGGCTTCTGATCGCTTTGGGTAGTTGAGCCAAGTGGTTGCAATCTAAATCAGATAGATCCAGAGGAGCGGCCTCGCGCTCTGCCCATTCATCGAGAGCATCGGCATCCTGGCGCAGAAGTTCGGCGCTTCGAACTAAAGCGTGGGAGATTCCAGGTCCAATTGCAGCTTCTAACGCCGGCAATGCTTGAGTGCGAACACGTACGCGCGCAAAAGTGGTGTCCTGATTGTGCGGATCATTCCATGGAGATAATCCAACTTCGTCGCATACGCTTTCAGTTTCACTTCTTGTAATTGTAAGTAGCGGACGGATATAGATTCCATTGTGTGGTGCCATCGCAGATAGCGAACGTGTTCCAGATCCACGAGCAAGGCCAAGTAACACTCCTTCAGCTTGATCATTGTGTGTGTGACCTAAGAAAACAGCAACTGCTCCCAGCTTTAAGCTCGTATCATTTAGCGCCTCGTAACGCGCACTACGTGCAGACGCTTCTAACCCATCGGTAATATTCACGACAACTCTTTCAACAGTGGTTGCAATACCTAATGAAAGCATTTGCTCTACAACTTTCGATGCTTGTTCAGCAGACCTGCTTTGCAACTGGTGATCAACAGTGATTGCATGAACGTTGATCGCTAATTTCTTTGCTTCAACCGACATGGCATATGCAAGTGCAAGTGAATCTGCGCCGCCAGATACAGCAACAACTACACAGTCGCCAGCTTCAAATTTTTCTAGCCATGGGCGTACCGCACTTCTAACAGCTGGTAGGCACGATGTCATGCGATAAGACTAGACCCGACCACCAAATGGCATAAGTCCCTTAACGCTGTAAATACTTGAGTACAACAGGCCCGCATTCTTTGAATTAGCTTCCCACATCATGCCGTCGCCTGCATAAATTGTGATGTGATGGATGGTTGAAATAGTTCCCTTGTATGAATAGAACAAGAGATCTCCTGGTACTAAGGCGTTGAGGGAAACATGCTTGGTATATCCCGAATACAGCGCTGAGTTGAGGCGATCCCAATTTGGCCAATCTAAACCGGCGTATTTATATGCTGCATAAACAAGACCTGAACAGTCGAAAGTGTTAGGTCCTTGAGTTCCCCACACGTAAGGCTTGCGAGCGAGAACTTGTTTCTTTGCAAACTCAACGGCCTTTAGACGCTGTGCTTCAGAAGTACGAATTGTTGAGCGACCCTTGAAGCCAATGTCAGGCCAGATTTTTGACTGCCCAACTGTTTGTTCAGCTTGATTTGCTTGAGCCTCTTCTAGAAGTGCTAGCTGGCGTTGCTGCTCTAAAGTTGTTCTAATTTTACGGGCACTCATCAACTCTTTCATCAACTGATCTTGAATCTTTTGTAACTTAGCAACTTCTTTAGCCTGATCAGCTTTTGCGTCATCTGCAACTTTCTTAGCTGCGGCAACTTTTTCTGTCGCCTTTTGTTGAGCAATTTTCGCTTCATCAGCGGCTTTTTTGGCTGCACGAGCAATAACCTCTGCAGCTTTAAAACGTTCCAAGGCGATTGTGTTCTTCGAACCTAAAGTGCTTAGTGTACTGAGTTGATCCATTAAATCCTGTGGCCCATTTGCACTAAGCAAAGGTTCGATGTCACTCATATTTCCGCCAAGAATATAAGCGTTGGCCGCCAACTTTCCAATAACTTTATGTGCCTCTTGAACTGCCGCTGCAGTTTCCGCAGCATACTGTGCCGCAGCACGCGCAGCTGCCTCAGCGATAGCTAACTCTTTTTGCGCTTTGACATATAACGCAGTTGCCGCATTTGCTTTTGCAGTGAGCGTACGCAAACTTTGGTTAGCTTTTGCTAATTTTGCTGCCTGCTCATCAGCGGCTTTCTTTTTTGCCGCTTCAGCTTTCTTGGCCGCTTCAATTTGAGCCAGCGTTGGTTTTGGGGTCTTAGCCACAGCTGGCGCAGTTGAAAGCGTCAGAATGACAATTAGAGCAAGTGAAATCGCTCGATAGTTTTTCAATATAAGACCTCCGGGGGAAGGGCTTAAGAATAATTGAATGAACTTGGAAAACCTTGGCTATAGGTGCTGGTGTCTCTAATTAGATACGTCACGGCGAACAAAGAGGAAAGAGGCAACCGCTGCACCAATCGCAACATATATGCCACCGACTAATAACGCGTGCGAGTATTCAATTCCGGTCGTCATCCCGCGCGGCACTCCACCAGATGCGATTGCCGAAAGTTGTGCACCAGGCATCCAATCTTGCAGTGAGTTTTTAACTGCAATCAGCAGATTTTCAACGATCAGCAGCCAGAGAACTCCAAATGAAATCGCACTTATTGGAGAGCGAAGGAGTAGCCCTAAGACCATGCCTATAGTTCCGAAGCCAATAACTGAAATAACTATATTGATGAAGCTTGTAAATAGGGCATGCCGTCCATCGGCACCAAACCACAACTCTGTTGAAACTTTGGCGCGTGGTGCCAAAATTACTGAGGCACTAATACTGACAATGGCCGATAAAATAATCATTACGAGTGCAAATAGTTTCATGGCGAGAAATTTTCCTGCCAAAATGCGCAAACGCCCCGGTTGTCGCACTAATAAATTGCGCAAAGTGCCATAGGTATATTCCTGTGCAGTTTGCGCAGCAAAAACACAGAGTGCGATTATTCCCAAAAAACCACCAACGCTGCTAAAACCTTGAACACCACCGGTCGCGAGTCCCAAAACTTCACGGCTTACTGACCGGCCACGATCTGAGTTTCCATCAGGTGAATCAATGAGAAGAAATAATAGTGATGAAAAGAGTGCACTGAAGAAAACGACGGCCCCCATAGTTCCAAGAAAGAGTGTTGGACGGCGTAACTTACGGAGTTCTGCAAAGGCTACATTCCACATTATTTTTCACCTGTCATTTCAAAGAATGTCTCTTCCAGGTTCGGAAGTTGTGGTGTTAATTGGGACAAGGTTATGCCGGCGGTAAATGCTGCACGATTAAATTCGATTGCCCAGTCAGCCGGACCTTCAACGTGAACTGCTCCATCGCGGATTACAGCGTGATGTCCAGCAGCCTCTGCGATAGAAAGTAGTGTGATCAGATCACTCTCATTGGCACCTTTAGCGATTATCACTGGCTGTTGACTGAACATTAAATCCGTCATTTTCCCAGTAAATACAACTTCACCTTTTCGTAACATAACTAAGTAATCGCTTATCAGTTCGAGTTCTGAGAGCAAGTGCGAAGATACAAAGACAGAGGTGCCACCATCTGCGAGTGAGCGCAACAAGGCGCGTACTTCTTGAATACCTTCGGGGTCTAAACCATTGGTTGGCTCATCCAGCATCAACAACTGTGGGTTTGGAAGTAAGGCCGCTGCAATTCCCAAACGCTGTTTCATTCCCAATGAATAAGTCTTGTACTTTGATTTCCCGCGATCGCCAAGTCCAACTTTTTCTAAAAGTCCTTGAACGCGATCAGTCGAAAAGCCACCAAGGGCTGCTAGATAGTTCAAATTTTCTTTACCACTTAGCGCTGGATAAAACGCTGGCCCTTCTATCATTGCGCCAACGCGGGGCAAATACTTTTCGGGATGTTTAATTGATTCACCTAAAATCTCACCGGTGCCGCCAGTTGGCGTGATTAACCCCAACAACATACGCATGGTGGTGGTCTTGCCAGAGCCATTTGGACCTACAAAACCGCAGATTGTGCCAAGTGGAACTTCAAAAGTTGCATGCGAAACGGCCATACGTTCGCCGTATTTCTTGCTTAAATCGGTGACCGAGATTGCAGTGTTAGACATGGGTATAATTCTGCCACAATTAACCGGTGAGTACACCATGGGGATACCGCCCCCGCAATGAACGCGATGAGCCGCAATGGGATCTGCATTCACAAACGCATGCGGTGCGCGCGGGCCTTGCCCGGTCTGGTTTTGGCGAGACTTCAGAGGCGCTCTATTTAAATAGCGGTTTCACATATTCCAGCGCTGAAGAAGCCAACGCATCCTTTGCCGAGGAAACCGAACACTTTCTTTATGGGCGTTTTCATAATCCAACTATCGCGATGTTTGAACAACGCTTAGCTGCGATTGAAGGTGCAGATTTCTGCGTTGCAACCGGCTCAGGTATGTCGGCCATGTTTGCCTCTCTTGCATGTTTAGTTGAACAAGGTGATCACGTTGTTGCATCTGCAGCAATGTTTTCATCCTGTCACGTTGTTATTACAGAGTTTCTACCAAAATGGGGCGTA